>JAMLHR010000070.1 GCA_023957015.1 Thermomicrobiales bacterium | reverse complement strand
CCAACGTGGCACCCTTGGCACCCTTCCCACAACCACGCGGACATTCGGACATTGCCGCCGAGCACGGCCACGCTATTCAAGAGTGCCAAGAATCCAAGGATGCCAACAATGCCAACTTAAGGAACTTGGCACCCTTGACCGAAACACCGCCCGAACCCGAAGAAGAATGGAGTCTGGAATTTTGAACACCAACACCAACGCGCTCGATATCATCCGGCGCTGCTACACCGAAGGCGCGGACATCGCGCTCAAGGACGGCAAGCCGAGCATCACCCGCAACCAGCCAAGCCCGGAACTGCTGGCCGAGCTGAAAGAACATCGGGAAGCGATTATCTCCAAATTGCAGGAACACTGTATCGGTGAGACTGACCCGGTGCTCCGAACCACACGCCGATACGTCACCGCGCCGGATTGTTTCGCTAAGGGTGCGTGTGGATGCCTGGGCCCGTGCGCGAACTTCTACCGGCAGCTTCCGTGCGACAACAGGAAGGTACGCCGTTGACGCCTGCTAATTCACCACGCGACAGAGCGCCGCCACATGAGTACTGACCCGGAAACGAACGTAGAAGCGCTTACAGGCCGTTTAAACGGCTCGAATGAAAGGATGCTCGCCGATGGTCGGTAAATGCTCGGCAATAACGAAGGCTGGAAGCCCGTGCAAGGGAAATGCCATTCCCGGTAGTCAGTTCTGTATGGCACATGACCCGAAGAGCCGCGAAACGCTCAAGGAAGCCAAGCGGCGCGGTGGTGAAGGTAAGGCAAGCGCTCGCCGCCTGGCCAAGCACTGGGCAGAGCTCGGCGCAACCGTCGGGCTTGGCGACCTGGCCGCGATTCTGAAATCTTGCATGTTCGCAGTGAAAGACGGTGAGATGGCTCCGTCGGAAGCCACTGCCATTGCTGCACTGGCACGGGCCGCCGTCGCAATCACAAGTGAAGTCGAAATGGCGGACAGAATAGCGGCGCTGGAAACGGCAATCGGGAACGCTCCGCCACTACTCCGGAAGGTGAAGTAGCAATGGAACGAAGAATAGCCGCGCTGGAAGCGGCAATCCGAACCGTCGGATGTGAGACGTGTAGAACGTGGCCGCCGATTGTCGTTGTCTTCCCACACAAAGGGCAGCGCGTACCGCCTTCACAGTGTCCGGATTGTGGCCGGGAAGCCTGTCGCGTGATTGTGATTAAGCTCCTGGAGCACGGGCCGCAATGATGCACGGAAGAGCGCGATTAGGCGGACACAACATGGCCACTTCTTCCGAGCAATGGCCACAAAATGGCCACATTTTCAGGAATAGCGAAACGGCCATTCAATGCGAGTGGCCGTTTTCATTGATTCCATAGGCTTTCTTTGGAGCGGAAGACGGGACTCGAACCCGCGACAGCCTGCTTGGGAAGCAGGTACTCTACCAACTGAGTTACTTCCGCACGTATTGACGGCAGTATACCAAATCACACTTCTTGCGGCTGACAAAGCGGACAGTACACAGTGCCGCGACCACCGATCACTAATCGCTCCAACTCCGCTCCACAGCGCGGACACGGCTCTCCCCGCCTCCCCTTTCCATAGACACGCAGATAGGACTTGTTACCGCCCGCCTCACCGTACGGATTCTCGAAGTTGGCAAAGGTTGTGCCCTGATTACGGATCGCAAGCTTCAGCACGTATTGAATCGCTTCCACCAACGCGGTGATCTGGATCAGGTTAAGGTCGCCTGCGGGCGTCAACGGATGGATACCCGCGCGGAACAGCGCCTCATCGACGTAGATATTCCCTAGCCCAGCAATCAAGTGTTGATTCAGCATCGCCGATTTTACGGGCGCTTTGCGCCCCCGAAAAAGCTCCTGCAGTCGATACGGCGATAACCCGTGCGTCAGCGGTTCGACACCGAGTCTACGATCCAGCGCCTTCACGTCCTCAATGGTTGCCAGTTCCACCCGTCCGAACTTGCGCTGATCGGCGAAGCGGATGTCGTTGCCGTCATCCAACGCCATCCGCAAGTGCTCGAATCTGACCGCCGGAGTATCATGATCGACCACCAACAACCGACCGGTCATCCGCAAATGCACGATCAGGTGCCACAGATCGGACAGACCGACAATCAGATACTTGCCGCGACGGGAGACTCTCTGGAGCGACAGGCCGGGTAAGGTTCGGCTGGCATCGACACCATCTGGTCCGCAAAGTACACCGGGAAAGTCCGGATCAACCTCCACCGATATGATCGTTCGCCCCATAATCAGCGGATCCAGTATGCGTTTGACTGTCTCGACTTCGGGCAACTCAGGCATCTGGCATAATCTTCCTTGATAGTGGTGATTCTCAAAGGAGCACCCCATGACAGCCTATGATGAGACATGCATCTTCTGCAAGATCGCGAATGGTGAGTTCGACACAGACTTCATTGCCGAATCCGACAATGTTGTTGCATTCAACGACATCAATCCGGTAGCACCAGTCCATGTGCTCATCATCCCCAAGATCCATATCACCAGTGTCCATGAACTCGGAGATGAGCATCAGAGGATCTGGAACGAGCTCCTTGTCACCACCCAAGCTGTCGCGGACAAACTTGGTGTGACGGATTCTGGCTACAGACTGGTGACCAACGCCGGAGCCAATGCTGGCCAGGAAGTACCGCATCTCCATATCCATCTGCTGGGTGGCAAAAAGCTCGGTTCGCTGGGCTAGAAAAGGAATCAGTATGACTGTACGGGCACAAATGGAGAGCGATCTAAAGGAAGCGATGAAGGCGCGGGATACCGAGACACGTGACGCACTGCGCTACATCATTTCCGCCTTCAAGTACGCCGAAATCGAGGAGCGACGCGAGCTCACTCCGGAGGAAGAGTTGAAGGTGCTCCGCCAGCAGGTGAAGCAACGTCAGGATTCGATCGAACAGTTCACCGCTGGCAATCGCCAAGACCTGGTCGAGAAGGAAGCTGGTCAGCTCAAGGTGCTGGAGCGTTATCTGCCACAGCAGATGAGCGACAGTGAACTGGCGACGTTCGTCGCAGCCGGTATCGCGGAGTCTGGTGCCGCTGGTCCAAAGGACATGGGCAAGGTAATGGGGCTGCTCAATCAGCGCGCCGATGGTCGCGTGGACGGTCGACGCCTCTCCAGTGCCGTTAAAGGACGCGCTGTCGCATTGTGATCGAGCACATCGTCACTTTCGAGATCAGAAACCGAGCTACCACCGGAGTTCTCCGGGGATCAGGCACGATCGTTGATCTTCTCCGTATTGGCCGCGGAAGAGGTTGATGAGCCATGGCTCGTCGGCATCCAGATTGTCGACGACGAGACGATGCGCACCGCACATGTTGAGTTCATGGATATCGATGAACCCACCGACATCATGACATTCCCCTATGCCGATGAGGAGGATGACCTCTGGGGAGATTCGGAAGTCGGTGGTGACCTGATGATCTCCGTTGACCGTGCCGCAGAGAACGCAATCGAGGCAGGCTGGTCAACGATTGATGAGATGCACTTCCTCATCGTCCACGGTCTGCTACATCTGCTGGGTTGGGATGACCACACTCCGGAGGATCGGGCGAGCATGCTCGCCCACCAACGGGAGTTGATTGATCAATGGAGCCAGGAAGCCTAGTCGCTCAGTATCGCATGCAACGCGTGCACGGCGTTAAGACCAATACGTCGCTGGATGTCATCCACACTGCCGCGAATCTGCCACGAACGCTCGATACGTTCCGAGAAGGTCGGATGTTCGATGATCATCTGCATCTCACCCCGTCGAACCGCCTGTTGATCGATATCCCCCTCGAATCGAATCGAGACATGAACGGCGTCATCACTGGGCCAAACCAGAGCATCGTGATCGGCCGCAATCCCGGCCGGTAAAATGACGTCCTGCACGAAACTGGTTGCGGAAGCAGGGTCTGACGACAGCAGCGAGGCAAAGGCGCCACCAGTGCCGATCTCCTGAACCGCCAGACGCAGGCTACGCGACTGCAGAGACTTCCCGATTACACCGGCAAGCGTCTCCTCATCGACACCCCAGATAAACTGCCCGAGTCGGGCGTAGATCTCATCGCGGACAACATCACGGGCAGCACGTACCTCCTCAGCATCCGTTCCGGAGGCGGTGACCCGAATATGAACACCATCGTCCTTGGCGTATGTCGCCACCTGCGGATAGCCCGCCAACACCAGATCGTGAATGCGCTCCTCAGCGTCGGATTCACCAACACCAATAGTCTTTATCTGAATCGTGTCGATAATTTGACGCTCGGAGCGAGCGAGCACGCGGGGGCGCATCTGCTCGGTCCACATGCGGAACATCTCGCGCGGCACGCCTGGCATCGTCAGGATGACCTTATCGCCAATCGAAACGAACCAGCCCGGCGCCGTGCCGATCGGGTTGGGGATCGATTCCGCGCTCGGGATCATCCACGCCTGCTTGGCGTTGCGCTCCGGCATCACGCGACCCATATCCTCAAAGAACTTCCGCAAGTCAATCAGAAGCTGCGCATCGACCTCCGGCGTCTCGCCAACGAGGTCAGCGATGGTCTCCCGCGTCAGGTCGTCATCGGTGGGACCAATACCTCCACTGCAAATCACCACATCGGCGAGTTCCAGCGAGTTACGCATTGCGCGCAGCAGGAGTGCACGATCATCTCCCACCTGGGTCACCTGAACCAGGTCAATGCCCGCTTCGGCGAGATCACGTGCCAACCAGGATGCGTTCGTATCGGTGATCTGACCGAGCATGAGTTCCGAACCAATTGAGAGAATGCATGCTCGCATCGTTCAACCTCGCTTTAGGATGGGCTGTGTGAAATGAAGCACCGAAACGTCTCACTGCCAGTGCCTTCGCATGGTTCGGATTGTACCGCAGCATCTCCGCCACACAATGAAGCACCCGGTGGTTCCGGGTGCCTCTCCTAGAGTCGGATGATCAGACGTGCAGTCCGATTACTCGCCGAAGATGCGGCGATATTCGGCCAGCAAACTTCGACGTCCCGGCACCATCCCGGGGTGGCCAACGCGCTCAATCACGAACACGCGATCATTCTGGACAGCAGGGAGTGTCGACCATGCCTGCGAGGTCGTGTACTCCTCGTAGCTGGCTTCTTCCTCCATTGAGATACCGCCGGTGGTCTGCAACATGATCAGCGTTTCACCGGTGATCTCGTTCGAACGCTCGAAGCTAATCCAGACGCGTCCGATCTGATCCGTCTGGTAATCGGCCGCATCGGGAACAATCGTCAGATCAAGTGCAGCCGCGACGTTGAGGATCTGCGCCTGATCCGTCAGCCACAATGTCACATCAGTCGCACCCGGATAGATGGAGGCAAACGTCACCGTCTGGCCTTCCAGCTGAAGCAGCTCCCTGGTATTGACGATGTCATCTTCGATCTCGGTGATCTTCTCTTCAGCGAGACTCTCGAGCCCGAACACCGAGGCGATGAAGCGAAAGTCGCTCTGCCAATCGGTGGTAGTTGGCAGCATCACCAGCGGTGCCAGCTCGGCGATCGTATCGAATACATCAGGCGCGAAGGGATAGTAGTTCTCCGGTAGCAGAATCAGATCTGGCTCTGCCAGGATCAGATCCTCGATATTCATCTCCCATAGTGAGAACGGTGTCAGTCCCTCGGTGAGCGCAGGGTCAATGCCGACAAATACCTGCGGATAGTTGCCGGATGCCATGACAGGTTTTATCCCCAACACGAGCAGATCGGCGAGTAACAACTCCTCACCAAGACTGAGGACGCGCTGCGGATTGACCGGGATCACCTTTACCCCCTGCGAATCCGAGAACTCCCGCGTCTCGCCGCTCGCGGACTCAGGGGTCTGCGCCAATGCAGATCGTCCCATCGCCGCTGCGGCTACAGCACTGCCAACCGATGCAACCAGTTTTCGTCGATTCATGTTCCAACCTTCCATGCAAGTCATATGAACCATAAAATCATACTATTATGGTCGGAAATCATCCACAGCGACGGACACAAAAAGACCCGGTCGATGCCGGGCTAATTGCTGGAGATTTGACTGGTACCCGCGGAGAGAATCGAACTCCCAACCTTCTGTTCCGAAGACAGACGCTCTATCCGTTGAGCTACGCGGGCGTGGTTTGTACCGCACGCAGTATAGCAGCGGCTTTCGATTGACGCTACCCGTGCATTTCCCCTATACTCACCATGCCTTGCGGGGACGTAGCTCAGCTGGGAGAGCGCTACAATCGCACTGTAGAGGTCGGGGGTTCGAATCCCCCCGTCTCCACCACATGGCAAAATTGCACCTGATCCACATGGGTCAGGTGTTTGCGTTTTCACGCGGGAGGCACGTCAGGAATGACGCTTGGGGAAGCTCAGGTATCCGGTCTCGAGGCAATGGAGTTAGCAACCCGGCTCTTGCAGAGGGCACGTGTTGTCGATCCCATGGCTGGACTCTGGGAGGCCGCGGATATCCAGTGGTCATGGAGAATGCCACGCCTGTCTGACGATATCGAGAAGACTTTCTGGCTGGATGCCAACGGTCCTGTAGCCGGCATCTGGATGACAAGCTCTCAGGAGACAGCCTGGCAGGTTGATCCCGTTGTCGTTCCCGGCGCTGACGATAGCCTCCGTAAAATGGTCTGGCAACGGGCGATCCAGCACACCACAGAAAGACCTTCCGGTACTTTCGATATCCCCGTCAACGATGATGACGTGCTGTTTTTTGCTCTGGCGCGGGAATATAACCTCACCCCAGGCGGCCAGGATTCCACCGGCTGGATGAACGCTGCCAATCGTCCTCCGGTGGCGACCGTTGCAGAGGGCTTCACTATCGTCGATCGAACCCAACAACTAAGTACCCTCCACCCGATGCGAGATCGCAATGGTGAAACAATCGAGAAACGTCTTGGCCAGTGTTCACTTTACGATCCGTCGCTCGATCTCGCCGTCGGAACTGAGGATGGGTTGATTGCCGGATACTCGCTTTACTGGTTCGATCCGGTGACGAAGGTTGGTTTGGTTGAGCCCGTGCGTATTGAAGATGGGTTCCAACGCAAGGGGCTCGCCCGGGCGATGCTCACTGTCGGCATCAGTAGGCGTGTGGACAAGGGTGCCGAGCGCATCAAGCTATCATGGGAATCAGAGGCTGCCGGTGCGCTCTATCGTAACGCGGGCTTCCAGCAAACCTCAACGACAACCTGGTATCGAACACAACGAACGTAGATAAAGAATGTATCGCCTCAAGGAGTCCAGATATGGGCAAACTCATATACTCGATGATCACGTCTCTTGACGGATACGTCGCCGATGCCAACGACAACTTTGACTGGGGAACTCCGGATGAAACACTACACACATTCGTCAACGAGTACGCCAGTTCAATCGGCACTTACATTTACGGTCGGAAGATGTATGAAGTGATGGTCTACTGGGAGACAGCGCACGAGCTTCCGGACGAACCAGATGTTATCCACGATTTTGCACGTCAGTGGCAAGCAGCTGACAAGATCGTCTACTCCTCTAGGCTTCAGTCAACCAACAGCGCAAAAACGCAGATTATTCGCGAGTTTGATCCGGAGTTCATCAGAAATCTCAAGACTGAGACCGATCACGACATTTCGATCGACGGACCGCATATCGCTGAACACGCCCTGCGTGCTGGTCTGGTGGATGAAATTCACGCGTTCGTTTCGCCCGTTATCGTGGGTGCAGGAAACGCCTTCTATCCGGATAACCTGCACCTCGATCTGCAACTCCTGGAGCATAAATCGTTTCCGAACGGAGTTATATTCCTGCGATACAAAGTAGGCCACCAGAGCGGCCTTCACACCAGCTGAGGAATATGACTGCCTGGACACCTAATACTCCGTCTCGTCGATCGGATCCGTCACATCCGCATAGACACTCGGATCCAACACACCGATAAACGGCAGATTCCGATATTGACCACGGTAGTCCAGACCATAACCAACCACGAACTCATCTGGCACCACGAAGCCAATGCGATCCACCTGGACATCGATCGCGTCCGGTTTCTCTTTCTTCACCATCGCCACCACGCGGATATCTTTCGGTCCCCTGCTCCCCAGATGCCCGAGCAGATACTGCAGCGTCAGACCGCTATCGACGATATCCTCAACCACAATCAGGCGACGGTTCTCGATCTCCTCGTCCAGGTCCTTGAGAATGCGAACCACACCGGAGCTCTTGGTGGAGTTGCCATAGCTGGATATGGCCATGAAATCCATTTCGACCGGCACAGACATCGCCTTGACCAGATCGGCCATGAGCGGAACCGCGCCACGGAGCACGCATATCACCAGCGGCGTCTCGTCCTGATACACCGCATCAAGCTCCGCTGCCATCGCCGAGATCTCCGCCGAGATCTGCTCCTCCGTAATCAGAATCCTGGATACGCCTTCAGCCTTGTTCATTGTGTCTATTTTCCTCTCAACCCTGATGTCGAACACTGAGATATCCATCGTTAAGATGGATAGACCATCCCTCAGTGAGTTCTATTCGTGATCCGCCGCGATTCCGCACCGCCAACTGCAAAATGGCGTCGATTCTCTCCTGAGCGAGATCGCTCGCCAATCCCCTGCTCTGAAGCCAGTATCGTACGACACCAGGTTGATACTCGGGCGGCAGATCATGCACTGCCTTTCGATCCAGGCTCTCGCCTTCGATACAGGTCATCGCGGCATGTTCGATTGCCAGTGAAATAACGACCTGATCATTCTGGAGAACAGTAGCCGATCTTGCGATTGCCGCCGTCGAACCAGCAGCAATCTCCTCCAGGAGGGGAAGCACCTGGTGGCGAATCGCATTGCGACGATATCGCGTATCGGCGTTGGAGGCATCTTCCACGATCGGTAACCCGGTGGCGACCGCCAGTTCTTTCACCGACCTGGCGGACTCGGTGAGGAAGGGTCGCCAGAGGCGAATCGTCATTGGTTCGTGATCATCGTTCCACCACGGAATAATACGCTCATCATGTTCACGCATACCGGTGAGGCCATCGAGCCCACTTCCGCGGATAAGGTGCAGCAACACCGTCTCCGCCTGGTCCCGCTGATGATGCGCGAGGGCAATGGTATCGGCACCGACTTCAGTAGCGATGCGTGCGAGCGCCAGGTAGCGCTCACGTCGCATAGCTTCCTCGATACCCACGCCCTCGTGTCGATCGATGTCGGATTGGTTGAGATGAGCAATCCGCACATCGAGTGACAATCGCTTGCCGATCTCGCGGATGGTAGCCGCAGCAGCATCACCATGATCGTTCTGATGGTGATGGACATGACCCATCGTCAACCGAATGAGTCCCAGTCCCGCCAACTCCGTCAGAACCCAGGTAAGCGCGACGGAATCTGCGCCGCTGCTGCATGCGACCAGCACATGTTGGGGGGATGAATCCAGCGCTTTCAGCCGTCTTCGCACACGCTGCACGATCCCAGCCTCTTTCGGTGCTGGGGACATGAGTGGCGTGCTATCCA
>JAMLHR010000007.1 GCA_023957015.1 Thermomicrobiales bacterium | reverse complement strand
CGAGGTGTATGTGTTGAGCAAGGAGGAGGGTGGCCGACACACGCCATTCTTCCCTGGGTATCGACCGCAGTTCTACATCCGGACAACGGATGTGACGGGTATCATCCAGCTGCCTGAGGGTGTTGAGATGGTGATGCCTGGTGACAACATCCAGATGGGAGTGGAGCTGATCACCCCGGTGGCGATCGAGCAGGGATTGCGATTCGCGATCCGTGAGGGTGGCCGCACGGTGGGTGCTGGTTCCGTGACCTCCATCATCGAGTAAGTTGACGTTCTGGTGCGGGTCGATTCGGCCCGCACCAGCGACCTATTTTCGGCTCATCATGCGCTGATTTGCCGGGACAGGATGTAGTACAATGGCCAAGAAGTCGAAGGTCGATCGGCCGGTTGTGACGATGGAGTGCACGGAATGCCGTGAGCGAAATTACACGACCGAGAAGAACCGAAAGAACGATCCAGGGCGACTGGAACTGAAGAAGTTCTGCCCACGATGCCGAACGCATCAGCTTCATCGCGAAACGCGATAGTGCAAGGTACCGCGGAGACGCGGTCGTAGGGTCGTAGCTCAATTGGTAGAGCAACGGTCTCCAAAACCGTAGGTTGCGGGTTCGATTCCTGCCGGCCCTGCCCGGTTGAATACCGAGTGGAGATGGGGCGGAGCCACGAGGCACGCCCCATTCATGTGTGATTACTGGAATATGCCTGCCGGGGATCGGTTGGCACCGAGAGCAATGAGGGGTCCAGCACGTGAGTACTGACGAGACAACAACCCCCAAGAGACGATCTTCCACCGCGAAGCGTCGCCGATCTACGCATCCAACCACCGCCACGGTGGCACCGGAGGCCGATGAGATTCAAGAGGCGACGATTGCCACGGTTGAGACCGCTGAAGCCGTGGATCGCAACGCCCAGCGTGCTGCCGAACGCAAAGCCGCCAAGGCGAAGAAGGATCAGAAGTCTGGTATCAGCCGTGTCGTTGATACCAAGCGGTTCCAGGGCGTCCGAAACTTCTATGACGACACCATGTCCGAGATCCGCAAGGTCATCTGGCCAACGCGTCAGCAGACGATCAATCTCACCTTGTTGGTCATGGCATTGGCATTGGTTGTCGGTACATTGCTCGGCGGTCTGGACTGGACCATGCTCAAGATCTTCGAAGCCATCGGGTAACACACCCACTTCAGCTGCAACGTTACCAGGAGGAACCTGATGGAGCGCCTGTCACTGCGAGAGCGCCTTGCCGCCAAGCGCGCGGCCGACGCCGGAATTGAAGACCAGCCGATCGAGGGGCAGTGGTATGTGCTTCACACCTACTCGGGCTACGAGAACAAGGTGAAGAAGACCATCGAGAGCCGGGTCGAGGCCCTTGACATGGGTGACCGCGTCTTCGAAGTGATGGTTCCTACCCAGGATGAAGTTGAGTTCAAGGATGGCGTCCGCAAGACCGTGCAGCGCAAGGTCTTCCCAGGCTATGTGCTCGTGCGCATGCTCATGGATGAAGACACCTGGTATCAGCTTCGTAACACTCCCGGTGTGACCGGATTCGTCAGTCAAGATAACAAGCCGCTTCCGCTCCTCGGCGATATCGCCACCACCGTTAAGGAAGAGATGGAGCAGGAAGCACCCAAGGTCAATATCACCTTCCAGATGGGCGACCGTGTCCGCATTGTCGAGGGACCGTTCGCCGATTTCACCGGTGAGGTTGACGAAGTCAATCAGGAGAAGGGGAAGATCAAAGTTCTGGTATCCTTCTTCGGGCGCGAAACGCCGGTGGAACTCGATTTCCTCCAGGCGGAGCGCGAAGTTTAGTTCGTCTGTTTCGGGAGAATCAGAACCGCCATATCCCAACCTGGTATCAGGGGCGGTACGTGTACGTAAGCCAGAAAGGATAATGTTTTGGCTAAGAAGATTCGCGGCTATGTGAAGCTGCAGCTGCCGGCAGGCAAGGCCACACCGGCACCGCCGGTTGGTCCGGCCCTCGGTCAGCACGGTGTGCCACTGATGCAGTTCGTTAAGGAATACAACGAGCGCACGCAGGCACAGGCTGGTCAGATCATTCCGGTTGTGATCACCGTGTATGAAGACCGTTCGTTCACCTTTGTTACCAAGACCCCACCGGCAGCAGACTTGCTGCGCCAGGCGGCTGGTATCAGCAAGGGTTCCGCCAATCCTCGCACCAAGGTCGGCAAGGTTACCGCCGATCAGGTGAAGGAAATCGCGGAGTTGAAGATGAAGGACCTCAACGCCATCGATATCGATGGTGCCATCAAGCAGGTTGAGGGTACCGCGCGCAGCATGGGTATTGAGATCGCCTAAGCGGCAATCATTGAAGGAGTGGGAGAGGGGATGATCCCTCGTTAGCACCACCGGAGGTATGTAATGGGTAAGAAGTCACTAGAGGCGGCCAAGCTCGTAGACCGCGATCGAATGTACACGGTCGAGGAAGCGGCAGAGCTGGTCAAGAAAGCGGCCTTTGCGAACTTTGACGAGAGCGTGGAGATTCACGCCCGTCTCGGTATTGATCCCCGCCAGGCGGATCAGGCCATTCGTTCATCCGTGGTTCTCCCCCACGGATCAGGTCGCACCGTTCGCGTGCTCGTCTTCGCCAGTGGCGAAGCTGAGCGCATCGCGCTGGAAGCCGGGGCTGATTACGCCGGTTCCGATGAGTTGGTGCAGAAGATCAACGGCGGTTGGCTGGAGTTCGATGCCACTATCGCCATGGCCGATCAGATGGGCAAGGTCGGTGGCCTTGGTCGTGTGCTTGGTCGCCGTGGTCTCATGCCGAACCCGCGCTCTGGCACCGTGGTTCGTGAGGTCTCCGATCTCCCGAATGTGATCCGAGAGCTCAAGGGTGGACGTGTGGAGTTCCGCAACGATCGCACTGGAAACCTGCACCTCACCATTGGTCGCAAGAGCTTTGATGAGAAGCAGATCGTCGAGAACGTCCTGGCGGTGGTTGATGCCATCAATCGTGTCAAGCCGACTGGACTGAAGGGTGTGTACTGTCGTACACTCGCCATCGCGACCACGATGGGTCCTGGTATCCATCTGGACGTGAATGACACGTTCGCCAAGGCCGCGAGCGCTAACTAACACGAACCACATAGGAAATCTCTCTGGCCGAAGACAGTCGGTGTGAGCAATCACTTAATTCCCGACCGAGGCTCAGGAAATGCACCATCACCTTTCGATGTGCGCCCTGGGCTGCAGTCTGCCCAGGGCGCATTTTCGTGAGGTAAGGGATGAGAATCCCGCAGAATCCAAAACAGGAAGGAGGTGAACGGTATGCCAACAGTACGCAAGAGTAACGAAATCGACCTGCTGACGAGTCAGTTCGAGGCATCGCAGATGGTCATCCTCGCGGATTACCGCGGTCTCTCTGTGGCCCAGATGCAGGAGTTTCGCGGCAAGCTTCGCTCCAGCGAGGGAGAGTTCCGCGTTTCCAAGAATACCCTCGTACGCATCGCCGCTGAGCGAGCGGGTGTAGAGGGGCTGGAGACCTTCCTTGAAGGTCCAACCGCCGTCGTGTTCGCCAAGGGTGATATCGCTGGTACCGCCAAGGCGGTATCTGATTTCGCTCGTACCTCTCGCATTCTGCAGGTCAAGGCCGGCGTCATGGACGGCCAGGCATTGTCCGCCGCAGATGTCGAGGCGATTTCCAACCTGCCTTCGCGCGAAGAGCTTCTGGCGAAGCTCGTGGGGATGCTTGCATCGCCAATGGCTCGCACAGTGGGCGTTCTCAGTGGTCCGAGCCGTTCGGTGGCCTATCTGGTCAACGCGCGCATGGAGCAACTGGGCGGAGGCGACGCCGCTGCCGACTAGGCATCACGCGTTCGCAACATTGTAGTTTTGTCGTAACCGCGGGCGTGTGACCCGTATCAGGAGAATGCCGAAATGGCCGATCAGAATCAGATCATTGAGACACTTGAAGGTTTGACCGTGCTTGAGCTCAACGAGCTCGTCAAGGCGCTTGAGGAGAAGTGGGGCGTTTCCGCCGCTGCTCCGGTCGCCGTGGCTGCTGCCGGTGGAGCCGCCGGTGGTGCTGGCGCCGTTGAAGAGGAAGAGAAGACCGAGTTCGATGTTGTGCTGACCGATGCCGGCGCCAACAAGATCCAGGTCATCAAGGTCGTGCGTGAGCTGACCTCCCTTGGCCTCAAGGAGGCCAAGGACCTCGTCGATGCTGCTCCGAAGGCAGTCAAGGAGGGCGTCAACAAGGAAGATGCAGACGCCGCCAAGGCCAAGCTCGAGGAAGTCGGCGCCAAGGTCGAAGTCAAGTAATCACTCACGGGAAGGCAGTGGCAACACTGCCTTCCCGGTCTCTGTCTCAATTGTGAGGCGTCCGCGGGGTGCTTTATACTTGATTGGGCAGAGCACGACGGGGCGTGGCGCAGTCCGGTAGCGCACCGGTATGGGGTACCGGTGGTCGGAGGTTCGAATCCTCTCGCCCCGACCAGTTTCTCCCGGCATGAGTGGCAGAACGGCCTCCATGCCGGATTCTTTTTCAGGAGATGATGTTAACGGTTCTGTGATTTTGGCGGATGCAATGACGATCTCGCCAATCTCCGGTCGAAAGATGGGGCGCACAATGACTGGTGCACACGATTCCACACCTCGATGGCGAATCATCATTGCCGATGATGAATCTCTCATCCGTCTAGATCTACGGGAAATGCTCACCCACCTTGGGTACGATGTCGTTGCCGAAGCTGGCGATGGCCGCTCCGCGGTCGATCTCGCCAAGCGTATGCGGCCTGACCTGCTCATCATGGATATCCAGATGCCGGATCTCGACGGTATCGCCGCCGCCGAGGAGCTTACGCGTGAGAAGGTTGCACCGGTGGTGCTGCTAACGGCGTACTCCGATCAGGTGCTGGTGGACCGTGCCCGAGAAGCCGGCGTGGTTGGCTATGTGGTTAAACCCTTCCGTGAGGCCGAGCTGATGCCGGTCATCGAGCTCTCTCGCGCTCGATTCGAGGAGTTTCGCACGCTTGAGCACGAAGTTGGTAGCCTGAAGGACGCTCTGGAGACCCGTAAGGTGGTCGAGCGCGCCAAGGGTGTGCTGATGGAACAGTATGGCTTGCGCGAGAGCGAGGCGTTCCACCGCATTCGCAAGACCAGCATGGACGCTCGCAAGTCGATGAAGGAAGTGGCGGATGCTATCCTGCTCGCCTACGAGATGGAGACGTCCATTTCCTCCGGTGATTCCCGGGGTGATATTGACGAGGAAGATTAGCGTCTGACCTGACTACTGGCGGAGCCGCAAGGCTCCGCTTTTTGCATTGTTGCGGGCACTGATATCTATCGCCATATCCAGTAGCGTTGTGGTCCGACTAGAGCGTGTGCGGAAAGTACTGTCATGGTGGATCGTGGTATCCGCAGTGACGGAAGAACGCCTGTGCATCGGCTGGCGTAATCCGGTTGAGACCCTCACCGATCGCCGTTGCCAGCGTATCGAAGTCCCGTGCTTCCACGCCACGCAGCCATGCCTTGAGTTTGGCAAACCCGAGTTCAATCGGATTGAAGTCCGGTGAATAGGGTGGCAGGAAAACGAAGCGACACCGGGCTGCCTCGACGGCAATGCGCGCCGCTGCATTCCGATGGACGCTGAGATTGTCCAGGACGATGGATGTCCCTGGTGCCAACGCCGGGAGGAGGCGTTCCTGAATCCACTGGGCGAAGATCGGACCGTCAAGCGCATCTTCAAAGACCAGGGATTGGGTGATACCGGTCATGGCAAGGGCCGCCACACAGGTGACATTGCGACCATGGTTTCTGGGAACCCGTGCCACTGCCCGCTGCCCACGAGGTGCGCGGGCATGGGTGCGAGTCATCACGGTCTGGGTACTGGTTTCGTCGAGAAAGACAACCGGTGATACCGTCAAATCAGCATGGTCTTCTCGCCAACGGGTGCGGACCTCCTCCTGCTGTTCGCTGGCGATGACACTCCTTTTTTTCGCACATATCCCAAGCGATTGATGGCACTGCACATCGTGCTTCGGCTCACCCGCGTACCGGTACGCTCCTCCCACATCTGGCAGTATTCATCGATGGTTGCCGCCGGATGCGCCTCGACCATCTGTTGCAACAGACCTGCAGCATCAGGGGCAATGAGCGGAGGGCGACCGGACTTGGGACGAGGCACCACCCCACCGGTCTCACGCTCCAGCTCATTCCAGCGATAGATCGACCGCACCGAAACCCCAAGGAGGATGGCGATTTCATCTGCTGGAACGCCCGCACGGAATGACGCCAGCACACGTTCACGGAAATCGACCGAATAGTAACGTGCCATAGTCAATGGCATACCGGATCAGTGACTCGTTGTCAATACATCCCGCATACGCTCTAAGATACGAATCCACTCCGCGCAACAACGTGCTGCACTTGCGGTTAACACCGAGTTGCTATCCCTTTACTGGCATATTGGACGGGAGATTCTTGATCGCCAGGCAGCTCAGGCCTGGGGTGTAAAGGTTGTCGAGCGACTTTCCCACGATTTGCGGCAGTCTTTCCCTGATCTCGGCGGATTCTCTCGCGCAAACCTGATGTATATGCGTGCTTTCGCTGACGCATGGCCTGAAGAGGCAATTGTCCAACAGCCTGTTGGACAATTGCCTTGGGGCCACAACATTGTGCTTCTAACGAAACTGAAGGACCCTGATCTACGACTTGCGTATGCCGATGCGGTACTCCAATTTGGCTGGTCGCGTAATGTGCTTGTGATGCAAATCGAACGCAAGCGTATCGAGCGCCAGGGACGAGCAACGACGAACTTCGAGCGGGTGTTACCGAAACCAGACTCTGATCTAGCTCGAGAGTCGCTCAAAGATCCATATCGGCTCGATTTTCTTGGTCTTGGCGACGAAGCCCAGGAGCGAGAGATCGAAGCAGCCCTGGTCGGCCACATCACTGACTTCCTCCTTGAGCTCGGTGCAGGGTTCTCCTATGTCGGTAGGCAAGTGCACCTCGAAGTTGGAGGAGAAGACTTCTACATAGATTTGCTCTTCTACCATTTGCATCTGCGACGATATGTGGTTATCGAGTTGAAGGCCGGTTCGTTTCGACCTGAACATCTGGGACAGCTAGGATTTTACTTGACCGCGGTTGATGAGATGCTTGCTCATGAGACTGACGATCTAACGATCGGCCTACTGCTATGCAAAAACAGGAACACAGTTGTTGCGGAATATGCCCTGCGCGACATGACGCAACCATTTGGCATCGCGGAATATCAGCTCGTTGAAGCACTGCCGGAGCAGTTGCGGAGCGCACTACCGACTATTGAGCAGATCGAGCGTGAACTTAGTGAGCCAGACAATCACTGAGCGAGGACTATCTCCACAGTACAGGTGCCACATAGATAGGCTTGACTAACCGGGTAATCCCTCGACAAACCTTCGCACCTGCTCCATCCATTCCTCTGCGTGACTACGATGAATGTTGTGCCCAGCACCTGCTATCCGCACGATCTCGGCTTGCGGTACTTGTGCATCAAATGCGACGAGATCATCCGCAGTGTATCACAACATGGGCTGGTGCGGGTGTCGTGTCTCTCATGGTGACGGCGTCGTTTCGCGGCGGGTTCGCGGTGACGATTGCGCGATCTGTCGGCACCAAATAGCCGTCGAATACGGACCGATTTGACCGCTGCCTTGCTGTGAGCTGGTGGCCTCGATACGCAGGAGCGTTCGAAGCACGCGACGGAGCCTGTCCTGATCCAGATTGCGGATCAGGCGTCCGGAATGCGCCACCGACATCTGTCCCGTTTCCTCCGAGACGATCACAGCGATGGCGTCGCTCTCTTCCGTAATGCCAACGCCCGCGCGGCGGGTGCCGAGACTGCTACTGGCGGAGATGTTGTCCGTTAGTGGCAACACGACACTGGCTGCCAGAATGCGATTGGAGCCGATAACCACGGCCGCATCGTGGAGCGGAGAGTTCGGGAAGAAAGAGTTGATCAGAAGCTGTCGACTGATATCGGCGTTGATCGCGACTCCGCGGGCAACGAAATCTTGCAATGTGGTCTCGCGTTCGATCACGATGAGGGCACCGTAGCGCAGTCGCGAGAGCCTGATAGGAAGCGCGTACGACTTCCTCGATCATGGACTCAATAGCGGTATCGTCCTGGCTGGGGAACGGGCTCCGAATCCACGATCCGGCATGACCCAGCTGCTCGAACGCCCGTCGTAGCTCGGGTTGGAAGATAACCGGTATCGCAATGACCAGGGCTGGCCAAACGGCGGAGAGAATCGCGTTGAGTGTGCGTAGCTGCAAAACCTCGCCTGTGATGAACAGGATGAGGAAGAGGAAGATGATACCCCGGATAACGCTGAGCGCACGTGTGCCTTGCGCCACCCAGAGTACCCAATAAAAGAGGGCGGTGACGACCAGGATATCGACTATGGCACGGGGATCAAAAAGGCGCTCAACAACCCAACTGAAGTTCAGCATCCTCTCATGGCCCGAAGTATAGTGAACACGGCGCTACGGATGGTGCATTCCCCTGTGCGTGGCACACACAATAGCACCCTTGACGCATTGAGCGAGTTTGGGTGTGGCAAGCAAACCGAAATCGTTTGCGTTCATTCTACAACGAAGTACCGGCGATATCCGCCTGAATCAGGGTCGTCTGCTGCCTGATCCGCGACGCAGTGTGCGCGTTTCACCCGGACGCCGGTAATCCGTGGCGTCGATATCGACATGTGTCGTCAGTCGGTAGTCCAACATACGCGACGCGACGCGATCGTCGATCTTGCGGAGATCCACATTCGTCGTGATAACGGTTGGCAGTCGCTCCACATAGCGATGGTTGATGATCTGGTAGAGCTTCTCCTGAGCCCAGGGAGTTGCGTTCTCGGTGCCGAGATCGTCCAGAACAAGAAGTTGAGCGTTGCGAATCTCCTCGAACCGATCATCATAGGCATCTTCAGAGCCGGGTGCGAAGGTAGATCGCAGGTGATCCATCAGATCTGGCACCGCTGCGAAGTAGGCGTTCATACCCTGCTCGATGACGAAGTGGGCAATGGCAACCGCCAGATGCGTCTTGCCAACGCCGACCGGACCGCTCAACACCAGCCAACGCTGTGTGGGGTCCTGCGCGAACGCCATCGCCTCTTCCAGCGCCTGCTGGGTACCGGGAACGATCTCAAAGTCCGCGAAGGAGGTGCCAGTAAAGGCGCTGAGATTGCTGAGCTTGCGCAGCCGATCAATCCGTTCAACTGCTTTCTGCTGCTTACGACAGTCGCATTCGTAGACCTGGCCGAAGGACGGATGATCAGCGGGCACGTCGTAGCGCAGAAAACCCTTGTCACCGCACTTCGGACAGACGGGCGTCTCGTCCTCCACCGGAAGCGGTTCATTCGCGAAGGGGACGACTGCTGGATGATTCTTCAGGAAGTCGTTAAGTGGTCTCATATCTTGCCTGCCTAATCGCGTTCTACGCGACCGGATTCCTTCCAGTTCTCCAGAATCCGTTGGATATATCGCCAATTGCGCTTGTTATAGGATACAGCCTCGCCAATCGCATCCTCGATCCAGTCCGCCGGATACTCGCTGGCTGCCGTGATGATCTGATCGGCCACGATCGGTGTCAGCGGACCGATGTTCTGCTCGTAGAGCCGGAATGCGTTGGGAGGATCGATCGCGATCTGCGGTGCCTCGCTGCCATCCCAGACGATCGTTGGTGCCGGTATGCTGTGTCGCGCCATCGCCTGTACCAGCGATCGTGTTACCGGTGTGTTGATGTAGTACCAGGCCGAATCGCGAGTACCACTGGTGGCTACAAATCGCAGCAGCGTGTTGCGACCGACTGCAAGTTCGAGTGCATCGAAGATACGTCGGTCGAGTGTTGTCGTTGATCCCGTGATCTTGAGCGTCGTTCGTAAGGGGGCGTCCGCCATGATCGAGGTCTCTGCGATCGGCGTCTCCTCGCTCCCGAGTTCGGCGGCCAACCGAAAAACAGCCAGCGTGGTGTGAAGTTCGTCCTGATTGGTGATGGTGGGCACGATATCTCTTAAGAACGCGAGAGGTATGCGAACGTTGGTTGGCATGGCTACTCGCTCATACCGAAGGTGTTCCAGTCCGAGAACTTGGCGAACCGTGGTTCAAAGTGAAGCTTGATCGTCTTCACTGGTCCGTTTCTGTGTTTCGCCACGATGATCTCGGCGACATTCGGTTCGGTCGGTGTTTCGGTGTAGCGATCCTCGCGGTAGATGAACATGACGATATCCGCATCCTGCTCGATTGCACCGGATTCGCGCAGGTCGGAGAGCATTGGCCGGTGGTCCGCCCGCTGCTCGACCGCGCGAGAGAGCTGGGAAAGCGCGATAACCGGGATGTTCAGTTCGCGGGCGATGCCCTTCAATCCACGTGAGATCTCCGAGACCTCGTTCACGCGAGAGTCCTGTCGGCGGCCTTGCATCAACTGGAGGTAGTCCACGATCAGCAAATCCAGACCAACTTCGGATTGGAGTCTCCGCGCCTTGGAGCGGATATCCATCACGGTCGCGGCCGAGCCGTCGTCGATGTAGATCGGTGCTTCGGACAAGCGTCCGAAGGCGTTGGAGAGGCTTGGCAGCTTGCTCTGCGGAAAACGGCGCAGGCGAAGATCATGGGTATCGATACCGGTCTCCATGGAGAGGAGTCGCGAGACAAGCTGATCCGCCGACATTTCCAGGCTGAAGATACCGACATGCTTGCGGTTCGCGAGAGCCGCACCATATGCGAAACCTAACGCCAGACCCGACTTACCCGTACTTGGTCGGGCAGCGAGAATGATCAGATCGCTGCGTTGGAAACCGCCGGTAAGCTCGTCCAGATCGTGATAGCCGGATGGCACCCCAGGTTGCTCAACGCGTTCATCGCTGAGCAGTGTATCGAACAGCTCGCTTAGGACTTCAGGCATCGTCTTGAAATCCCGCGTGCCCTTATCTGCGGAGACGTTGCGGAGCGTGCGTTCGGCTTCGTCCAGCGCCTCAGGTGTCTCAAGTTCATCTTGATACCCGATACCGACGATCCTGGTGCCAGCATCGATCAGACGACGCCGGGTTGCCTGACGCTCGATCTCCTCAGCATAGAACTCAACGTGAACCGAGACGAACTGGTTGTTGACCAGCGATGCCAGATACGGCTGACCACCGACATCGTCCAGCATCCCCATGCTCTCAAGTTCGTTGGTGACGGTGATGAGATCTGCTGGCTGACGACGATTATAGAGATTGAGAATCGCCTGATAGATCGCTGCATTCTGGGACGAGTAGAAAAACTCGGGTTTAAGGTTGGCAGCGATTTTGATGACCGCATCGCGATCAATGATCATGCTACCGAGCACGGCCTGCTCGGCTTCGTAATTATGCGGGGGTAGGCGATCCAGAGCGGAATCCATGCGGGACCTCAACGTGCTGCCGTGTTGCAGACTCTATTGTACGAGGAACGCACAAGCCGAGGATAACGACGTCTCCCCGGCTCGTATGTGCGTGTGTTATTCGAGGTTGAGCTACTCGGCAGCAGCCTCTTCCGTCTCTTCGACGGCTTCCTCAGCTTCTTCGACTTCCTCACCAGCAACCGTCACCGTAACGGTCGGGCGGAGCTTTCCAACGAGGTGAATCTCGACGGAGTGATCGCCAAGCTGGCGGATCGGATCGTTCAGGACAACCTTGCGGCGATCGATCTCTTCGCCGATCTTGGCACTGATCTGCTCAGCGATATCGGCGGAACCGATGGAGCCGAACAGCTGTCCATTCGCACCAGCGCGGGCGACGAAGCTCAACTTGAGGCCGTCAATCTTCTCGGCCAGGGAGCGCAACTGCTCCTCCTGACGAGCGATCTTGCGATCCTTGACGGCCTGATTGTGGGCCGCCATCTTCAGCTCACCCTCGGTGGCGTAGACGGCCAACCCCTGTGGGATCAGGAAATTGCGGGCGTAACCGCCGCTCACATTCTGAACGCTACCAGCCTCACCGAGCTTCTCAACATCCTGTCTGAGTACAACCTTCACAGTAATCGCCTTCCATATCAGTGGTTTCAATCACAGACAACACAAACCGCACCGCGATCATCATGGCTCAGCGGTGCACACAAGGTGCCAGATCACGGAGTAGTGTACTCGTAACCATTCGCCGGTGCCAGTTTGTCTCTGCCCGCTATCGCCGCAGGAAATCAGCGACCGCCCAACCACTGCCATAGCGACTGGTGCTCACCTTGTACCAGGTATAGCCATCTGCCAGTTCTGGACCAGCGACGATCTCACAATAGGTCGCGTCCGGCAGGACTGCCACGATCTCTCCGGCCAGTGAGCCGACATCGCGCAGATTCAGTTCACCATCAATGACATGTACCTTGGTGCCGGGTGTGAAGGCAGCATCCACGCTCGGTGTGATGAAATACTGCGCGACCCAGCCGTTGACGCCATTGATGTTCACCTGTATCCAGGTGTAACCATCGACCTGACGCGTGCCTCCGCCAACGGTGGCGATATCACCATCCTTGATCTGCGCCACGACGGTGGCGTTGGCTCCAGCTGTCTGACGCACATTGACGGCCTCACCATCGGCTGTCGTCACACCCGTACCCTTGCTGTAACCGACTGATGCCGGATCGGCATAGCCACGGGCCAGGTACTGTGAGGAAACCCAGCCGGTTTGATCTCCAGTCTGAATGTGATACCAGGTAAAGCCGTCGGCCTTCTCCGGGCCATCCAGGACCGTTCCGGAGGTGTTCCTGTTCAGCTTGCTCGCGATCTCCGTCTCAACGCTGGCGTATACGCGAAGATTCACGTCATCGGTCGTGATATAGACGGCGTCGCCAATCGAGAGGCTCGGGCGCGATGCGCCGCCACCGCCGCTGGTGAGGAACGCGCCGACAGCCCAACCGATGCCCTCATTCGCTTCCAGTTCATACCAGGCCATATTGTTACCCATCTCCGGGCCACGTAGAACGGTAGCTTGATCGCCTTCGCTGAGCTTGAAGACCACGTGGGCGATCGCGCTGGGTGATTCCCGGACGTTAAGGTGATCGGTGTCCACGATTACGGCATCACCGGCAATGAAGTTTGGTTCCGGATCTTCGTCGGCAGTGGAGAGATCGAAGTACTCCTCCGCACCCCAACCAGTTCCGATGGCCGTTTGGACCTTGATCCAGTTGTAACCGCGAGCGTTGACGGGTCCTTCGATGACGGTGCCACGCGTGCCATAAGGTAAACCGAGGAGGCGAGATGCATCTGGGGATGGGTTCGCGCGGAGCGCAACGCCGTCCGGCTCCACCGGTTCAACCTCATCACCCACACCAAGTCGCGCTGGCTTGGCCAGATCTTCCTCATAACTCAGATAGCGTTCGGTGATCCAGCCGTTACCGCCCGTGGATTCGACCTTATACCACGTGTAGCCGTTTGCTGGCATCGGTCCGTCAGTGATCGTCACCTCATCGGTAAAGTTGACCGAGCCGACGATGGTGCCTCGAAGGGAAGGCTGATCGCGCAAGTTAACGAGATCCTGACTGACATAGAGGGTCTCGCCGATGTCATACGCACCTGCCGGAGGTGCGGCATCGCTGGGTCCAAATGTGCTTTGGGCGATCCAGCCACCACCGATCACGCCACGCACGCGATACCACTGCTCGCTATCCACTGTGGCGGGACCTTCGATGATCTGGAAGATGCTTCCCCAGGGAGCGCTGATCACGATCGCATTCCCAGTGCCTGGCAACTCGCGGACGTTCGCGGAATCGACGACGACGGATACGACCTGACCCGGGCTGTAATCGGGATCAGGGATCGTGTCACGTGTGCCCGCCAGTACCTCGGCGACGGCCTCGCGGATGTAGTCGAGATCGGCGTACATACTGTCGCCGGGGCAGGAGCTATCGTTGACGTCTCGGTGGGCGCAGATCGTCGGCAGATTCGGCTGCTCGTGGAAATCGGATCGGGCCAGGGGATCAAGATAGCGACCCGCCCAGGCGGTGATCCACGTTAATCCGGCCAGCATCTCCGGTGTGGCGGTGGCGACACTGAATGAACCCATGACACAGATACCGGCGCTGCCATAAGCATACTGGTAGGCGTGCCCACCGACGACATTGTCGCCACCCACGCGACCCTCATAGACATTGCCCATGAAATCGACCAGGTAGTTATAGCCGATATCGCCCCAACCGCGTGTGATTGCGTGGTAGTAGTGAATCGAGCGAATCTCGGTGAGTGGATCGCGGAAGTTGCTGGTCTCCGAGTGATGAATGATGACGTGCTCGACGGTCTGATATTCAGGAATCCACTCGCTGGCACCGCGCTCGGCACCGCCATAGGTGAGATTCGCACCCCATTCCTCACGAGAGATGATCGGTGGTCGCTGTAGCGAGGGAACAGGAGATGATGTGGAGATGTCGTCCAGCGAAGGACCACCGGTGGCGTCGATATAGGTGAAAGTGAGCCCCGGAACCACTTGTTCATTGCCATCCGGATCGAGCGCGCGGTAGCGAACGAAGTTGGACTCATCGGTGAACGCCAACTGACCGTAGACGCGATTATCCTTATCCGCCGGACCCGCATCGGTGTGGGCTGGTCCCACCACAGCGGGTGAACTCCACACCAGCCCATCCATGCTGGTACTGATCTCGATGGTCGTGTTGTTGTCGGATTCCTGTGGCCAGTGGGGAGCGATGGCATAGAAGGGGAAGCTGGTCTCGAAACCAAGCGCTCCGTTCTCGCCGCCGACGCTGTCCGGTTGCACCCATTCCTGTGCCAATGTGGTCACACTCTGGGCGGATGAGGAAGGACGGAGACTGGGCGCGTGTGCCAGTGCCGCTGCGGCGGTAAATGCGCCGGAAGCCTTCAGGATTGTACGGCGATCAAGCTTGTTCTTGGCTAACCAACGCGGTGTACGGTGATGTGACGAATGACTGCAGGTCCCCACGGGTGGACTCCTCCGGAAACGGGCGGTACCGGCCACGACGCGATATCCCCAATCGCAGGCCGGTATCAGAGGTGTACGTACACTCTAGCAGTGCCTGATTGTCAATGTCAAGGAGATACTGTTAGGCTGCCACGCTCAAGGATCGCTCCAGCTCGCTGATCACGAGATCAAGTGCCGTGCGCCAGGCCATCGTCAGCTCCGTAGCCTGAATGCGGATCGAGTTCGGCGTGAACTTGACGGCTCGCCCCAGCTCGCGTTCGATTCGCTTCTGGTCGATGGCCCGCGTATCGATACCGCGGATAACCAGTACTCGCTCCCGCTCCACGATCGAATCGATACCGAGCTCTACCGCGCGAATCCGCAGTCGAATGAGCGCCAGCAGGTGCTCAACCTCCTCCGGATAGTCACCGAAGCGATCCTTGAGCTCCTCGACCAGATGGTCAACATCCTCCAGCGTCTGCACGCTGGCGATGTGCCGGTACATATTGAGTCGAAGCTCGGTATCGCTGATGTAGTCCTCCGGTAGGAGCGCTGTGACTGGCAGATCCAGCGTTACCGGTCCAGGTTCGATGATCGGTTGGCCGCTACGAGCCTCTTCAACTGCCTGGGTGAGAAGTCGCATATACAACTCGTACCCGACTGAGCCGATGTGCCCACTCTGTTCCGCGCCGAGGATATTGCCGGCACCGCGAATCTCCATATCACGCATCGCGACGCGGAGTCCGGCTCCGAGCTCGGTGGCCTCCTGAATTGTCTCCAGGCGTTGTTGCGCGACCTCGCTGAGCGCCTTCCAGGGCTGATAGAAGAGGTAGGCATAGGCGCGGTTCGTCGATCGGCCGACGCGACCGCGCAACTGGTAGAGCTGGGTGAGCCCCAGCGTATCGGCGTTGTCGATGATCATCGTGTTGACGTTGCCGATATCGACACCGCTTTCGATGATGGTGGTGGCGATCAGTACATCGAACTCGTGGTTCATGAACTGCATCATCACTTCTTCGAGCACATTCTCGTCCATCTGCCCATGGCCGATACCGAATCTGGCCTCGGGCACGATCTTGCGCAGGTGCTCGGCGAATGAATCGATATCGTGAACGCGATTGTGGACGACGTAGACCTGACCACCGCGATCCATCTCGCGCATGATCACCTCGCGCACAGTCTGTTCGTCGAAGGGTGTGACGAACGTGCGGATAGGCAGACGCGCCTGTGGGGCAGTTTCGATCAGCGAGATATCGCGGATACCGCTCATCGAGAGATGCAGCGTTCGCGGAATCGGGGTGGCACTCATCGAGAGCACATCGACTGATGTGCGCAGCGATTTCAGGAACTCCTTCTGGCGCACACCGAATCGCTGCTCCTCATCAACGACGATCAGGCCGACATCCTTGAAACTGACATCCTCCTGCACTAATCGATGCGTGCCGATAACGATATCGACGGAGCCGTCCTTCATACCTTCCAGTGTCTTCGCCTGTTGTTTCTTGGTGCGCAGACGGCTCATCATCTGGACGTTGACCGGGAAAGCGGCCATGCGCTGTCGGAATGTCTGGTAATGCTGCAGGGCGAGGATTGTTGTTGGCACCAGCACGGCCACCTGCTTGCCAGCATTGACGGCCTTGAACGCCGCCCGAATCGCGACTTCGGTCTTGCCGAAGCCGACGTCTCCAGCGACCAGCCGATCCATTGGCCGGAAGCTCTCCATATCTTCCTTGACGGCGATGATCGCCGACATTTGGTCCGGTGTCTCCGTGAACGGGAAGCTCTCGCTGAGTTCGTTGTCCCACTTGCTATCGGGCGGAAACTGGAAGCCATGACCGGCCTGGCGGGTGGCATAGAGTTGGATCAGTTCGTAGGCCATATCGCGCACAGCTTTCCGCACCTTGCGCTTGGTGCGCACCCAATCGCCGGAACCGAGCTTGTTGAGTTGCGGTTGGAGCCGACCGCCGCTGGAGTAGCGGGTGACGCGATCGCTTTGGTCCACCGGCACGTAGAGCTTATCGCTGCCCTGGTACTCCAGCAACAGGTACTCGCGCTCCATACCGTTGTAGTCGAGTCGTACCAGACCGCCATACCGGGCGATACCGTGATCGACATGGACGACGTGCTCACCCACTTCCAGACTGGCGGCGAACGCGCGCGATTCGCTGGCCGTGCGTTTGCCGGGGAGCGTTCGCGCCTGTTTGCGATAGCCGAAGATCTCGAAGTCGGTGATTACCGCGATCTTGCCTCGCTGCCAAATCCAGCCGCCGGAGAGATCGCTGGGGACAACCTCCAGTGCGCCGACCGGTAGAGCCGTGGCATCGGCAACGTTCTCATCGGGGCGTCGCGCGATCACGTTGTGATCGGCGAAGACCTCGGTAATTCGGTTCACCTGATCAGTGGCGATACTGACTCGCCAACCCTTTTGTAGCTTGTCGCGAACATCGGCCACCAACTCGGTCACATTGCCACCGTAGAGTGGGGGATCGGAGAGCGTGTTCAGCGCGTGGGTGTGGAACTCGTCGTTAACGAGATTTTCGCCGATGGAGATGGTCTGCATGCGCTGTAAACGAGCCCGAATCGTGGTCGCATCCTGATAGGGGCGGGCGAGACTCGGTGGGAGTTCGCCACTGGCGATGAATGTCTGCTCAAGCTCGTTCGCTTGCTGCTGCACCTGATCAAGTGCCAGATTGATGCTGGCTGGTTGATCGAGGATGACGAGGGTCTTCCGCGGCAAGTGATCGAGAAGCGTCGTCGCCTCGGGCACGAGGTAGCCGGAGAAGAGATCAATCGACGCCGGCACGATACCTTGTGCCAGGTGATCGATATGGCGATGCCATTCCGCCAATACCTCTGGTCGGAGTGTGCTGGTATCGACGGTCTTGAGCTCGTCACCGACGCGGAGCAGATCCCAGATCGGGAGTTCCATTGGGGGCAACAGGCGAATGCGATTCAGCTTGCCGGTGCTGCGTTGGGTATGAACGCTGAAATAGCGGATCGATTCGATCTCATCACCGAAGAAGTCGAGGCGTACCGGCTCCTCAAACCCCGGTGGATAGATGTCTAGAATGCCGCCCCGGCGAGCGATCGTACCCGGTTCCTGCACCATCGGTACCGTCTGGTAGCCGACCTGATTTGCCCAGCGCGCGATCTCATCCATGCGCACCGTACCGCCGACCTTGAGATCAACTGAGTGGCCCTTGAGTTCTTCGGGGCTCATCAGCAGTTGCATCAATGCTTGTACCGGTGCCACCACGATGCGGGGTTGCTTCTGCTTGAATCCGAACTGCGCCAACGCTCTCACTCGCTCGACGCTGGCATCGAGATCGACCTGCAGTTGCTCCCACGGCAGCGCATCTGGCGCGATCCATCGTTCCAGTGTCACATCGTGGGGGAGATATTCTCGCAGGGATGAGGTCAGCTGATTCGCTCGATCTCGACGCGACGAGATCACCAGAGTGGTGCCACCATGATGGATTGCTGCCAGCGCCGCCAGCATGGGACGGGCGGCATCCGGCATATCGACAATGCTGGGTGTGTCCCCCTGGTCCAGTTGCGTCAATGCGGTCTTGATTGCACCGGTATTCTTGACGAGATCAAGCGTGTAATCGAGCGGCATGATGCCTCCGTAGCACCGGATTTCATATCCGGTGGGTAGAGTATTTCGGCAAATTGCACGCGTCGTGCCGGCGCGGGGCGTATCCCCGGCCGTTGCCATTTCCTGGATTGTACCACCGGGTTTTGCTCCCGGTGCTAACGGGAGAGGGTGGGTACATTGCCCACCCTCAAACCGATGTCCGCTCTCGTCACTCAGAGCGAAGCGAAGAGTCCCCCGGCGAAGCCGGAGTAGTTGCGGGGTGCGAATCGGGGGCTGAAAACTACCCCCGAGGCTGCCTACGGCAGTTGCGCTTCGCGCGGGGATTCTTCGGCCCTGCGGGCTTCTGAATGACGATGTCATCGTGTTGATCCATGATGCCACCGAACCCCGGGGCCACCTAACTTGCTCGCGACCTATCCCACGTAGACCCGGGACTTAGTCCCGGGTTTCATGGTGTGTCACCCCGGGCTAAACCCGGAGCCCACGAGAGTCCCTAATTCACCGGATCAATCTGCGCACGTTGCAGCTTGCCGCTGTAATCGACATAGATTGCCTGCCACTCGGTGTAGAAGTCGAGCGCAGCCGTTCCGGCTTCGCGGTGACCGTTGCCGGTTGCCTTGGTGCCGCCGAACGGTAGGTGAATCTCCGCACCAGTCGTGCCCGCATTGATGTAGAGAATACCGGTGTAGATATCCTGCATCGCACGGAAGGCGTTGTTGACGTTCTGGGTGAAGATCGCGGCGCTAAGCCCGTACTGGACACCATTGACGATGCTGAAGGCATCGTCCAGATCCTCGAACGGGATCAGCGAGACAACCGGACCGAAGATCTCCTCCTGCGCGATGCGCATATCGCGGCTGACGTTGTTGAAGATCGTTGGCTCGTGGAACCAGCCATTGTCCAGCCCATCGCCAGTGGCGATATTTCCGCCAATAACCAGCTCCGCACCCTCGCGCTTGCCGATCTCGACGTACTTCACGGTCGTGGCGCGCTGACCTTCGGATACCTGCGGTCCAACCTGGATACCGGCCTCGAGACCGTTGCCGATCTTGAGGGATTGCGCACCCTTGACGAGGCGATTGACCAGCTCCTGCTGAACGCTCTTGTGCACGATCACGCGACTGGTAGCGGTACAGCGTTGACCGGTGGTACCAAACGCACCCCAGAGAATGCTTTCGGCAGCGAGATCGAGATTGGCATCGTCATTGACGATGACGGCGTTCTTGCCACCCATCTCCAGCGTCAACCGCTTGTTATGCGCCGCCGCTGCCAGACTGATCGTCTTGCCGGTCTCGGTGCTACCGGTGAAGCTGATCACCGGTACATCGGGATGCTGCATGAGCGCATCGCCGACTTCGCCACCGGTGCCAAGGACGATATTCACAACTCCGGCCGGGATGCCTGCTTCCTCCAGGATCTCGACGAGGCGGATGGTGGAGCGCGGTACGAACGAGGCTGGCTTGATGACTACAGTGTTACCCGCGATCAGCGCGGGCATCATCTTCCAGCTCGGAATCGCCATCGGGAAGTTCCATGGTGTGATCAAACCCACCACACCCAGCGGCTTGCGCACACTCATCTGGAACTTGTTCTTCATCTCGGACTGAACGGTATCACCGAACATGCGCCGACCTTCGCCGGCCATGTAGTAGGTCATATCGATGGCTTCCTGGACGTCGCCGCGGGTTTCGTCCAGTACCTTGCCCATCTCCTCAGTCATCTCGCGAGCGAGGTCTTCCTTGCGATCTTCCAGCAGACGCGCCGCCTTGAACAGAACCTCGCCACGCTTGGGAGCGGGGTAGAGTCGCCAGCTCTTGAACGCGGTGTTGGCGGCGTCGACCGCCTCGTTCACATCGGCGGCCGTGCCCTTGGTGTAGGTTGCCACCAACTCGCCATTGGCGGGATTACGGCGCTCAAATGTCTCGCCAGAAGCGGATTCCTTCCAGATACCATTGATGTAGTTCTTGAACATATCTGCCATGAGTTGGCATTCCTCTCTCGTGGAACAAGCAATTAACGCTGCGACCAATTCTAGCAGTATTGGGTAGACTGACCAGCTCCAGATAGGGGACGATCCTCAAAGATATCGTCCCGCATCACCGTCGATCATGATATGTCGTTTCACTGCCAGGTGATGCAGGAAGCCAGCCGACTGCGGTCGACTGGCTTCCTGATGCTATCTGCTCTGTGCTATCGGTTAGGCCTGTTTGCCTGCCCTGCGGATTCCAGCACTGACCATCGCCGTCAAAGCGATCGCCATCGTGCCGAGAAGCACACTGCTCATACCCGCATCATTTCCCGAACCTGTTGATGGTAGCGAGGTCACTCCACCTGGTTTCTGTGGCGTGGTTGGCTTCTCAGGTGTGGATGGTGTGGTGCAGGTACCAACATCCGCGGAAACATCCTCGACCGTGCCATCGGCAAAGGTCACACGCGTCACGACCTTGTCGTAGCCATGATGATCGACGGCTGTGGTGAACGATCCAGCCGCGGCATCGGCGGGCAACCAACCGGAGGTCCAATCGTCGGACGTGCTGCTCAGCGCGAACTCGATGGATTCGATATTGGTACCGGTCCAGGTTGCCTTGAAGGTCTGGTCTTCACACGCGCGCGTTGCCGCCGTGAGCATAAAGGCGTTATTAAGAGCAGGCGAGGTGGGTTCTGGATCAGGAGCTGTTGAAGTGGGTTCTGGATCAGGAGCAGGGCCAGGATTTCCGCCAATATCTGAGCCAAGGCCAGTACATGGGTCGAATATCAGGTTGTTATCTTCATCTAGGCCCACAATATGTGGGTTCACACCATTGAGGTCACTACTGGCCACAGTGATAGTCCTGCCAACTGATGTCTCAGCGAACTCCGTGATGGCGATGTTCACCACCAACGTCTGATTGGGCACACCGGAAAACACATAGGAACCATCGCCACCGCTAATCACAGTGTCTATGACATTGAAGAACTCGGAGATGTCTACCAACTGGACCTCTGCACCAGCGACAGGCACACAAGCCTGGCCTGGTCGACCGTCCAGCACGGTGCCGGACACGGTCACTCCCGTTTCCACCGCACTTACACCCGTTCCAAACAGGGTAATGCAGAACACGCAGGTTACGATCACCCGCATGAAATGAATTCTGGACATCATATCATCCTCACTCTCAAACCCCAAATTCGATGGCAGCGTTGCCTTATTTTGTTTGAATGCATTGTTGAGCACGGAGCAAGTTTTGTCAATATGTACTCCGAAATAGCGTATTTGAATGAGGACATCGAATTGAGTTTAGACAAGAATAACTACATTAGGTGTAGTAAAGTCTGATTTCAAAGGAGGGCTATGTATGTTCATTCAGTTGTTGATATCCGTCGAATCTGTTGAGTGACCGCGTGTGAAAGCACAGTTGGAATGTGTAAATGGGAATGACCAGAAGGCGGAGTGCCAGTGGAGGACGTGTGGGCAAGGAGGAGGAGATCGAAGAGGCTTCTGACGTGATGCAAAAAGCCCGTCGATTCAATCAACGGGCTTTTTGGCTCCCCGACCTGGATTCGAACCAGGAACCCTTCGGTTAACAGCCGAATGCTCTACCGTTGAGCTATCGGGGAACATGCTCTCTTGGAGCAGCGAGAAGACTATACCAAATACCTGCTAGGAGAGACAAGGGCAAATCCCTAGTCACCATCACGACGGTTCATCGCCGCTACCAGGATATCTCTGGCGGTGGCAACCGCGCTGATATCCGGATCGCTTTCCAGCACCACCGCGATGGCGTAACGTGGCTCGGGATCGCCGATGAAACCAATGAACAGGGAGTTCGTGGTGCCATCGCCCAACTCGGCGGTGCCGGTCTTGCCACCGATCGTATAGGGGTAGGCTTGTCCGTGCTGTGCCGATCCCGTCTCGATCACATCAATCATCATGTCCTTGACATCGTTGGCGGTTGCGGGATCAACGCATTGCAACCAGACCTGTGGTTTCGCCTGGAACAGCACCGATCCATCCGCGGCAGTGACTTTGGAGACAAGAATCGGCTTCACCATCGTGCCATCGTTGGCCCACATACTCGCCAACATCGCCAGGTGCAGCGGCGTCATCTGGATCTGCCCCTGACCAAAACCGGTATCGGCCAGTGCGTTCTGCGAGTCCAGGAAAGCGCGATTGCTGGCGATCTGGCTCTCATAGACCGGCAGGTCGTAGGGGATCGGTGTGTCATAGCCGAGCTTCGGACCATACTCCCAGTAGGTATCGCCACCGATCTCGAGTCCAACCTGGGCCATAACCACATTCAGGCTCCACATGATCGCTTCTCGTAGCGACCATTGATCCCGCGATTGATCGGGTCGGTTCTGTTCCACCAATACCCGGCCATCAATGGTGATCTGACCGTTGTCCTCGTAGATCGTGTCCGGATTCGCGATGCCCTCATTGATCGCGATACCGGCCGAGACCGTCTTGAATGTCGATCCCGGTGTGTACAACCCCATCGTTGATCTGGTCACGAACGGTCGATTGGCCTCGTCGTTGGCGATCGTATCCCAGTAAGCGTTCGCATCGGTCGAGTCACTCACCACGTACAGCGAGTTCGGATTAACCGTCGGCTTGCTGGCGAGCACTAAAGTTTCGCCTGTTTTGATGTCCAGCAGCACAATCGCGCCATGGTTGTTGCCCATCGCGTTATAGGCGAGCGTCTGCAGGTCAGAATCGATCGTCATTTCGACATCGGCACCGGCTTGCTCGCGACCGAACAGACTGCGAATCGTCTGCTCGATCGGGTTGGTGCCCGCCTGGCCACTGAGCTCTTCCTCGAAGGTCGCCTCGATTCCCGTCATGCCATAGGCATTCGGACTGTAGTATCCGGTGACGGAATACGTTGATGGCACCGGCCAGGAGCGGTAATAGATACCATCCTGCAGTGTGGTATCTGCCAGGACGACGCCATTACGATCGAGTATCTTGCCACGCTGAACCGTGAGTTGCTGTTGATATAGTCGGGGATTGCTGATCACCTCGCCGTCCAGGGCGATACCGGTGCGGTAATAGATTTCCTCCTGGCGCACGACCTGTATACGGATCAACTGCGCCGAGAGGAGGATGAAAATGCACGCCAGCAGCATCGTGGTCCGAATCAGTCCGCGATTGAAGGTCGGCATCCCCGCAGCGAGCGGGATTCTAGTGGCCAGCAACAGACAAAGAAAGGCTCCGCCGAGCAACGCGAGCCAGCGCGCATCGGAGAGATCGTCGCCGATGAATAGTCCAAAGCCGATGAGACCGATTGCCCCCAGCAGGAACAGCGTTCGGATTGCGTTTGACATGTCTGCTCCTTTCCTACGATGGGACCATTCGCCCTGCTACCGATTCTGTGTCGGGACCATCTCTCCCGGTAGAAGGGGAGCCTGTCTCCCCTCAATACTGGAGGGCAGCTCGTCTGCCCTGCTACCTAACTCGGTTATATCCGTCGCGGTCGACTCGAGAAATAGAGAATAATCCCGACCACACCCAGATTCGTGACCAACGAGCTACCGCCATACGAGACGAACGGCAACGTGATACCCGTCAGCGGAATCAGCCGCGTCACACCGCCGATGATAATGATCGTCTGTAAACCCAAACTGGCGGCGAGTCCACCGACCAGCAGCTGCGCGAAGCCCTCCTGCGCTCGTATTGAGATAATGAATGATCGCAGTACCCAACTAAAGTAGAGCGCGATCAGCGCCAACGCACCTAGCAGACCCAGCTCCTCACCGAAAGCGCTAAAGATGTAGTCGGTTTGCACCTGCGAGATGAAGGCTGGATGTCCCTGACCGAGACCGGTGCCAAACAGACCACCAGCGGAGAGCGCGTAGTCGCTTTGTACGGGTTGGTATCCGAATCCATACGGATCCCAGAACGGATCGAGCCAGTTGTTAACCCGGATCTCGATACGGCTGAAGAATGTCCACGCCAACCAACAGGCCGCCAGGAAACTGAGACCGAAAACGACAACGTAGAGTCGGCTGCCAGTCGCCAGATAAAGCATGACGACGAAGATACCGAAGAAGAGCAATGCCGGACCGAGATCGTTCAGGGCCACGAGCAGCAGTAGCGAGACTCCCCACATGATGCCCATTGGCAGCAAATAGGGGATGGGAGGTAACTTCAGCCGACCAACCTGCCAGGACTCCTTGAGCAGGTCCCGCTTCTCGTCCAGATACGCGGCCAGGAAGATCACGAGCGTGATCTTGGAGATCTCCGATGGCTGCACCTGTATCGGACCAACCTGAATCCAGAGTCGTGCCCCTCCTACTTCAGTACCGATAACCATCGCCAGCGCCTGCAATGCCAGCGTGCCGATCAACCAAAGGTACTTGTAGCGCGGCAACCACTCGGCTACTCGTAGAGGACCGCTCAGCATCACGATCAGCCACATACCAACGAGACCGATGGCCAGGTACATCAGATGGCGAGCGGAGAGGGAGAACTCGATCGCGCCAATCGCCTCGAGATCCGGCGATAGCCGTTGGATCATCAGCATGCCCAACATCGCCAGGGTGGCGGTGATGGGGAAAAGGATCTGATCGCCGCGAAATCCGCGCAGACTAAAGGTGATGTTGACCAGCAGCATCGCTGCGGCCGCCGCCAGACCTACCGAGACATCCTGCCAGGTCCACGCAACGGTGCCTTTGTCCACCAGGAAGATCATGAGCGAGCCAACGAAGGTCATCGCAGCAGTGATCAGGAGGAGATTGAACTCAGTGAGGCGGAGCGATGGCCGGTAACGGTGCACGACCTAGCTGACCTTGCCGGGAGTACGCAGGATGAGCGCGAGTCGATCTGCTACATCTGGCGCGATATCGTGAGTCATGACTGCGCTGGAGAAGCCGGCACAGCAGTCGCAGACCGGTTCCGGTTCTGCCGCGATTCCACGTACAACGTTCCGCGCCGTCTCCACGTTCTCGGCCAGCACACGCTGTACGGCCTCGATCGTTACATCCTCCTCGGTTTCGTGCCAGACATCGAAATCGGTCACCATTGCCAGTGTGCCGTAACAGAGACCGGCCTCGCGGGCGAGGCGGGCCTCCGGCATCGCCGTCATGCCGATGATATCGGCACCCCACTGGCGATAGAGATTGCTCTCGGCGCGGGTGCTGAACTGTGGCCCCTCGATGCAGATGTAGGTGCCGCCTTCCTCAACGAGTTCGTGATTGGCGCGGGCATGGGCGAGGATCGAGCGCCGCATCGTGTTGCAGAACGGATCAGCAAGACCGACATGGCCCACCGCGCCGTTCTCAAAGAAGGTGCGAGCGCGGAAACCGACGGTGCGATCGATGATCTGATCCGGCACGACCGCTGCTCGCGGTGGCATGGCGATATTGAGACTGCCAACTGCATTGACTGAGAGAATGCGTGTCACACCGATCGATTTCAGTGCCGCGATATTGGCGTGATAGCTGACTTCACTGGGATTGAACTGGTGATGACGTCCATGTCGGGCGAGGAACACAACGCGCATGGAAGCCAGATTTCCGACCACAAGAGGGGCGCTTGGCATTCCCCAGGCAGTGTCAACCGCAATCTCTTCCACATCGGTCAACTCAGGCAAGCTGTAGAGCCCGGTTCCGCCAATCACACCCAGCATATTGTCTGCTACTCCTGACCACGAACAAGTGACTGCATTCGTACATGGTAACGTGTAGGAGGGTTATCAGGTGTTGCCATATCGATTGCGTGAATACCATGATTATCGTGTCAAATGGATGTAAGAACATATAGACGTCGTACGAATGCACTTCGTGCTATACTCTCCCGGTAAGCCCTTCGCCACGGGCGTTTTTATGTGTCCTGAAATCAGAACTCGTCAGATAACGACGTTAAGGAGAAACCGCCACATGGCGTTGGTACTCGAACAAAAGCAAGACATTATCGAAGGAACCAAGCTGCACGATACCGATACCGGTTCGCCGGAGGTGCAGATTGCCATCCTTACGCAGCGCATCCTTGATCTCACCGATCACCTGCGTACCCATCGTCACGATCATCACTCCCGCCGTGGGCTGCTGAAGATGGTTGGTAAGCGCCGCCGTCTGCTGGCCTACCTGCAGAAGACCGACATTGAGCGCTATCGCGCCACCATCGCCCGCCACGGCCTGCGCAAGTAGGTTCATGGGGTTCGAGCGCACAACCAGCCAGGATCAACTGCGCCGGTATTGCGCGTCGGTAACACGTTTGTGAGCAAAAGCCCGGAGCCATAGGCTCTGGGCTTTTGGTTCATGTGTGACATCGGTAGAAGGGGAGCTAGTCTCCCCTCAATACCAGGCGAAGGGCAGACTAGCTGCCCTGCTACCGCTAGAGAAAGGAGACCACTATCCCTCGGGAACCAGGAGGCATTGGAGCGACGTGAGCGGCCACATACGTAGGGGCCGATCCTGAAGAGTATCGGCCCGAAAATGGTCTGGTCACATCGCTCCAGTTCCTCTGGTCTCCAGCGAGGTAGAAGAACAGGAAGTCAGTGCGTGCGGAAAGGCCGCGCGCGATTGTGGAGACGTGAAATGTCAATTCCCGAGAATGTAGAACAAGGATTCAAGCGAGTCAGCGCCGAGATCGCCGGCCGCACACTCACCCTGGAGACGGGCCGCCTGGCTCAACTCTCCATGGGTGCTGTCACCGTCCAGTACGGTGATTCATTGGTGCTGACCAGCGCCATTGGAGAGAAGGAAGCCAAGGAAGATATGGGCTTCTTTCCGCTCACCGTGGACTACGAAGAGCGCATGTTCGCCGCCGGCAAGATTCCAGGTGGCTTCCCGAAGCGCGAAGGTCGCCCGACCGAGGCCGCGATTCTCGCTTGCCGACTGACCGATCGCCCGATCCGACCGCTCTTCCCGAAGGGCTACAAGGCCGAAGTCCAGATCATGACCACGGTGCTCAGCGCCGATCAGGAGAATGATTGCGACATCCTCTCCATCATCGGTGCCTCCGCCGGTCTGACGATTGGACCAATCCCGTTCGAAGGTCCGGTTGGCGCGGTGCGCATGGGCCTCGTGGACGGCGAGTTCGTCGTCAATCCGACCTTTGCCCAGCGCGAAGAGGGTGACCTCGACATGGTCATCGCCGGTACCGACGATGCCATCATGATGGTTGAGGGCGAGGCGCGGGAGATCTCCGAAGAGAAGATGGTTCAGGCCATCGAAGTTGCCCACGATGTCATCCGCCAGATCGTCCAGCTGCAGCGTGAGCTGCAGGGGTTGGTTGGTGTCGAGAAGTGGGCGTTTGTCAGCCCGAAGCGTGACGAAGAACTCTTCGCCGCCGTCAGTGGTGCCATCGCCGGCCGACTCCGCGAAGTCGTCCGCAATCCGGACAAGGTCGTGCGCCTGGAGGCGACCGGAGAGCTGCAAAAGGAAGTCGTAGCGCAGCTTACCGAGGGTGAGGATGCCCGCTTCACCGCCCAGCAGGTGAACAGTGCCTACGAAGCGCTGCTGAAGGACGAAGTCCGCAGCGGCATTCTGGATGAAGGTGTGCGTCCGGATGGTCGCGGTGTCACCGAGATCCGCCCGATCTGGACCCAGGTTGGGTACCTGCCCCGCGCCCATGGTTCCGCCGTCTTCACGCGTGGCCAGACCCAGGCGCTCACCGTCGTTGCGCTCGGCAGCACTGCGGAAGAGCAGCGACTGGATTCGATCACACCAGCCACCAGCAAGCGCTACATCCATCACTACAACTTCCCACCATACAGCGTCGGTGAGGTACGCCGACTCCGCGGTGCCAGCCGCCGCGATATCGGTCATGGTGCGCTCGCCGAGCGCGCATTGGTGAATCAGATTCCGGCAACGGATGTGTTCCCATACACCATCCGCGTCGTCTCCGAGATCATGGCCTCGAATGGCTCGTCCTCGATGGCGTCCGTCTGTGGTTCGACGATGGCATTGATGGATGCCGGCGTGCCGCTGAAGAAGCCGGTTGCGGGCGTGGCCATGGGTCTGATCACCGATGGCGATACCGGTCGCTACACCGTGCTAACGGACATCCAGGGTATGGAAGATGCTCTTGGCGATATGGACTTCAAGGTCGCCGGTACACCGGATGGTGTGACCGCGATCCAGATGGACATCAAGGTCAAGGGCATCTCCTACGAGATCATGCGCCAGGCGCTGGCGCAGGCCCACGAGGGTCGCGAGCACATTCTCGGCAAGATGATGGAGACGATCTCCGCACCACGTGAGCAACTGAGCAAGTTCGCGCCGCAGGTGGTCAGCATCAAGATCAATCCGGAGAAGATCGGCAAGGTTATTGGCCCTGGTGGTTCAATGATCCGCGAGATTCAGGAGGAGTCCAACTCCAAGATCAATATCGAGGACGATGGCACGATCTCGATCGCCTCCGCCGATGGCGAGGGTATCGAGCGCGCCAAGGCGAAGATTCTGGCCCTGACCGAGGATCTGCCGCAAGTGAATGTCGAGCGTGGCGAGATCTACAACGGTAAGGTCGTTAGCATCATGCCTTATGGTGCCTTTGTTGAGATCGCACCGGGTCGCGATGGTCTGGTCCACATCTCTGAGCTGAGTGAGGATCCAGCGATCCGCACGGAGCGGGTTGAGGATGTGGTCAAGGAAGGCGAGGAGATCACCGTGATGGTGATCGATGTTGCCCCGAATGGCAAGGTCAGCCTCAGCCGCCGCGCCGCGTTGACCGGCGAACTGCCGGAGCCGAAGGCTCCGCGCCCGCCGCGCCGTGATGGCGATCGTGGACCTCGTCGCGATGATCGCGGTCCCCGCCGGGATGATCGCGGACCTCGTGGACCACGCTACAACGGCTAGCATCTGTAAGCTCGGGGTTGATCCCCGGGCTTGCCGGGCGATCACGCACGATCGCAGTTACGACGTGAGCCCGGGGGGTACTATCCCCGGGCTTCACTGTATGTGTTCATCGGAGGAATTATCACCATGACAGATCGCGAGAGAATCTACGCGGATATCACCGCCGAGCGTGAATCGCAGGACGCGAGGTGGGGGAACCAGACACACTCGATGCCTGTCTGGAACGCGATTCTGGCCGAGGAATGTGGTGAGGTCGCGCAGGCGGGGCTGACAGTTACATTCCACGGTGATACCGCCGAGCATCTGGCGCACTTGCGCGAGGAACTCATCCAGGTTGCGGCGGTTGCCGTGCATATCATCGAGAAGATCGATTCCGGTGATTGGGTGAGGGGAGTGTAGCGCCGTCCCAGGGCAATCGCATTTAGGTGAGACCGAGCATGTCGAAGAGGATATCCATGCTCCAGCCCGCGCGTTTGCGCAGAATGCGGAGGCTCGGTTTCTGGGATTGGGTGTGGATTTCAGCAGATTGAGCGCCGCTCGATCACCGCTCAGATTCTGGTTGCGCATACCCGCGACGAACACGACTGCTATCTTCCCGATAGATCATGTCCAACACCCAGTGCACTGTTCTCGATCGCCCAGTGGCTGCGGATGACCTGATTGAGTCGCACCTGCATCCGAGGGGAGGCTGCTGATGTAGTAGCGGGTACTGGTGGTGGAACCGCCAGTGGCGGCCGACGCGACGCACGGGCGGCGGCAATGCGGACGATACCGCAATCCGGGCCATTGCCGGGCAGATTGACAGGCGATCACCGCTGGATCGGCAATCACCGCACAGGTGCGCGCCAGTTTCCAACCGACCTCATGTCCTCTTTGTTCTGATGGTCTGATGTTCCACGATATCGACCTCCGTATCTTGGGGTGCGAGGGCAAAGTCGTGTCGACCACGCCTTCTAACAACGTGCACCCTGATTCCCCTTGACCGCCAGCACATAGTCCCCACCACCCGCCACGATCTGCTCGGCGAAGGATCGCTGACATCCCATCGCATCAATGGTGATCACCTGGCTCCTTCAGCACCAATCGCTCCAGAAGTGCCGGTATCACCGTGATCTCGTTTGCCTTGCTCCCAACGGCGTTCTGGCCGATCACCAGTCGCTGCTCGACCGCATAGGCCGTCACCAGATGGAGCGGTGACTGCTCGCGTTGCGGATCACCGGAACGACGCGCGGTCTTGCCATCAATCGCAATCACCCCCGCTGCCGGACGATCGGGGAGGCTCTCCCGGACCCATCGATAGGAGCCAGCTTCAAACTGCACAGATCGATCTGGCAAGACGCGACCAAAGGTGTCGCGAGATGGGGACACCATGCTCCAGTCCCAACCAGGCGGTCAGCCCAGCTTCCCGGATTTCTGCCCATTCCTCCACACCGACCCAGTCATCCTCACCACAGAGGATGGCGCAGATGGCAATGGTCAGGATATCCAGCAACTGATGCTTCATGGCCGTCCATCGCGCGGATCCACCACCTCGCTGAAGGCTGCGGCAATCGTTGGGACGGGATACAGATCGGGAGCAGATATGAGGAGCACCTCCAGAAACACCTACCAGGAATGATCCGGATGCAGCAGATTGTCACGTCATGTCAAATGCGATTGCCCTGAGCGCCGTCCTGAAATGGTATCCGTACCGTGAAGGGTCACGATATGATTTTGGCAGGATCCGACGAATCGAAATGATGTTTCTACGGAGGACCAAAAAGGAGCAGCAAGATCACCCAGAGGGCGCAGCCCGCGGAGTCCTACGCGAGGGCTCGCTTCCGCTACTCCACTTCGTTACGGCCGCCTTCAGCAGCGGAGTATGTTCCAAGGATTAGCTCTCGCCATGACCAATGGTCGAGGCTGCCTGCGGCAGATGCGCTACGCGCGGGGATTCTTCGCCGTTACACGGCTCTGAATGACGAGGACACATTGGTGGTGACAAGAAACACCTACCCTGTGGCATACCGTAAACTCCAACCGCGTCACAACATGATCACCCCGCGGTAAGTGCCTACGGCTGTGGCGTCGCTGGTGGCTGCGTTGCGCGCTGGACTGCTTCGGCGGTCTGAGTCAGTTGGACTTCGATGTTGTTCATGAACTCCTTGCCACTCTCCGTGCCCAGGAGCCACCAACCGAACACACAACAGGCGATAACCGCAATCACCACCAATCCCAGCACCACCCATAGCCAGATCCGTCGACGCTGAGGCTTGGCAGGCCCGAGATCGGACATGCTCCACTCGTCGTCCAGATCACCGGAGCGGAGTTTGGCGCGTTCCACTTCCCAGGTGGCCGAACGAGTGGCAAAAGCACCAGTGCTGTCCACGTCATTCTGAGGCAACACCGAAGGATCTCGGTCCACCAAATCGTCGCTCCGAGATGCTTCGTCACTCGACTCGTCATCCTGAGGCGACACCGAAGGATCTCGGCCAGCCGACTCGTTGCTCGTACCCCACGCCCTGGCGAAGTCCTCCCGGCGTTCGCGTTCGCGGCGCTCGGCGGGCGTCTCAATGGCGGGCTCTGCGGATGCGCCAGAGGTGACCGCAGCACCGCAGTTGGAGCAGAACTTCGCTTCGGGTGCGAGCTCGCGCCCGCAGTTGGTGCAATACATCAGTTACCGTTCGTTGAGTCGTGGATCAAGCGCGTCACGCAGACCATTGCCGAGCAGGTTGATGCAAAGGGCTGTTAGAAGAATCGCCATACCGGGGAAGAACGTGAACCACCAACTACGACGGAATAGCTCACGAGCCTCATTAAGCATATTGCCCCAGCTCGGGTCCGGCATGCGTACACCGAAGCCAAGATAGCTGAGTGTTGCTTCATAGAGAATCAGGCTCGGGAGCGCCAAGGATGCCCAGACGATGACCAATGACACTACATTCGGGAAAATGTGACGAACGATGATGGTGGTGTTGCTGGCACCCAACACTCTCGCGGCATCCACGTAATCTCGCTGCTTGAGTGATAACACTTCGCCGCGGATGAGTCGGCTCACGCCGGTCCACCCGAGAAGGGCGATCACAAATGCCAAACCAACTGGACCTGGTTTCATCCACACCGAGAAAAGCAGGAGCAGGGTGATGCTGGGGATACACATCAGCGTATCCACAAAACGCATGAGGAGAGTATCGACGAATCCACCCAAGAAACCAGCGACGGCACCTATCGTCATGCCGATCAGGAGCGAGAAGATGAGCGCGAGCGTTGCGACCATCATCGAAACTCGTCCACCATAAGCGAGACGCACCAGGATATCGCGGCCGGCACCATCTGTCCCCATCCAAAAGCGTGTGGTCTCTCCTGTTGCGGCGTCCACATAGGTACCACCTGGTGGCAGCAACGCAGCCCGAAGGTTTGTCTGCGTATATGTCACACCTACCCAACGCTCCAACAAGGGGGCGATGATAGTGAACAGAATGATCAACACCAGACCCAAGAGGGCGATGATCGCAACTCTGTCTTTCTTCAGACGTCGCCACGCGCGCGTATAAAACCCGGGTGTCTCCTTGAGGTGATCGCGCTCCGCGGCTCCGAGACTCAGATACTTCTCAACAGATTTCTGATGTGCAAGTGAGTCTTCGGTTCTGCTAACAGTGCCGGATCCTGAACCATCTGTCATGATCGTAGTCCTTTCGTTCGCAGATTAATCCAGCCGCACGCGGGGATCGAGGACGCCGTAAAGCACATCTGCGACCAGGTTCCCGAAAACTGTCAGGACGGCGTAGAACATCACGCAGGCCATGGCAACGGAGTAGTTGCTGGTGTTGAGTGACTCCACCAGTACCTGACCCATACCACGATAACCAAAGACGTTCTCCACGATAAGTGAGCCACCGAAAATATCCGGAATGCTCAAACCGATAAGCGTCACCAGCGGCAGCATCGCGTTCTTGAACGCGTGTCGCATTACAACGATCCGGTACCCAAGGCCTTTGGCGTTGGCTGTGCGTACGTAATCCTGGTTGATCGTTTCCAGCATCTGGGTGCGGATATACCGCGTCCAGCCAGCCAGACTCACGAGTGTAAGCGTGATCACCGGCATGATCATATGCTCTATTCTGTCCCAGAAACCACCACCCGAACGCAAGTCATGTGTACCAGCGACCGGAAGGTACGGGAGTCCCCATCTTTGGAACTGGACACCGAAGATAATGATCATCATCATTCCCAGCCAAATCGTAGGCATGGAGTAGAAGATCGTCGCGAAGATCGTGGTAATGCGGTCGAAGAGGGAGTTGCGCTTGAGCGCACCAAGCACACCAACCGGTATCGCGAATGCAACCGCAAGAATAATCGAGGGGATACTCAAGGCCAGCGTATTCGGCATTGCTGTGGCAATGGTCCGAGTTACTGGCTGAGCGTTGATGAAACTAATGCCCAAATCGCCACGGAGAGCGTTTCCGAGCCATGTAAAATATCTCTGATACCATGGGTCATTTAAACCAAGATTCTCTTTAATTCTCTCAATATCCGCGGGCTTGATGCTCGGGTTGAACTCCATTTGTGACGTCGGGCTGCCGGGCACCATGTTCATCAATGCGAATACGATGAACGAAATACCAAGTAGTAGGGGAATGAGCCCGATCAGACGACGAACAATATATCGCGTCATAGTACGTTTCCTCACGCTGATTCGAGTTCTGGAGTGCCTCGCTCCGGTATCGATGAGCGTTCCTAATGGTAACCGAGGGGAGTGAACTTGTATGAGGGGACAGCAACTGCTGCCCCCTCATATTCTCCTCCACGAAAGGTTGGAGAAACTCGACTAGCGAGCGTCCACCCACGCCTTGTTCAGCCACCACAGGGTGCTGTAACCATTCGGGAAGAAGTTGTGTACGTTCGGACCTGCACCCATGATGTTCTGTCGGAAGACGTTGATACCAACGGCAGCGTCATCATTGAGGATGTTGGATTGCTCCTGCAGGATCTCAATACGCTTGGCCTGATCGACCTCGGTCTTGCTCGGCAGAATCAGGGCATCGTAGTCAGCATTGCTGTAGCGCATGCTATTGAAGCCGTTCGGCGGAGTCATGTCCGTGGCGAACATGGCATCCTGGCCACCGTCAATGCTCCACTGGAAGCCCTGAACGCAGCAGTTGTAGGTACCAGCGTCAGTGGCATCCAGCAAGGATTGGAACGGAATGGCCGAGGTGATGGCTTCCATACCAACAGCCTTCCAGGAATCCTGCATGACCGGGATCTGCACCGGATAGGTGGAGGTACCTTCAGAGTAGATGACCTCGAAGCTCAGCTTCTGACCGTCCTTCTCGCGGACACCATCGCCGTCGGCATCGACCCAACCCGCTTCCTCGAGAATCGCCTTGGCCTTCTCCGGATCGTAGTTGTAGACGGTGTTCACCTTGCTTGTGTCATAGGCGATCGAAAGGACTGGCTGAGTGCCATCGGCCTGAATCGCGTAACCGAAGTACACGGCCTCAGCGATCAGCTGGCGGTCGAGCGCGTACAGCATCGCCTGGCGAATCGCGACGTCGGTGAACAGCTCGAACTTGGATGCATCCTGATTCTGGTGGTAGTAGTTCATGGACGTGGTATCGTAGGCCACGATCTGAAGCTCAGGATTGGATTCCATCAATCCGTCAGCATCGCCAAAGCCCACGTCACCGAGGTCGGTTGCGCCAGTCTGGAGCGCTGCGATAACGGTGTTGCTATCGGCAACGACCTGATAGATGAACTCGTCGATGTACGGAACCTCTTCCGGAATCCAGTAGTTCTCGTTCTCAACCACCGAGACGGTCTCGCCGAGCTTCCACTCGCCGAACTTGAACGGACCCGTACCGATAACGCGGGACGCATCGGTGCCGGTGGAACCGCCGTCACTTGGCCAATCGACCGGAGCTACTTCTTCCCAGATGTGCTTGGCAACGATACCGAACTGACCAAGCGCCTCTGTCAGGAAGATACCGGATGGTGCCTTGGCGTAGAACTTGACAGTGTGATCATCAATGGCTTCATAGCGATCGAGCACGCTGTCGACCGTCCCCTTACGGACGCTCATGCTGTCCTCGGCCAGGGCGGCATCGAAGGTGAAGACCACATCGGCAGAGGTCAGCGGTGTACCGTCGTGGAAGGTGACGTTCGGGTTCAGGAAGATGGTGTACTCGATACCATCGGCGCTGATTTCCCAGCCATCAGCCAGACCGGTCGGGATGTCCTTACCATCAACCACTGAGCCACCGATCAGCGACTCGAACATGAGGCCAGTGATGTAGCTGGAGTAGACATCGGTGGACAAAACAGGATTGACCGTGCCGATATCGGTGCTCTGCTGGTAGATAACCTGACCACCCAAATTCTCGGGTTCGGTGAAGGGGAAGGCGGCGTCGATAGCAGCCATTGCCTCTTCGCGGGTAACCGCGTTTCGAACCACGTCAGCGGCTGCCGTATCGTCAGCAACTGGTGTGGCATCGGCCTGCGCAGCGGCAGAGCGAGCCATCATACCGGCCGCGCCGGCACTGATACCGAGCGCAGTCGCGCGGCGCATAAAGCCGCGGCGGCTAATGCTGCCTTCGCGGAGCTGATCCACGAGAGCAGTGATTTCCATGTCCTTCATAACGAGAGACCCCCTGGACTATAACTTTCTGCAACGCCACCACTGACGTCACCATCACCCCGGATTTCCCCGGAGAGGCCGGTAACCCGGCGCAGGTATGCGCCTATTGTGAACCTTGGTTAGCTGCGAATTCAACGTCGACGTCATGAAAAGCGAACGAACAGGCCAGACGCGGAGCCTACCCCGCGAATCTCCCTTTGTTTGCACATCACGTCGAAAACACCATTGTTTGCCGTGAACTCCGCTTACTTGTCACCTCTAGGCGATATCTACACCACCTATAATAAGTTGCGAATCGGTATTTCGCCACTTTCAGTGAAATGTACGCCTCGGGTACCGCAACTGGATTCATTCGCGTTTTCTTGACAGCATCAATGGTTCCGCGTAGTATTCCTTCCGCTGTGCCCCGTTAGTCTAGCGGCCCAGGACGTCACCCTTTCAAGGTGAAGATCACCGGTTCGAATCCGGTACGGGGTACCACTACCACTAGAAACCGGCCTGAGAGATTTCTCGGGCCGGTTTCTTTGCGCGTATCACGTCGATGCGTACTGCGTTAACCGGCGAGAATCATCTGCTTCTTCGCCTCAAACTCAGCTTCGGTGAGAATACCCGCGTCGCGAAGCTGCCCCAGTTGCGTCAACTGGTCAAGCACAGACGTCGTACCTGCGTTCGTGGCGGGTGCCGATGCATCTTGATCCTGTGCGGCCCAGCGTTGCTGTTGCCGACGATGAGTGCTACCGACAACGCGGGTAGCGACGTACGCCTTGGCGGCGGTACCGAGAAGTCCCATTGAACGTTCCTTTCATTCAATAGCAGCTTCGAGCTGCTGAATATCAATGCCACCGACGAGGAGTTCGGTTCCTCCGGCTTCCGCCCATCTTCGTGCGGCCCCCGCCATCGCGCGATCTTCATAGATGATCACGATTGCTGACCAGTCTGGAGACAGCTCGGCGGCGATTTCGGCCAGATCCTCGTCGTCGAGAAGGCCAGAGAAGGCACCCTCATACGCGGCAAGACCTTCTCCATGCATCTCGGTGACCGCGCAGGCCGTTGCATCACCACGCACGCACTCGATATCGAGAATCTCGATTGACTTGTTCTCGACCTGACTCAATACGGTCTCCAGGCCCTCGACGGCCGAGGCGGTCGGCGGTATGCCGAACACCACGTAGTTGACCGGACCGGTAAATCGTTCGTTTGCCATGTGGTTGAACCTCAGTTCCGATGGTGGCGATGAAGCCAACGTATGATAAATGCAGGCCGCGAATCGCCGCCTTGACGTAAGTATACCGACAAGTTCTGAGGATTAGTATGACAGTTGATGACATAATCGCACATTTGGGTCTGATACCGCTCCCCGGTGAGGGTGGATACTACCGGCAGATATGGGTAGAGGAGGGGGAGCATCGTCCTCTCGGTACCGCCATCATGTACCTGGTGACGCTGGAATCATTTAGCGCACTTCATCGTCTCGATGCCGATGAGGTCTTTCATTTCTATCTCGGTGATCCGTGTAAGCAGATCGTGATCTCGCCCTCCGGTGAGCTGACCACTCGCATCCTCGGTCAGGATATCGCTGCGGGTCAGCATGTGCAGGCCATCGTTCCGAAAGATCACTGGCAGGGCACGCTCTTGGTGGAAGGTGGCGCGTGGGCGCTGCTCGGTACCACGATGACACCTGGATACCAGCAATCCGGATTCGAGTTGGCGACCATTGATGATCTCGTTGACCTTGAAGCAGGCGTCGCGATGGTCGCTTCCCGCTATCTGGCCGAAAAGGCATAATAGCAACAACTCACCGGGCAACACTCGCCCGACGCGTTCCATCAGGAGATTCAACGTGGATATCATCCTTCCGGTCGCTGGATTTGGCAGTCGCCTCCGTCCTCACACCTGGAGCAAGCCGAAGCCGCTCGTCACAGTGGCAGGAAAGGCCATGCTGGCGCATGTGCTCGATCGCGTCATGCCGCTCCAGCCGGGCAAGATCGTGTTCATCACCGGGTACCTCGGTGAGCAGATCAAGGCGTGGGCGAGAGCGACGTATCCGGATACGGAATTGGTCTTCGTTGAGCAACCCGAGATGCTTGGACAGTCCGATGCGCTCTATCGCACCCGCGAGTTCGTGGATGGCGATGCCATCATGCTCTTCCCGGATGCGCTCTTTGAGGCTGATTTCAGCCAACTCACCCAGCTCGATGTTGATGGCGTTGCCTACACCTACTATGTGGAGGATCCCTCCGCCTATGGTGTCGCGCTGCAGAACGACGAGGGTTTCGTCAGCAAGATCGTCGAGAAGCCAGCTGAGCCGATCTCGCACGAAGCCGTGATCGGTATCTACTACTTCCGCGAATGGCAAGCGCTGATGCGCGCCATTGAGGAGCAGTTCGCGAAGAAGATCATGCTCAAGGGCGAGTATTTCATTGCCGATGCCATCAATCTCATGCTCGATGCCGGTGCCAAATTCACCATCAACCAGATCAGCGTCTGGGAAGATTGCGGTAACGTCGATGCCCTGCTTGATACCAATCGCTACCTGCTCGGTGCCGAACCACCAAGCCCGGCGCAGCGCCCCGGTAGCCTGATCGTTCCGCCAAGCTTTGTACATCGTGACGCGGTGTTGGAAGACGCTGTCATCGGTCCCTATGCCAGCATTGGTGCTGGCACGGTGGTGCGTAACAGCGTCATCCGTGATTCGATCGTCGAGGAGAATTCCGAGGTGGTCGATGCCATCCTGCAGCGCTCGATGGTTGGCAGCAAAGTGGTCATCCAGGGAAGTGCTCGCAGCATCAGCGTCGGAGACAACGGCAAGGTGGCTCTGTGACCGACGAACAGGCACCGCATAGTATCAGCGTGAACGCGATCACGCACACCCCCGATCGGGTTTGGTACCAGCTCTCGGTTGATGTCGATTCCGAGGCAGTTGAGTCCGTAACCGAGCTTTCGGTCGGTATGGTTTCAACGAAGGTGTGGCAATCGAAGAGCCATATGTGCAGGATGAGGATGGCGACAATCCGGACATAGACCTGGAGAAGCCTTTCACCGTTCACACCTATGTGGCCGAGGAAGACTTCCGACCGGAGATCGTTGAGCAGCTACGCCAGGGGCTGTATTACCTGGGGCAGTTGCGTGGAGTCAGCGATCTGCGTGTATCCAACCTGCAGGAGCAGGATTGGGCCAACGCCTGGAAAGAACACTTCCAGGTGCATCGTATCGGTGAGCGCGTGGTCATTCGTCCGCCGTGGCGGGAGTATGAACCGCAAGACGACGATCTGGTCATCGTCCTTGATCCGGGGATGGCATTCGGTACCGGATTGCATCCCAGCACTCGCCTGAACATGCTCGGTACCGAGGAGGCCGTGAAACCCGGCGATACCGTGCTCGATATCGGTACGGGCAGCGGTATTCTGGCGTTCGCCGCGGCGAAGCTGGGTGCCAGCAAGGTCGATACGGTTGATGTGGAGACCGTGGCAGTCAAGGCGACCGCAGATAACGCCGAACTGAACGGCATGTCCGATGTAGTTGCGGTGGAACTTGGCAGCGTTGGTCCCGGCGAACCGTTCTGGGGTGAGCAATACGATGTCGTCATCGCGAACATCATTGCCCGAGTGCTGATTGAGCTCAGTGAGGCGATTGTTGCTCATACCAAACCGGGTGGCAAGATCGTGCTGGCAGGTATCATCGAGACTCGCGAGCAGGATGTGATCGACGCATTCACCACGGCTGGGGCCACGGTTATCAATCGTCGCTTCGCCGAGGATTGGGTGAGTTTGGTGTTGACCAGATAGTATCCCGGGGGTTCGCCCCAGGTTTCGGTGCAGACGTGGACCCGGGGTTAAGCCCCGGGTTTCGTTTGCATGGGTCCGCCGCATATATGCGCATGACATCAGCATTCATCTTTGATCAAATCATCAACATGGCCGATGATGTTAACCATGCGAAGAGATGAAAGGAACAACGATGGATGACATGCATCACCTCGCCACACGTGCAGTTCACGCCGGACGTGAAGATCTGACCGATCTGGGCGTACATGCCGTACCGATTGACCTCTCAACTACCTATCCGTCTCGGGAGATGCAAGCCGAAGCAGGCCGCCTTGATCTGCTCACCACCGGTGCTCGAGACGACGGTATGCCCGTCTACGGTCGCGTGGGCAATCCGACGGTCGACCGCTTCGAACGGGCGTTGGCCTCGCTCGAGTCGACCGAGACTGCGGTTGCGTTTGCGTCGGGTATGGCAGCACTGAGCGCAACGCTGCTCGCCGTGGCGAGCGCCGGTAAGTCGCACATTGTCGCGGTGCGACCTCTTTATGGCACCACCGATTTCCTGCTGGAATCCGGGTTGCTTGGCATCACCACCACCTTCGTCTCGGAGAGCGAGGTTGCTGCGGCGATTCGACCCGATACGGGTCTGGTCATCGTGGAATCACCAGCGAATCCTACCTTGAATGAGGTCGATATACGTCATTTGGTTGCCGTTTGCGGTGACGTGCCAGTTCTGCTGGACAACACCTTTGCCACACCGGTGCTCCAACGACCCGCTGAGCTCGGTGCGGCGCTGGTTCTGCATAGTGGCACCAAATACCTCGGTGGTCATGGCGATGTGCTTGCCGGTGTGATTGCCTGCAGCGAGGAGTTTGCCCGCGGACTGAGGAATGTCCGCTACGCTACGGGAGGCATGCTCCATCCGCTATCCGGATATCTGCTGTTGCGAGGGTTATCCACGCTCCCGATTCGTATGCAAGTGGCTTCCGAGAACGCGCGCATTCTGGCAGAGCGACTGACCAATCATCCGGCGGTTACCCGAGTGTTCTATCCCGGATTCAATTCGGATCGACCGAAGAACCAGATGGAGGGCGGGGGAGCGATGGTCTCGTTTGAGGTTGTCGGTGACCCCGCAGATGTGATTGGTGGCGTCTGCATGATCACTCCCGCGGTGAGTTTGGGCAGCGTGGATACGCTCATCCAGAATCCGGCGTCGATCAGCCATCACATCATGGATCCGGATGTGCGTCACGATATCGGTATCAGCGACAAACTCTTGCGGATGTCTGTCGGTATCGAACATGTCGATGACATCTGGAACGACTTGACCGCTACCTTTGCAGGTATGGGCTAACGGATTCCTGAAGAGGACATCGGTAGCGCCAGGCCGAAGTGCCGGGCGACCGTCGTAGGCGGTAATGTGGGATCAGGTGAGATTTTGGACCGCCTGCGGCGGGGGATTCTGAGATATCGCGCGCACAGCGCGCCATATCTCAGAACATCCAGTACCAAACGCCAGCGGCCACCAACGCCGTCAGGATGATCAACACGATCACCGGAACCAGTATGCTGGTACCTTGCTCGGCGCGATGTTCGGCCAGATCCCGGGCGATCTCCGCGCGCTGCATCGTTGCCAGACTGCTGCCAACCGCCAGCACAACGGCGCTAACGTTATCCGTAGTCCGGCGTTGCATGGCGAGATCCGTCAGCGCCACTGCCGAGGACTGCGCATCCTCACCGGACATCAGGTTCAGATAATCCGTGTTTTGGAGCACATCGTAGAAACCGTCGGTACAGAGGAGCAATCGATCCTCAGGCAGGAGAACCAGCTCGTAGATCGCCGGGAGTCGACGCTCCAGCTCAGCCGTCGTGCCGAGCGCCGCGGTCAGCTTGTTCCTGAGCGGGCTGGTGCGATCCTCGCCTGGAGCGAGCTCGCCTGCCGCGATCTGCTCGGCCACCACGCTGTGATCCTGTGTGATCTGGGTTAACTGATTCGCGCGCATCAGATAAGCGCGAGAGTCACCAACATTGGCAATTGTGACGTATTTGCCGCGCACTACCGCCGCGACCAGTGTCGTACCTGGGTGTTGATCGGATTCCTCGCCACCAGCGGCGTAGATCGCCGCGTTCGCCTTCCGATACGTTTGCTTCAATGCGAGTGCGGCATCGGATTGGTCGTTGCCTGGCAAGGATTCACGTAGCGTTTGGATCGCCAGGTTACTGGCCATCTCACCGTTGGCGTGACCGCCCATGCCGTCGGCCACCGCCAGTACCCAACCGCCGGAAGGAAGATCGCTGCGAAGTGCGATCGGTTCCGCCAGAATCGCGTCCTCGTTGTTTGCGCGACCACCGGTGTGGCTCACGGCACCAACCTGCATCTGAAGTTCGGGAGTCTGGATGCTCAACGATGTCCTCCGGTAAGTGAATAGCGGCGGATTCCGCGCGTACAGCCAGATGATACCGTAGACTGGTAGTCGCTAGATGAACGCTCGTTTCGCTCCAGTCAAAGGACGTGTCCATGGCTCAACCGGTCATCATTGGCCCATCGATTCTCTCCGCAGATTTCCTTCGCCTTGGCGAGCAGTTGACCGAACTTGAGGCTGCGGGTGCGGACTATATCCATTTCGATGTCATGGATGGCGCGTTTGTCCCGAATATCAGCGTCGGGCTGCCGGTACTCGAAGCAACGCGACGCGGCACCTCTCTGCCGATTGATGTTCACCTCATGATCGTCAATCCGGATGCCTGGGTTGAGGCTTTTGCTGACGCTGGCGCGGATTCCGTCACGTTTCATATTGAGGCCACGCCGCACGCGCATCGCGTTGCGCAGACGATTCGGGCGAAGGGGAAGGGGGTTGGCATTGCGATCAATCCCTCGACGCCGCTCGCAGCGGTCGCCGAGATGCTCCCGTTCGTCGATCAGGTGTTGGTGATGACGATCAATCCGGGATTCGGTGGACAGACGCTGATCAATGAGATGCTCGGCAAGATCACGCGGATGCGCGAGATGATGGATCGGATCAATCCGTCCTGCCGACTTCAGGTGGATGGCGGGGTGAACGATCAGACGATCGGTAAAGTGGTGGCAGCAGGAGCGTGCAGCATCGTGGCCGGAAGCTACACGTTCAACCCGTCCCGGACGATTGCCGAGAGCATCGCGGCGCTGCGGGCTGGTTATCAGTAACCCGGTTTCGGTAGATTGACCACGAATTTCGAATGGACAACGAGGTCTTCATGCTTAAGCGCATCCTGCGGTTTCTGACAACTGGTGCCAATAACCGGCTTGATCCTGAGCGGGTTTCGGTATCGCGCAAATTGCCCAAGATCCTCTGGGGCGCATTTGCCATGTTGCTATTTGCCGACGTATTTTCTCGCGTGCGAGCACAGAAGACGACCGATGTCGATGTCAAGATCACGCACACTGTTCAAACCGAGGGAGCGAAGCATCCCTGGTTTGACCGTTTGATGCACATCGTTAGTTGGCCCGGATTCCCGCCGCAAAGTCGCATTATCCCACCGAGTCTGGCAGCTGCCTTGTGGCTGAAGGGCTATCGACTCGAGGCAGTATTCCAATTGGCAGCCTGGGGAACGGGCGGTGTGAGCTCAATCTTCAAACGCATCGTCAAGCGCGAACGCCCGGGGCCAAAGTACCCTCATCTGCGGGTAACCAAGGCTAATATCGGCGGAACCAGTTTCCCGAGCGGTCACGTCATTATCTACACAGGTGTTTACGGTTTTGCCGCGTACCTGGCAGCACTCTGGATCGAGACGAAGAGTGTGCGCCGGGTGGTTGTTGGCGGTTTGATTGGACTTGTTGGCCTGGTGGGAGTAAGCAGGGTCTATCTCGGTCATCATTGGGCAACGGACACACTAGCGAGCTACCTGCTGGGAACAACGTATCTGGTCATGTTGACATCGTTGTATCGCCGCGCCAAGCGCATGAGCCTGGTGCCGTGGCGCCGAAGTGGAATCTAGGAAGGTGAGTATGAACAGACGACAGCTGATCGGCGCGATCGTAGGCGGAGCGCTCATCGCACCGCGTGTGGCACTCGCCGAAGACGCAGACATCGAAACGATTCTCAGCGATGCTGCCACTCGACTCCAGGAAACGGACTCGATGTCTTTCAAAATGGAGTTGGAGGGCACCACGTACGTTGACGAGATGAAGACGATTCAGCTCCTCGGTGCCGAGGGGGTGATGCAGCGGCCAGACAGGGTCGATGTCACCTTCACCGCTCTGGTGCTAAAGACCCAGCAGATCAGCATCCGCATGATCACCGTCGGCGAGGATGCCTGGATCACCGATATCGTCACCGGCAAGTGGGTGCCAAGTCCACCGGAGTTCGGCTACAACCCGTCCGTGCTCTACGATGATACGGATGGCCTGGGACCGGTGATGGGCAGAATGGATGATCCCCAGCTTCAGGACAGCGAGAAGATCGATGGTCGCGAGACCTGGCATGTTACCGCCACGGTTGAGGGCGAAGTCACACAGAAAATGACCAGTGGCACGATGCGGGGAACGACGCAGTCCCTGGAGGTGTGGATCGACAAGGAGAACAGCAATCTGCTGCGTATCCGCATCGCTGAACCAACCGACGAAGATTTGGACGACCCCGCAACCTGGACGCTGACGCTCTCGGATCACGGCAAAGACGTGAAGATTGAACGACCAAACTAATCCGACACTGGCGCAGACTTTTCGGACGATGCTAGGAAGTCCGGCTATCCTGGCTGGGCTCCTCTGCTGTTTCGTCAGTGCCGTCGATCTCACCGTTATCGCCAGCATCCTGCCGGGGATGATCGGCGATCTTGGCGTCAATACCGCCGATTTCGATCGCTATATCTGGATCGTCAATAGCTACCTTATCGCCTATGTGGTCGCGATCCCGATTGTTGGTCGTATGAGTGATCACACGGGTCGTCAGATCGCGTTCATGGCGTGTCTGCTCATCTTCGCCGTCGGTTCGATTGTCGCCGCGTCGGCCGATTCGATGACCACTATCATCGTCGGTCGCGTGATCCAGGGCATGGGCGGTGGTGGACTCCTGCCCGTGACCGTCGCGCTGGCGGGCGATGTCCTACCTCCGCGGATGCGGTTGGCCGGTATCGGCCTCGTCAGCTCGGTGGAAACGCTTGGCTGGGTGATGGGACCCACCTGGGGTGCGGCGATACTGGCGATCGTTCCTAACCATCACGATCCATGGCGATGGGTGTTCTGGATCAATGTGCCAGTGGCGATCATCGCTCTGTTCGCGATCTGGCGAGGCTTCCCGCACGGCAATCGCGGCAGTCAGAGACCTCTCACCGATATCGACCTTCTAGGTATCGTGCTCCTGGCCGTTGTGTTGGTCGCCAGCAATCTCGCCATCAGTTCCGGTGGTGATCATGGTGCTGGCGTGAACACGGGGCTACGAGCGTTTGGTGGTACACCCAATCCGATGGGTGAGCACCTGCCGATGCTGATCGGTATCACGATTATCGGTGACATTGCGTTAGTGGTATGGGAGCGACGCGCTCCTCATCCCATCTTCCCGATGGAACTTTTTCGCCAGGGATATTTCGTCGCGACGGTCTTCGCGAACTTCCTCATTGGGGCCGCGCTGATGGTCGGCATGGTGAACATCCCGGTATTGGTGTCACTATCCAGCGACAGCTCGGCGAGTCGCGACTCCGCATTGCTGCTCATCCCACTGACGCTCACTATCGCCGTCTTCGCACTTGCAAGCGGTAGCATTGGCGCCCGTATTGGTGAGTGGACGATGGCGCGTCTCGGTGTGGTTCTGGCGGCGCTCGGTTTCGGGAGCGTTTATCTTCTCATCGATATGGACCATCTCTGGCACATCGTTCCCGGACTTGCTATTGCTGGCGCGGGCATCGGTATGCTCATGGCGCCGCTGAGTGCTACGGCACTCGATGCTGCCGATGACTCGAATCGAGGCGCCGCCACGAGCACGGCTCTCCTCTGTCGATTGCTTGGTATGACCATCGGTATGAGTTTGGTTACGACTGCGGGAATCTACCGGTTGCAGCAGTTGACGGGTCGACTTGACCCGATCGTCCAGGAGCCCGGTGAGTCCACTGCGGGATACTTCGTGCGACAGCAACAGTTTGTGAATGAGGTGCTTTCGCCACTCGGCGTGCAGGTAATGCAGGAGACGTTCCTGGTGGCGGCCGCGTTGACGGCTCTGGCGATTGTTCCGGTCATGCGGATGAAACACATTCCGATCGAGGCCACCTAGATGGCAGCGCTGCGTCAGTACTGGCTGTGGCCTGCTGCTGTTCTGTTGGGTATGGCAGTGCTGCTCCTGATGCCGGGTGGATTGGCGACCAACTCCCGATTGCTGCTCCATGGGCTATGCGCGCAGACACCGTCGCATACCTTTGTCATCGGCGGTCAGCTGCTGCCATTTGATGCCCGGATGACGGGCGTCTACGCTGGCGCTGGTGTAACTATCCTCTATCTTGCGACGCGAGGGCGACTGCTGAGCGATGCCCTGCCAAGTTGGCCAATCCGTGTGGTTCTGGGAGGAATGCTGGCGGCAATGGCGCTGGATGGCAGCAACTCCTTTCTCACGGACGTCGGCGTCTGGCACCCCTGGGAGACGACCAATCTCATGCGACTGATCACCGGCTACGGTGCTGGCGTCACGATTGCTGTTGCGTTGGTTTGGCTGTTGGGCGGCACGGTCTATCAGATCGCGGATCGTACCCCATCGATACGGGGCTGGAGTGATCTGGCGATCATTCTGACCGGACTGCCTCTGCTTGGACTCGCATTGCGATTGTCCTTGGACTGGATGTATCTGCCTCTGACGCTCTTCCTGACATTCTCAGCCTGGATGGTAGTGAGTACGCTGGTGCTGGTCACCGGGATGTTACTTTTTCGCATTGACGATCGCATCGTTCACCGACCGCAGCTTCACGCACCAGGAGCCTTCGCCGCTATTCTGGGGCTGGTTGTTATCATCCTGTTGGCCAGTGGACGACGGTGGTTGGAGACAACAATGGGGATACCATCGAATCTCTAGCGGTTCGTTTTGGTACACTCACTGAAGCGCATAACGCTGCGCCTTTCTTGGCCATACCACCACGCTGACCATCAGCAAAGGATCGCAATACCCTCATGCGTATCGTTCGACATGCCTCATATATCAAGTCTCAGAAGCGCAAGAGCATATGGTTGGCCGTTATCGGCTTCCTGGTGCTCTCCAGCGCCATGTTTATCGCCATGCTGCCGGGATTGCTCATCATCGCGTATGTGACGATGATCGGTGGATTCATTACATTCAATGTCGGTATGCAGGGTGTGGGGCGATGGTCCCGAAATCCACGCAATGACCAAATTCTGGATAGCAGACTGAAGGGTCTTTCCGATCAGTCGACACTTGTCCACTACGCCACGCTGGAAATCGGTGGCAAGAAGCGGAACATGAGTCATCTGCTGATCCATGGTGGTGGTGTGCTAGTCATCAATGCCAAGGAAGTCGACGGCAAGGTGCAGCAAAAGAAGAATACCTGGCGAAAGCAGGGGGGGATTGTCCGCAAGATGTTTAGCTTCAGCGGACCTCAGGTTGGCAATCCTAGCCTCGAGAACGATCGCATGGTACCGGAAGTCGAGAAGTGGCTTGCCGAGAATCAGCTCGAAGTCGATGTTCGCGCTGCCACGGTCTTCCTCCATCCCAAGGTGGAGTTGGAGATTGAGGAACCCGATTACCCCGTACTGCACGCCGAAGAGGTAATGGAGTTTGTCCACGACATTCGCTCTGATCCCACATTCACCGCGGATGAGAAGCGTCATCTCGTCGAACTCCTTTCCGTCGGTGCCGGTATTGAGGAGCCTGAGAAGCAACAGGCGAGCCGTCGCCCGCGACCTGTTAAGCGGGTCGCTGCTCCCAAGCCCAGCCAGGTGAAGCGCAAGTCGGCATGAGCGACTCCGGTGCCGGTGATGGCACCTGGCCGATTTGGGGCCATTCCCATGCCGTGCGCGAACTGAAGGCTGCGGTCACACGTGGCCCGCATCACGCCTACATCGTGTCCGGTTATCAGCAGCTGGGAAAGCGGACGCTGGCTATTGCGTTTGCTCAGGCGTTGCTCTGCACGGACCCGCCTAATCCTGGTGTAGCCTGTGGGGCGTGTCGATCCTGCTTGCGGATCACGCGCGGATCGCACCCCGACGTCAGCGAGTGGAATCTCGCGCTTCAGCAGCAGGTTGCCGAGAAGTCCTCGACTTCCCGCAATCTCACATTGAATATCAGCACGGTCCGGGCGATTTCCGCCGGCCTGGCGTTGCAGCCACTCGAATCTCGCTACCGGATCGTGATCGTCGATGACGTTGAGACGATGCAGGAGACCGCACAGGAAGCGTTTCTGAAGACACTGGAGGAGCCACCACCATATGCGGTTATCATCCTGCTGACGTCGGATTCCGAGCTCCTCCTTGAGACGATTCGGAGTCGATCAACGGTTATTCAACTCCAGCCAGTGCCGACGGCTATCATTGCCGAGGGATTGCGGTCAGAGGGCGTCGAACTGGAGCAGGCATCCGTTGTCGCTGATGCCAGTGAGGGGCGTCCCGGTTGGGCAGTGCGGGCCGCTGCAGACGCCACGATCCTGGCCGAGCGACGCGAGTTGTACACCGAGACGCAACGTTGGATCGAGGCCGACAGGTATAATCAGCTCATTGAGGCAACACGGCTCGGTGAGGCGTTTGGCAAGGATCGCAATGCGGTCTACGCGCGGTTGGCTGCCCTTCAGCACCAGTGGCGCAACGAACTCCTGACCAGTCTGGAGAGCCGCAGTGACGACCGATCAACAGCGGCATTGCTGGCGCTCAAGAGTATCGATACATGTTTCAGTGATCTAGACGCCAATGTGCGTCCAAAGCTGGCATTACAAACAATGGTGCTGCAATGGCAGAGTTCCCAACAATAGATCCCGGCAAACCATGGCAGCATAGCGTCGATGAGGCCCGTGCGTTTGCGCGCGAGCGTTTCAAGGAGCGCCTGGAGAACGGCGAGCAAGTCGGTAACTGTAGTTGCCATACGGAACACGAGGCCGTCACTGCTCTGGGTGGCGACTCCGCTCGCGCTATCGGTGTCCGTTTCCGCGATTCCAGTCGCGTCTATTTCTACGAGGTTGATCAGGAGGAGATCGGCGTCGGCTCATGGGTCGTCGTTGGCACATCACGCGGTGAGGAAGCCGCGCGAGTGGTGATCTCCCCCCGCCAGATGTTGCTCAATCAGTTCGATGGTGATCTGGAACCAATCGTACGGCTCCTTTCGGATGACGATGTGGCGGGCATTGAGCAACGGCGAAAACTGAGCGCCGAGATCGTGAAGCGCGGTGGGTCTTACGCGCGTGATCACAATCTCAAGATCAAGGCGATAGCCGCCGAGTTCAGCTTCGATGGCCAGCATCTCAACTTCAGCTACTCCTCTACCGATCAGCAGGCACGTTCTGCCGATGATGTGAAGCAATGGCTGGAGCAGGAATATCGAGTTCAGGTCAGTATGGTTCAGGTCGGTCCGCGTGACGAGGCTCGGCTGATCGGTGGACTCGGCAAATGTGGTCGATCGCTGTGTTGCTCATCCTGGTTGCCGTACTATCCGGATGTCAGCATGGGCATGGCCAAGAACCAGGATCTCAGTCTGAACCCGGGGAAGGTCTCGGGTCTCTGCGGTCGCCTACTCTGTTGTCTGAGCTACGAGAACGAGCAGTATCGACAAGCCAAACGTATCCTGCCGAGACTCGGTACGCCGGTGCAGACGGCCGAAGGTACCGGTATGGTGATCTCGTTACAGGTTTTGAAGGAGTTGGTCACGGTCCGTCTGGACGATTCCAACGAAATACGCACGATTCCCGCTGCTGAAGTCTTGGGTGAATCGAGCGCTCCACGTCGTGATAATCGTCGCGATGGCGATGATACAGCCCAGGCCGATGGTCGCCGTCGTCGCCGGCAGCGACGTCCCAACGAATCGAACCGAACGCCTTAGTTACTTGAACGGAGAGAAGAATGCCGCTCTATATCGTTGTGCACACGCCACGTGAAGATGTCCCAGAGGATGAGGTGTTCCCACCGACACGCCTGGCGGAGCTGGCCCGTGATCACGCCACCGGGGATGCCCATACGCGTTGGATCAAGACGTTCTCGCCCGATCTGAACGATGAGCGCCACTTCACCCTCTGGAGAGCCCGCAACGCGCAGGATATCAGGGAAGTGATGGAGCGCTATGACTTCATGAGCGAAATGGAGCATCACCCCATCGCCGTCCAGGAATGGGATCCGCAGACCGTGCTTGAGGCCGAGTAGGGCGTTCCCATGCTCCTTGAGCTCTCGATCACGAATCTTGCCATCATCGAACACACCCGCATCCGGTTTCAGGATGGTCTGAATGCCCTCACCGGTGAGACTGGTGCGGGTAAATCGATCTTGCTGGATGCGCTCGGTGCCGTGCTCGGTGCTCGGGTTAGTAGCGATCTGGTTCGCACCGGAGCGAAATCCGCGCTGATCGAGGGTCAGTTTGAGCTACCCGCAATCGGGTTCGAGCGGATTCTGGAAGCGCTCGAAGTGATTGGCATCGAGCACGATCCTGTCGATCCGCTTATTCTGACGCGCGAGATTCAGGCCAACGGACGCTCCACATCGCGGATCAATGGTCGCCTCGTGCCCGCTGGTCAGTTGGGTGTGATCGGTGGCTATCTGGTTGATATTCACGGTCAGAGCGATCATCTCCGCATTCTCAGTCCAGACGAACAGCTGCGCATTCTCGATCGTTACGCCGGCCTGGAGGAACTGCGAGAGTCGGCTTCGCGGGAGATCGTGGATTGGCGAACCGCAAAACGAGCGCTCGATGAGGTCAGTTCCGGTGCGCGCGAACGCGAACAACGTCGTGATCTGCTCCAGTACCAGATCAATGAGATCGACGAAATCGCACCCGTTATCGGCGAGGATGTCAGCCTTGCCCGCGAGCGTGATGTGCTGCAAAACGCGGATGCCTTGCGTACGCATGCCTTTGGCGCCGTCGAGGCACTGGTAGGCGAGGCCGGGGATATCAACGCGATCACTTTGCTTCGGCAATCGGAGCATGATCTCGCCTCAATTGCGACGATGGATAGCGGATCGCAGCAGTTAGCCGAACGGGCCACCGAGATTCTTCTATTGGCCGAAGACCTGGCTCGTGATATCCGTGATTACGCGGAGGGCATTGAGGGCGACCCCGAGCGCCTGCAGTGGGTGGATGACCGTCTGGACAGTCTCCAAACGCTACGCCGGAAGTATGGTGCGACGTTGGAGGAGGTCATCGCGTATCGTGATTCCGCCTCCGTGGAGTTGGAACACCTCAATGACGAGCGTCTTGATCCGGAGGTACTGTTCGCACGACTCGAAGACGCACGTCGCAGTGCGGCCGAAGCGGTGATGTCGCTCTCGGCAGCTCGGCAGAGGGCCGCGCAGGAACTCGCCGAAGCTATCGAGGCCAGTATCGCCGATCTCCGGATGGGAAATGCCGACATCGAGATTCGCGTGGAGCAGCATGCGAATGCCGATGGATTGCGACTGGCGGACGATCGCACCGTCTCCGTCGACACCTCCGGTATCGATTCGGTGACGTACCTGATTGCCCCGAATGTGGGTGAGGTGCTCAAACCACTCGGCAAGATCGCCTCCGGCGGGGAAACCGCTCGTATCATGCTGGCGATCAAGTCGATACTGAGTGAGGTCGATGAGACACCGACACTCGTGTTCGACGAGATTGATGTCGGTGTCGGTGGGCGCTCCGGTCAGATGGTGGGCGAAAAGCTTTGGAGTCTGACGGAAACGCATCAGGTGATCGTTATCAGCCACCTGGCACAGATTGCGGCGTTTGCCGATAAGCACTTCCGCATCGTCAAACACGAGCATGACGGCCGCGTAGTTTCTGAGGTCGAGGAGCTCGACCCGCTCAGCCGTGAGGATGAACTGGCGGCGATGCTGGATGGTATCCCGGCCACACCGGAGTCGCTGGCCAACGCGAGAGCCATGCTCCAGCGTGTTCATGAATATCGCGAAAACCGGCAGCGGTGAACGACTATACTTTCCCGATAGAGATCAACCATACGAAGGAGTACCCATGCAACCGAACATGAAGATGATCCAGCAGATGCAGAATCGGATGATGAAGATTCAGCAGGAGTTGGAGGAAACGATCGTGCAGGGCAGCGCTGGTGGCGGCGTCGTTACCGCCGAGGTGACTGGTCAGCGCGCGATGAAGTCGATCAAGATTGATCCATCCGCTGTCGATCCTGACGATGTCGAGATGCTGGAAGATTTGGTGCTGGCAGCGGTCTCAGATGCCATGGAGAAGGCGCTCAAGCTGAATGAAGAGAAGATGAGTGTTCTCACCGGTGGCATGAAGATTCCGGGACTGATGTAGTCCCTCCGATGACACTCAAAGAGCCTGTCCCGTTCTACATCGATGATGTCGTCCGCTTGCGGAAGCCGCATCCCTGCGGTGGATTCGAGTGGACGGTCGTCCGTTTGGGCGCGGATATCGGCTTGGTCTGTACATCATGTGGTCGACGCGTGTTGTTGCCGCGCCGTGAGCTGGAGCGCCGATTGAAGACGTTTGTTAGCCGCGGCCCGGACTATATTGCTCCCGAGGTCGATCAGTGAGCGCGGCACCGCGTTCATCAGGCGGTATGGGCGACGTTCTCCGGAACGGCGCCTTCCTGCGTCTTTGGCTGATTCAGGCAGTCACGCAGATTCTGCAGAACATGATCAACTTCGCGTTGCTTCTCCGTGTACGCGATGTGGTGGAGATCCACGATCTCCCGAACGCCAACACAGCCATTAGCCTTGTGATCCTGGCGTTCTCACTACCGGCCGTATTGTTTGGCCCCATCGCTGGTGTGTTGGCGGATCGTTCCAACAAACGACTGCTGATGGCCATTCTCAATGTCGCTCGCGCCGGTTCCGTGTTGCTTTTCCTCACGATTCGGCCGGGATGGCATGTTGAGACGATCCTGGCCGCGTACTACATCGTCACCTTCCTCTTCGGCATCGCTGGTCAGTTCTTCGCGCCGGTTCTCGGTGCCACGATTCCGCTGGTCGCGCGTCGAGAACAACTGATGAGTGCGAACGCGCTCTTCAATCTCACCAATACCGCCGCCCAACTCATTGGTTTCGCCGCGGCTGGGCCGATCGTGATCCGGATCATGGGTGTGGATCAGATGTTTGCCTGGTCCGTCGTTGCCTATCTGATCGCAGCGGCGCTCGTCTTCACCCTGCCCAAGACACCCAAGGTAGTGCACACCCCCACCGAGGAAGAGATTCACCCCATGCGTCGCCTCTGGGCGGACATGAAGGAAGGGCTGGTCTATATCCTTCAGGATCCGGCATTGCTAAAGGCAATCGGTTACCTGACGCTGGCTTCCACGACGTTTCTCACGATCGCGACGCTCGGCCCCGAGTTCGTTACCAGCGTGATCGGTCTCAGCAAAGAGGACATCGGTTTGGTCGTCGCACCGGCTGGTGCCGGTATCCTCATTGGTGTGCTGATCGTGCCACGAGTGGTCCGTCGCATCGGACGTCAATGGCTGATTAGCGTCTCAATGGTAATCGCGGGTCTGATGATGGTGCTGATGGCCGTGACGCGATCCGTGCTGGACTGGATCATCGTTGGTGGCGATGCGCGGGTGAACACGGTGGTGCTGTTCATCGGTATCTGGGCAGCGATCCTGGGAATCTGCAACGCGTTCATTCTGGTGCCGTCACAAACGATGCTACAGGAGCGCAGTCACGAGGCGATCCGCGCCCGCGTTTACGCCACGTTCTTCACCATCAGCAATACGGTATCGTTTGTGCCGATCTTCTTCGCGGCAGCAGCGGCCGACCTCTTCGGCGTCGTCAATGTCTTGCTGGTCATGGCGGCAGTAGTGGGCGGATTGGGTATCTTCCAGGTCTTCCACGCTCGCCAATCGCGTTGGGCTCGCTGGAATCGCGTCCGTCCACGACATCGCCTCGGTCCGGAGGCGTTACCGAAGCCGCGACCCAAGAAGACCTCAGCCTAGTACCTGATTCAGCAACGCCATACGCACATAGACACCGTTTCGTGCCTGGCGGAAATACGCTGCACGAGGATCATCATCGACGTCCACAGCGATCTCATCGACGCGCGGGAGCGGGTGCATGATGATCGCGTGCTGCGGCAGGTGAGTCATCGCCTCTGCATCGATCACATACGTGCCTTTTACCGCCAGGTAATCGGCTTCTGACGCGAAGCGTTCCTTTTGGATGCGCGTCTGATAGACCACGTCCGCACCTTCCATGGCGGCATGCAGGTCGGCTTCCTCGTGCCAAAGCACGCCGGAGGCATCGAGCACACCTTTGATATCGTCGCGCATCCGAACCGCATCGGGTGCCACGAAGGTGATTTTGCAGTTGTTGGTCTGGCGGAGGAGGAGGCTGAGTGATCGCACTGTACGACCGTATTTCAGATCGCCAACCATGACGATATTGAGATCGTCGATCTGGCCGATCTCGTGATGAATGGTATAGAGATCAAGCAACGCTTGGGTCGGGTGCTCTCCGGGGCCGTCACCGGCATTGAGAATGGGTACATCGGAGACCGATACCGCGCGAGCGATCGCTCCCTCTTCATGGTGGCGCATGGCGATGGCATCGGCATAGCCGGAGACCATCCGCATCGTGTCTTCTACGGTCTCGCCCTTGATGGCCGAACTGAACTCACGGGCATTCTCCGTGCTAACAACATTGCCACCGAGACGGATCATGGCACTTTCGAAGCTGAGACGGGTTCGGGTGCTGGGTTCATAGAAGATCGTTGCCAGGATCTTGCCCCGCTGCGGTGCAGCATCGCGGGGGAGAGCGCGCATGCGATCGGCTTCGGCGAAGAGTCCCTCCAACCATGGTCGTTCGAACTGATCCACCGCCAGAATGTGCTTCATCGCCTTTACCCTTCCCGCGTGCTTCAAATCACTCCGGCACGATTATAGTTGCATTGTCACAGAATCATGAGGGGAGTTTCATGGCAGATCAGCTTTCGGAACGCGTCTACGTATTGCCTGGCGGTACCAACATCGGCGTCGTGTTGGCGGACGATGGTCGGGCGGTTCTCATCGATACCGGTCTCAATGACACCCCCGCCCGGAAGGGGCTGCGCTTTGTGCGCGAGGAACTGGGTACCGAGATCGCTGCCATCATCAACACCCATGGTCATGCCGATCACTTTGGCGGGAACGGATTCCTGGTGAAGCGTACAAGTGCGCCTGTATACGCCCCGGATCTCGACGAGATGACGCTCCGCCACCCCCTGATGCAGCCGATCATGCTCTATGGTGGTGCTGATCCCGCAAATCCGATTCGCACGTCTTTTCTGATCGCTGAGCAGAGCCCGGTCGATGGCCTCGTTCATCTCGGCGAGAATACGATTGCCGGTGTCACATTCGAGGCCATTTCCCTGAATGGACATTCCATGAATCAGTTTGGGTACCTGATCGATGGTGTCTTTTTCTGTGCTGATGTTGTTTTTCCCGAGGTGACCCTGGAGAAGTACCCGATTCCATATCTCTACGGTCTCACGGAGCACCTCGCCGCGATGGAGACCGCCCGAGGGGTCTCCGCCGTGAAGGTCGTTCCCGGTCACGGACCGATTCTCGACGATATCAATCCGTTGATTGACCGCAACTTGTCGGCGATTGAAGCCGTGATCGAATCGCTTCTGGCGATCATCGATCACCCGCTATTGGCTGATGAAATCTGTCAACAGCTCTTCCAGCGTATGAATGTCTCTATTCCGGATGCGCAAGCCTATTACTTGCTCCGACCGACGGTGCAGGCATATCTCGCGCATCTCGAGCGTCAGGGGGCAATCCATCTGATCGTGGAAGATGCCAGCGTGAAGTGGAACCAGGCGTAGACCTCAACTGTACCCGCGGCCTCCCGCTTGTGAGTAGTCCAGGCTCAGCGAGACCTATGAAGCCTCAACTCTCCGCCAGTATCCGCTTCGCCACTTCCTCGCCCAGCCGCACGGCGTAGTTCGTGCCGCGATCCTCAGGGTATATCTGGGTTGTGTTTGCCAGCCAGAGATTGTCTAGCGGGGTCTTCAGATCGGGAATCTTCTGCGAGTAGTGCAGGGGAGTGATTGGTTGCGCTGCGCGCTCACGGAAAATCCAGCGTTTCGAGATCCACTCTTCACTGAACGATGAATTGAGCTTCTTGAGATGCGGCAGATACTCCGTCATGATCTCGTCATCGCTGAGACCAAAGTACGGATGATCCTGCTCCACATACTTGCTGAGGTAAACCAGATGCTTGCCGCCATAGTTCTCTGGTCCGAAGAAGTTGGTGTGTTCGATCACCGCCGTGAATGGCATCGTTGGATCGGCGATGTTCATCCAGTAGGTGTCGGTAATGGAGTGATCCAGTTCCAGCAGTGTGACGATGGCTCCCTCATAGTCCAGCGCGTTCAGACGCGCCTGGTAATCCTCCGGCAAGCCCTTAACAAGTCTCTGGAAGATCGTGCTTGGTGTGGTCGCCAATACGAGATCGACATTCTCGCACCCTGTGTCGGTTGATACCGCCCAACCACTATCGATCTGATCGAGCGATGTGATCCCGACCTGATCCTTCATCGTCACGCCGGCATCGCGGCAGGCCTGCACCAGTGCATCTGCCACGACCTGGAAACTTCCGTTGAAGTAGCCCAGCTTCTCCTGCTCCAGGGGATTCCTGCGGCTCTTGGTGCGCAGCCAAATCTTTCCCCAGAACCAGACCATGCTGACGCGGTCATAGTAGCTGCCGAACTTCGCCTTTAGCTGGGCGCCAAGCGTCTTCTCATAGGCGTTCTTGCCGAGCGCCTTGGTTAGCCACTCGTGCGCAGTGACACCCTCATACTTCATCCAGTCCTTCTGTATCTGCAGCCAGGCGGTTACCATACCGACGCGCAAGCGGTCCCAGATCGGGATGATATCGAGCTTGAGCAAGTCAACCGCACCGTTAAGCGGCAGAAGCTTGCCATCAGCGAAGTAGGAGACATCGCTCGGCAGCCACATGAGCTTGTCGCCGATACCGAGTTCTTCCGCCAGCGCCTGGATGTGGGTGTCGCTCTGGAAGAGGTGATGGTAGAAGATCTCGATGCGAGTATCTCCGAGCGGAATGGTCGCCGCCTGCCCGCCGAATGCACCGCGTTCCCAGACGGTGACATTGTGTCCTGCTTGCGCCAGACGAAGTGCTGCTGTGAGGCCTGCGTATCCACCGCCGATCACGCCGATTGTCTTTGCTGTTGCTGTCATGGGAACCTTGTCATCGCGAAAAAACAGAACCGGGAGTCATTGACTCCCGGTAACTGTAATACGTTCTGCTGTGGCTTGCGCGCTAGATGAAGAGCGGCGCCAACACCAGGGTGATGGTGGCCAGCAGCTTCACGAGCACGTGCAGGCTGGGACCAGCGGTGTCCTTCCACGGATCGCCCACGGTGTCGCCAACAACGGCGGCGGCATGGGCATCGGAGCCCTTGCCGAGCACATTGCCATCGGCATCGGTCAGGAGACCAGCTTCAATGGACTTCTTGGCATTGTCCCAGGCACCACCGCCATTGTTCATGACGAGAGCCATCAACACACCGACGATCGTGCCGACCATCAGCATGCCTGCGGCGGCTTCCCAACCGAGGAGCACGCCAACGATCACCGGCACAACTACGGCGAGACTGCCCGGGAGGATCATCTCGCGCAGAGCTGAGCGCACGGAGATATCGACACAGGCGCGGTAATCCGGCTGGCTGGTGCCTTGCATGATACCCGGATCGGCGCGGAACTGGCGCCGCACCTCCTCGATCATATCGGTGGCAGCACGGCCGACCGCGCTCATGGCGAAGCTGGAGAAGACATACACCAGTGCCGCACCAATGAGGGCACCAATGAAGACCTTCGGCTCGGCCAGATTGACGACTCGATCAATGGCGGAGGTACTGAACCGCTGTACTTCGTCCAGGAAGGCCGAGAAGAGCAGGAATGCGGCCAGCGAGGCGGAACCCACGGCGTAACCCTTGGTCAGTGCCTTGGTGGTGTTACCAACGGAATCCAGCGCGTCTGTGACATCGCGAATCTCGTCTGGAGCGTCGCTCATCTCGACGATACCGCCGGCGTTGTCCGTGATCGGACCGAAGGTGTCCATCGCCAGGATGTAGGCGGCGGTCATCAACATACCCATCGTGGCGACAGCGGTACCGAAGATACCGGAGGAGACCTCAATGTTGGCGACGGTCATATCGAAGCCCTCAACGCCCTTACCGAGCGTGAAGGATGTGAACAGCGCGATACAGATCGTGATCGCGGCGAGACCGGTGGTTTCGAAACCAACCGAGATACCGCTGATGATATTGGTCGCCGGTCCTGTTTTGCTGGCCTCGGCGATGTTCTTCACCGGGCGGAAGTTGCTCTCGGTGTAGTACTGGGTGATGTAGAGGAAGGCGATGGATGTCGCCAAACCAACCAGACCAGCTGCGGCGAACTCCCACTTGCCGAAAGGCAGCAGCTGGCAGATGGCCACAAGCATGACAGCCGCGATACCGGCTGTGATGTAGAAACCCTTGTTGAGTTCCGCCATCGGCTTCTCGGTCATCTGCGGCGGTCGGACGCTGAAGACACCGATGATCGATGCCAACAGACCGAAGGCGGCCAGGACCAGCGGGAAGAAGATCCAGATAATGTTCTTGTCGTTCGATGCACCACCGGATGCGTTGAACAAGGCAACACCCAGGATCATGGCACCGGTCATTTCGGCGGCCGAGCTTTCGAAGATATCCGCACCGCGGCCAGCGCAGTCGCCGACGTTGTCGCCAACGAGGTCAGCGATAACGGCCGGATTGCGCGGGTCGTCTTCGGGAATACCCGCCTCGACCTTACCGACCAGATCGGCACCGACATCGGCAGCCTTGGTGTAGATACCACCACCGAGCTGGGCGAAGAGGGCAACGAAGCTGGCACCGAAGCCGAAGCCGACGATCCAGAACGGGGTTTCGGCGACGGTCGCCCAGCCCTGGCTGGACTCGGCGAACTGATAGACGATGCCATAGACACCGAGGAGGCCCAGCAGACCGAGAGCGATCACCAGGAAACCGGAGACTGCACCACCGCGCATGGCGATGGTCATCGCTGGACCAGTGCCCTTAACCGCACCAGCCGCCACGCGAACGTTACTCTTGACGGCGACCCACATCGAGATGATGCCGGAGACACCGGAGAGCAGCGCACCTGCCAGGAATGCAAGAGCGGTGATAACTCCACGTGCGGTCTTGTGGTCATGTTCGAACATATAGACCAAACCGCCGATAACCACCGAAACTACCAGCGCAAGCGCGAAGATAGTCTGGTACTGGCGTGTCAGATACGCCACCGCACCTTGATAGATGCGATTCGAGATATCCTGCATCTCCGCTGTGCCCTGGTCAGACGCCAGCACTTCCTTCGCCATATACCAGGCGAAGCCAATGCCGATCAGACCAAAGACCACCACCGGTGCAAGATAGAGAAACATGTAGTTCACTCAATCCCTCCCCTTTGGAATGGACTTACATACATGGAAAAGCACGCGCCCACGCACGTGCCACGAACCATGACGGTAATGTGCCAACTATCCCATATTTCCCGGTTTTATGGCAGTGGTTGTAGAGGTTCAGCACTTATGACCCCTGGAGGGAAAGCAGGGAATCGAGCGGTGTGACATAGCCGAGCGATGCGTGCTTCCTGATGGCATTGTAGCGGCTGGTCCAGCGATGGAGGGCCTTCCGGACGGTGGGGAGATCGGTTGTGCCCTCATACCACGCCCAGAACTCCTCTCGCGTGGTTCGGTTGAAGCGCTCAACCCGACCATTGAGCTTGGGTGAGCGAGGTGGGAGCACGTGCAAGACGATCCCACGCGCCTGACAGGCCGCTTCAAACTCGCCCATGAACTCCGATCCCCCATCGACCTGAATCGTCCGTACCGGGAAGGGCAAACTCTCGATCAGGAAGGTGAGATGATCTCGTGCCGTCCGGGCAGTGGCGGTGGTTCGGACATCGGTCACTGAGATGCGGGTGACGACATCGATGGCCGAGAACTGGCGGAGTTCCACCCCCGGGAGCGGACGGAGATGCACGGTATCGATCTGGATCAGATCACCGGGCTGGGTAGGCGGTGGTGTGCCTTTCGGGCGACGGATCCCGTACGGGCGCGGATTCCGGACCTGGCGTGTCACGATCCGGTGGGGTTCCCGGATGCGTCTCCGGTGTTTCAGGTAGGCCAGAATACGACCAACAGTTGAGACCGACAGGATGCGTCCGGTTGCCGCTACCAGATCCTGAATGATGATCTTGCTCTTGCCACGCCCTTCTTCACTGTTCCGCGCAACAAGAACCGCTTCCACATCAGCTGTCGTCCACTGCGGGCCACGATGCCGCTTTGGTGCCCGAGATTTCGGTTCCAGTCCCTGGAGTCCGTGCAACCTCAGTGCCTGCCGCCACCGCTTGATCGTGCGTTCGCTGACCATGGCCGCGGCCGCGGCCATGGTCACCCCCTGCTGGTGGGAGAAATCGACCCAGTGCAGTCGCATGCGGGCTTCATCAGAAAGCGTTGGTGGGAGTGCGGTTGTCACGCGCTGCATCCACCTGGGCACAGCCATGTGGGTTCGATAGCCGGGTGAACTGATAAACTTGCGCATAGAGGTGTCCTTTTCTCATACGTGAATGCAACACACTCATCGTACGGGAATGGCCACCTCATTTGCTGCCCACCTCAGGGGTCATATGTCTCTGAACCTATACAGTGGTAAGGTAAGAAATTAGCTGCCTGGACGGTAAAGTCCGTTCTCCACGATGTAATCTTCTACCGATTCCGGGACGAGGTAAGTGATAGAGAGCGAGTTCGCCCGACGTGTGCGGATTTCCGTGGATGAAAGCTCGATTAAGGGTGAGTCAAACTCAAGTAACCTCTCCGCCAACCCGGGAACTGTCGATCGCACCTGTTCATCAACGGTGGTTCCGGGACGTTCGGCACAGCCAATCTGCGCTAACGCGATGATCTTCTCTGGTTGGCGCCAGTTTGGTAGACCCTTGAGCGAGTCGGCACCAAGGAGAAAGACCAGCTCCGCCTCCGGGAGCAAACGGTGGATGCGTTCGAGGAGCTCAGCGGTATATGACGGACCCGATTTCCCCAGATCCAGATCGCTGAACACAAAGCGACTATCTAGCGCCACCGCGCGTCGACACATCTCGACACGGTGTTCGGTTGCCGTTATCTCCTGGGTTTTGTGCGGTGGACTCTGCGCCGGCATGAACCAGACGGAGTCCAGATCCAGCGCATCAATGGCATAGCTGGCCATCACCAGATGGCCGATATGGATGGGATCGAACGTCCCGCCGAGAATACCGATACGATTCGTCATGCTACAGATACTCGTTCGATCGTGCAGTCAGGGAATGAACTGATGAGTGCATCGGCAAGTTCCAGATCGGTGGCCGCCTCACGACCGCTCAGCGTGAACAGCACATCCCATTTATTGGTTTCGGTATCGTGTTGAACGAGTTGCAGACTGTCCTTCACGACCTTCACCCCGGTTAGCCCGAGGACGACCTCGTCCACCTTCGTGGCGATTTCCTCGCCCGAGTAGTTACTGGCGATCTGGTAACGGGCGGCGCGACGATTGAAGCGGGTCTCGTTCTGAAGCACATCGGTGAACATCACCTGGTTTGGCACCATTAACAAGGCACCCTCATCGGTACGGATCATTGTTGTGCGGACGTCAACACCCTGGACAACACCTGATAGATTGCGGATCTTGATGCGATCACCGACCTGGAATGTCTTCTCGGCCAGCATATACATGCCAGCGATCAGGTTCCGCATGACGTCCTGCATAGAGAGACCGATAGCGACGGTGAAGGCGGATGCGAGTGTGAGGATACCGCTGGTATCTACACCGAGGCGAGAGAGGGCCGTGAGGAAGGCGATGATGTACACCGTGGCGGTAACGATCCGGAACGCGAACATCGATCCGTTCTTACCGTAGCGGGTGATGAGAGGCATTTCCTTGAGGCGCTTGTTCATCAAGCGATTGATAAGCCAGGCGATGCTGAGTGAGAACGCGAAAACGAGCACAACGCGACCTGCGCCGATCAGAAAGGCGACGACTTCATCGAGAACTTGATTGGCTCCGTTTGCCAGCAATTGAGTGTCTCCCCGAGATTGCTCGTACGTGCATATGTTCGTACGCAGTTTACATCATCGCAGTGCACGGACAAAACGTCCGTTCTCAGCCTACATTTGCGGAAAACCCCGATAACCACGCTGGAAATGGGTGATAGCGGTCGGTACACTGGACACAGATGTGGATCGTGAGAAGCATCTGTGCTTGCTTGCGTCCACTGGAAATAGCAACTCCGGCGAACAATCGCTTTCAGCCCGCACGTTGAATATTGATTGTCCCGCAACCGTCAGGAGCCCTTGTCCGTGCCTGAGTATCATGGCAACGATCGTCAACCGCATAGATTTCTGCCTGACCTACCTGGCGATCCTTATGGGCGGGATAGCGATCTCTACCCACCGGTACAGGATTCCTCGTCGTTTGATTACTTCGAAGCAAGCACGCTCGAAGCGGATTTCCGCAACCAAACAACACCTGGCGATCTGGTAGTCGGAAGCCGGTTCTCGGAACTTCCGTCCCAATCGAACGAGATTCCCGCTCCGGTCCCATCGAGGCCGCGTCGTGGCAATCGACTGGGTGGTGCTCGTTCGGGGCGCCAAGAGGTGACGTCGCAGGAACGCATGGAGATCGTCTACGACATCGATAAAGTCGTGACGCCGGAACCAGCACCCGCTCCGTCTGTCAGGCGCAAGCCATCACGTCGGGATCGAGTGGTGGATACCTCGGTACAGATGAGCGCTGTTACCGCTGATACCGTCACCGAAGTTGATCCCTCCCAACCGCGACGTACGCACCATCGCCACAGCAACGGCGCCTGGGGATGGTCGCCGATGGTGTTGCCATCGTTCCGTCAGGTGCTTGAGCAGATCGTGCCGACCGCGGTCATGGCGTTCTCGCTGTTATTTGGTATTGTCACGATCGAGCGTTTGCCCTTCCTGGAAGGAATCTGGGCACTGATCGTGCTCACGCCATCGGTGTTGCTGTATTTCCTTGCCGATGGCATCGTGCATCCGCTCTGGCGACGTTGGGCGTTGATCAATCTCGCCTCGGTGGGTGTGTTCTATCCGCTTCTCATCGTGCGTCAGAGTTACCTCCGGGTACCGTTTGTGGGGTGGGGGAATGGCACGCTAACCATGCCGCTCATTTCGACATTAGCGGTCGTCGTGCTTCTCGTGGCACTCGCGCTGGCTGCGGCTTGGATGAGTCAGGATGATCCCGAGTATGCGGGTATCCTCTTCCTGCCAACCGCGATGCTGGTGCCATTCTTCGCCGGTGCCACCGAGATCGTGAGCTTGCGCACGGCTCTGATCATCGCCGCAATCGTCTATATCGTCTCGAGTGTACTGACGGTGGTTGCCAGCATGCTGCCTGGTTCGTATCCGATGCTGGTCGCCCCGATCGCGATCGCGATCGAGTTCCTGGTGCTGCCGCTCTCGGATAGTGTCCCGATCTTCCCAACCGGTGCCGGTGCGGCCTCCAAGTTGCTGTTCTTCGTTGTGCTTGCTGTGACCGTCGGTCTTACCATCGCCATGCCGAATCTGGCGGCCTGGGTTCGATCCGTGCGCGATCTGGTGCGATATGGCGAGGAGCAGTCACCGACCATTCGACTCCGGATGAGAACGTAGAGACGATTTCGTCCGATCTTGCCTCAAAGAGAGAGAGAGGCTCGCCAACATCGGCGAGCCCCTCTCCGGTTTCTATCGTTAGCTGCCGGTTACTCGTCCGGCAGTTCCGCCAGGCGAGCTGCGGCGGCGGGATCCTTCGGCTCCTCAGCGGTGACGGAGCGGATGGTTTGGTTCTCCTCGAGTCGCTGCAATCGCACACCTTGGGTGGTACGACCGATGCGCCGGATACTGGAGGCCGCCATCTTGATGACGACTCCGGCGGAGTTCATCATCACCACGGTGTCGTCTTCATGTACCATCACCGCACCCGCGATCTTGCCGGTACGAGCTGTCAGGCGCATCGCCTGGATGCCCTTACCGCCCCGACCTTGTGATCGGTACTCCTCGATATCCGTGCGCTTGCCGAGACCAAGCTCAGCGACGACGAGCAGATCGTGATCCGGCTCAATCGCCTCGAAGGCGACCACGTGATCACCTGCATCCATGCGGATGCCGATGACACCAGCCGCTGGTCGACCCATGGGCCGGACGTCGGTCTCCTTGAATCGAATCGCCTGACCGCCGGTGGTGACGAGAATCACATCGCTCTTGCCGTCTGTCTGCCGCACCCATGCCAACTCATCGTCGGGATCGAGTGTGATCGCGATGAGTCCGTTCGAGCGTACTGCCTTGAACTGCTCCAGACTGACACGCTTCACCGTACCGCGACGAGTGGCGAAGAAGAGGTACTGGCTCTGATCGAAGTCGCGGATCGGCATCATCGTCGCAACGGACTCATCCGGCAGCATATTGACGACGTTCTGGATCGGTAGACCCTTGTTCGTGCGACCGGAGTCCGGCAGCTCGTGCACCTTCATCTGGTAAACGCGGCCACGATTCGTGAATACGAGCAATGAATCCATGGTGTTGGCACTGACGATGTCCTTGACCTGATCTTCCTCACGCGTGGTTGCACCGATCTTGCCTCGTCCACCGCGGCCTTGCGGCTGGTAGACGTCACTGGTGACGCGCTTGATGTAACCACGATCGGTGATCGTTACCAGGACATCAACTTCAGGGATCAGATCCTCAACCGACATGCTGCCGGAGACATCCTGGATGCGCGTACGACGGGCGTCACCGAAACGTGCCTTCAGATCGGCCATATCATCCTTGATAAGCCCGAGAATGCGCTCAGGATGCGCCAGGAGCCCTTCCAGGTACTCGATGGTTGCCAGGACCTCTTTGTACTCCGCCTCGATCTTCTGGCGCTCAAGAGCGGCCAAACGGGCGAGACGCATATCCAGGATCGCCTGTGCCTGGAGTTCGCTGAGTTTGAACCCTCGCATGAGGTTCTTTCGCGCGGTTTCCGTGTCGCGGGATCGACGAATCGTAGCGATGACCTCGTCGATATTATCCAGCGCGATTTTGAGGCCTTCGAGGATGTGGGCGCGGCGCCGGGCTCGATCAAGCTCGAACTCAGTACGGCGCGTGATTACCACCTGGCGATGACTGACAAACTCATTCAGCGCGCGTTTGAGTGTGAGCACGCGTGGTTGCGTACCGTTTTCCACCAACGCCAGCATGTTGACACCGAACGTCTGCTGCAACTGGGTGTGCTTGAAGAGGTTATTGAGCACCTTGATTGGCTGGGCATCGCGCTTGAGCTCAATGACCATGCGCATCCCGTTGCGGTCACTCTCGTCGCGCAGACCGCTGATGCCGTCCAGTTTGCCCTCGCGAACCATGTCCGCGATCTTCTCGAGCAGATTTGCCTTGTTGACCTGATAGGGAAGCTCGGTGACGACGATCTGGAAGCGACCACCGCGATCCTGCTCCTCCGTGAAGGCTTTGGCGCGCATGACCACGCGACCGCGGCCAGTGGCATAGGCCGCCTGAATCCCTTCGCGACCGAGGATGGTACCGCCGGTGGGGAAGTCTGGACCAGGAACGATCTCGAGCAGCTCTTCCAGCGTGATATCCGGGTTCTCAATCAGAGCGGCAACCGCATCGCAGATCTCACCGAGATTGTGAGATGGGATGTTAGTGGCCATACCAACAGCGATACCGGAGCTGCCATTGATGAGCAGGTTCGGTACGCGAGCGGGGAGTACCGCTGGCTGCATCATGGAGTTGTCGTAGTTGGGGATCATATCGACGGTGTTCTTGTCGATATCCAACATCATTTCATCGGCGATCGGCGTCAGCTTGGCTTCCGTGTATCGCATGGCAGCAGCGCTATCGCCATCTACCGAACCGAAGTTGCCCTGTCCATCGACCAGCGGGTATCGCAGCGAGAAATCCTGCGCCATACGTACTAGGGTGTCATAGGCGGCCTGGTCACCATGGGGGTGGTAGCTCTTAATCACTTCGCCGACGATACCAGCGCTCTTGCGATAGCGAGTATTCGATCGCAGGCCCATCTCGTTCATCGCGTAGAGCACGCGGCGGTGGACCGGCTTCAGGCCATCACGCGCGTCCGGAAGGGCACGCTGAATGATGACACTCATTGCATAATCAAGGTACGATTGCCGCATCTCTTCTGCGATACTGGCGATACGTACGGTTCCGATAGAATCCATAGGCAGGCTCCTCTGAACGGGCCACTTTGCTGATGCCCGAACGTCTAATAATAGCCGATTTTGCCCGCCAAATCAACGAAATTGCACTTTGTGCGTGCATGCGGTGAACGTCCATAACCGACAGAGAAAGAGGGTGTGCAATCGGTTGCACACCCTCTTTCTCTGTCCGTAGATCTTCTCGAGTTCTACCCTTGTTTCGCACCGCACTGTGGGCAGAATTTGGCGGATGCAGGTATCTGCGCACCGCACTCGGTGCAGAACTTACTCTCACCTGTTATCGGTGCCTGCTGACCGGTGTTTTGCTGCTGATTGCCACTGTTGCTGTCGCCGCTGAAAGCATCGCGAAATGCACCGGCCATCGCACCTGCCATGCCGATACCGGCACCCATCCCCATTCCCATGCTGGCGCCATCACCCGCGGTGCCGGGATTGTTGGCAGCGTCACGGATACCCTGGGCAGTTTGGTACTTGATGAAGTCATCCATATTCCCGATCGCGGACATGCCGGATCGCTGATCGATCATCTTCTGGACTTCCTCAGGAGGTGTGATCGCCTCAATCTGGAAGCTGGTCAGCTCGAATCCATACTTCGCGAAATCGTCTGCCAGGGAGGCGCGAATCGCGGCGCTGGTCTCGTTCATCATCTTTGGCAGATCAAGGATCGAGGTTTGTACATCCCCAAGGGTATCGGTGAACTCCTGGATGACGACGCTGCGCAGGAAGTCCTCGATATCGCTGGTGCGGTAGGCACCGCGGGTACCCACGATCTGATTGACCAACACCTGCGGATCCTTGACACGCATGGAGTAGGTACCGAAGGCGCGTAGCCGCACCATACCGAGATCGGTATCGCGGTAGGCGATGGGTTGGGAGGAGCCCCACTTCAGATTGGTGAACTCCCGCATGTTGACGAAGAACACTTCCGCCGTGAAGGGGGAGTTACCGCCGAACGGCATACCAATCAGTCGGCCGAGCAGCGGGATGTTGTTTGTGCTGAGCGTGTGACGACCGGGTCCGAAGACATCCAGCGCCTTCCCGTCACGCATGAACACCGCCTGCTGGTTCTCACGAACCACCAGCTGGGATCCGAGGCGAAACTCGCCCGCACCCGTCTCGGGTACGCGACGAACGATATCGCCCGCGCCTTCATCGGTCAGTTGGATCAGATCAAGAATCGCCATCGGAAACCTCCTTCAAGCGCCCCCAGGCGCTAGACGCTCTCTTCTTCGGAAACCAGTTCGCCATCGAATACCGATGTTTCAGGCTCATCGCCAGCCTCCAGCATGCCGCTGGTGCCGCTCTTGAGCGCTTCCAGTTCGTGCTCGATATCGAGATCGTAATCGAGTTCGCGGAACTGTTCGTCATACGAGGTCGATTGCATCTCGCCAATCGCCAACGCCTCGGATTCGGTCGCCCGAATCTTGCGCTCCATACGCTCCAGCTCGGAGGAGGCGTCCAGCGGTGTCAGTGAGACGGTGCTCGCCATCTGGGTGACCTGCTTGGTTGCGGCGGCACGTCGCTGTCGCGCGATCAACGTGTCTCGCTGGCTCAACGTCTGCTGGTACTTGGCCTCGAGTTGGCGCAGCTGCTCCTTAAGGCGAGTTACCGTTTGCAGCTGAATGTCATGCTGCTGCTGGTAAACATTCGCGTTCTCGTCCATATCGCGTTTGCGTCGCAGTGCCTCGCGGGCGAGGTCATCCTTACCGGCATCGACGGCGCGCTTCGCCTTCGCGCCCCACTCTGCCGAGAGTTGCTTGGTCTCGGCCAGGTCGGCCTCCAGCTCCTTCTCTTGCGCGATCATGGCTGCGACCTGGGTGCGGGCGGTGCGGATATTGGAATCCATATCCCGCAGAATCTGGTCGATCATCTTCTCCGGATCTTCCGCCCGGTCAAGCACATCGTTGACATTGGCACGGATAAGCCGGGACATGCGATCGAAAATACCCATTGTGTTCCTCCGAATCTGACAGACGCCTACTCGGCGCTATAGACCTCGATATCGCCATCGACAATCGTCGAACCGCTGTATGAAACAATGCTATCGCCAAGGGCCAGGGTGAAGACCACCTGGTTATCCCCCAAGTCCTCATATGAGTATCGAGCTGCGATGTCGGTTTGCTTGCCCTGAGCGGTGTCGACCGACGCCGAGGCTGGTGTTATGCCTGTGGTTGTCCCATCTACGGCGACACCTTCAGTCAACCTTGCTGAATCGATGTTCGGATCGGATGAACCGAGCAGCCACGTTGCCCCTTCCGACTCAGTGGTCACACGGAGCAGGATGGTTTCTCCGGTGGCGGCACTCAGCTTCACAACTCCGTTGGCGATGAAGTTGTCTCCCAAAACACTGAGCGCATCACCTTTTTTTGCTTGCAGCAATGGCGAGGGCTCAATCACCTCAGGAATCGCCAACAGATCGATCACAGCCTCATCCTTGCTTGGCGTTGCCTGATCCACCACGCTGGAGCGACCGTTGAACAGCGTCGTGAGGCGATTGCGCTCGCCGGTTAACGCTGCCATCGCCTCGTCGCCAGGTGGTGTGGTGCTTGTGACAGAGTCGACCGCAGCCGCGAGACCATCGGCCTCGCGTAGTAGTGCTGCATCGAACAGCCGTAGTTGCTCGAGCGCGTTGGCGTCAACGGAGTCCTCGGTGAAGATACCACCATATCCATAGGTTGCATGGCGAATGCGGTCGGCAAGGAGTCTGATCTGCCCGACCTCCGCCTCAAGTTTCGTTAGGGCATCGAATGATCGTGCCGCGGCGAGCGTCGCGTTGTAGGCGGTGAGTCTGTCGATTGAAGACACAATGGCATCGGCAACCGCCTCACGCACGCGCTTGTCCTCATCGCGACGATCCTCTTTGTCACGATATCCCTTGTACCCCGGCACGCGATTGAGTGTTGACGTCAGTATGTTCCCGATTTTGGACATCGTTGTTCCCTTTCCATCTGGCTAGAGGAAGATCTCGGAACCGCAATAGGGGCACTTGATGACGCCCTTACCTGCCAGTTCCAGTTGCCCGCCACAGTTCGGACATTGCGATGTTGTTCGTAATGCCGAAGCATCAACGGAGTAGAGGATGCCGCTGTTCCAATCGACGTAGCCGGTGAACAGACCTCGACCAACGAGATCGTAGATGTCGTTCTTCACCTTGTCCGTATTGGCGTTCATCTCCAGCACCAGATCGGAGATGGCGACCTGGCCGCGCGTCTTCACCATATCCAGTAGCTTCCGCTGTTCCCGCACGCGGGCGAGTTCGCGATTCTCGTCGCCGCCTTTCTTGATCAGGTAAAGACCGGCGCCAACCAGAGGTAAGACAAGGACACCTACGAACAAAACGGCACCAAATGCCGCGCCGGATGCCTCCAGCCGGTCCTCCTTGACGCCAAAGTACAGCCATGCTCCCAATCCCACTGCAAGTACCAGCCCTGCGATGGTCAGGATCAGGCCAACGGTTCTCCCACGAGATTGCACCTGACGCTCCTTCACAATGAACGGATTCGACGATCATGCGCTACGAAATGAGATTCTCTTCTAGCACTATACGCGTTTTGAGGGCGGTTTGTTGCCAGTTGAACTGGCCAGCCCAGGCGATTCCCTCACTCACTGCGTGTTCTCGTGCAGCGTCGCTATGTAGCAACGTCGAGAGCTGGTCCGTTAGTTCCGGTACATTGTCGTGATCGAATCTGAGTGCCGCCTTACCACCGATCTCGTCAAGTGAGCTACCTCGGGCGACCACTACCGGTGTTCCACATGCCATTGCTTCCAAGATCGGCATACCGAACCCCTCGAATCGCGACGGTTGCGCGAATACCGCGGCCGCGCGATAGAGTGCCGGGAGATCATCATCTGGTACATAGTTGAGCACCCGAAGCCGATCGCCGAGTCCTGCGGCGTCGATCTCAGACATTACCTGATCGGCCATCCACCCGTGCTTGCCGGCAATCACAAGGTCGACGCCATCGAGTTCTTGTATCGCCTGGGCAAGGATCGGTAAGTTCTTTCGTGGCTGAATGGTGCCAACGGCGAGCACGAATGGGTTGACCAAGCCATAGTGATCGCGAAGAACCACATCGGTACCGTCGCCAATCGGGGACATGCGGGGATCGACACCGTGGTAGATCACGCTGATTTTGCTGGCAGGTGTGCGATAGAAGCGCACGAGATCGTCCGCCGTCTGTTGACTGGGGACGATGATATGGCGGGCAACTTTCGCACTCCACCTCGTCGTCCAATCCAGCATGCGTACCTGGTTCTTTGGGTGCGCCTCTGGCCAGTGAAGATAGCCGAGATCGTGAATGGTGACCACGCTCGGTGGGTGATAGAGCGGAATCACATGGGATGGCACGAACAGCCCGCTGATCCGGTGTTGCACTAACTCTCTTGACAGCCGCACATGGGTCCAGAGACGTCGGCTGGGGATATCGACGAGGTCAGTATCTGCCGTGATCGCGTCAGCCAACGTTTCACTCGTCCCGTTGGTATAGAGCCGCCACCTGAAATCAACCGGCTCCTGCATCAGGGCGCGGATCAACTGCCAGGAATAGTTCTCTGTACCCGTTCGCGTGCGGCCGACGGCGCGACTGGCGTCGATGCCAATAGTCTTTGCGTTCGTCACAGGCTATTTGGACATCGGATCGGGGACGAGGGCGAACATCAACTCGCCCTTACAGGCGAGTTCGCCATCCACAGTGGCAGTGGCGTTACAGGTGCCGATACCGCGCCGGAACTGACCGAGTTCGACCGTCATCAGCAACTGATCACCCGGCTTCACCTGTCGCTTGAAGCGGACATTGTTGATGCCAGCGAAGAGAGCCAGCTTGTCCTGGTACTCCTCCAGTACCTTCAAAGCAACACCGCCGGTTTGAGCCATCGCCTCAACGATCAGTACCCCGGGCATGACGGGATACTCCGGAAAGTGACCCTGAAAGAACGGTTCGTTGGCGGTGACGTTCTTGATACCGACGGATTTGACACCCGGTTCGAGCTCGATGATCCGATCGACCAGCAGGAACGGATACCGATGCGGAAGCAGCTCGCGGATGGCAAGGCTGTCCATGGGAAGCGTGATTTCCAAAACGATGATCCTTTCTGCGGGTACGAATGCCATACTCTCAAAGTATATGCGGACTTCAGAGAGGGAATACGTCTATGCAAACGGCTGTGTCAAAGCTGGTAGTGATTGGTTCCGGAGCGTGGGGTACCACCTTGGCATTGGTGGCTGACCGAGCAGGAACGGAGACGACACTGCTGGCAAGAAACCAGGAGGACTATGAGGTCTTCTCTGAGTCTCGCCGTCATCCCAGGTCGTTGCCGGGTATCGCGCTGCCGGATTCACTCATGGTGTCGATGGATACCGAGCGCGTACTGGCGGATGCGGATATCGTTCTCCTCGCGATTCCCTCTCAGAAACTGCGGACTGGCGTGCTGCCCATCGCGCCGCTCCTCAACGGCAAGATCGTTGCCTCCGCAGCCAAAGGTATCGAGATCGGAACCTCTCTCCTGCCGACGCAGATCCTCCAGGAAGTATTGGGTGAGGGGAGTGGTGCCTCGATCTGTGCGCTGTCGGGTCCGAACCTCGCCAACGAGATCGCCCAAGGCAAACCAGCGACGACCGTTATTGCGAGTACCGATACAGAAGCTGCTGCCACCGTTCAGCGCGCGTTGATGGGACCAACCTTCCGCGTGTACACGAGTCCGGATGTGATCGGCGTCCAGATCGGCGGGGCGCTGAAGAATATCGTCGCTATTGGTGCCGGTATTGGCGACGGACTCCAGGCTGGGGACAATGCCAAGGCGGCGTTCATGACCCGTGGTATCGCCGAGATCGCCCGACTCGGCGTCGCCCTCGGTGCAGATCCGCTCACATTCGCTGGACTCAGCGGTATCGGTGACCTTATCTGCACCTGCTCCAGCGATCTTTCCCGGAACCATCGCGTTGGGGTGAAGTTGGCCTCGGGGGAGTCCCTCGACGCGATCCTGGCCTCCATGGGTGAAGTGGCCGAAGGCGTGGATACGACCCGAGCCACCGTGAAGATGGCTCGTGATCTGCGTATCGAAATGCCGATTGCGGAGGAGATGTATCAGGTGATGTTCGAGGGCAAGAGCCCGCTAGATGCTGTCATCGCGTTGATGGGCCGGGAACCTCGCCACGAACACATCTAACGATGCAGCAACTGCTCTCGTGCCGGACCGACGCCAACGTAGGTGACTGGCGCTCCGATCTGGTTCTGGATGACATCGATGTACATCTTGGCATTCAAGGGCAGATCGTCGAAGCTGCGCAACTCGGTCGTATCCTGCATCCAGCCCGCGCTGGATGCCCATTGCGGCTGAGCTCCGATCAGGTTGTCCAGCTGCGCCGGCACGTGATGGAGCTCGCCGTTTGGCATCGTGTAGCCGGTGCAGACGCTCACCGTCTCGAACGTATCCAGCACGTCCAGAAGCGTCAGTGCCACTTCCGTGACACCGTTCAGGCGACCGGACTGGCGTGCTGCCACACCGTCAAACCAGCCGGTGCGGCGCGGTCGACCGGTGGTCGTACCGTATTCGTTACCCCTTCGGCGGATAATCTCGCCGGTATCCTCCAGCAGTTCCGTCGGCATTGGTCCGGCACCGACGCGGGTGCTATATGCCTTATAGACACCGAGTATGCGCTCAACCTGGGTGGGAGCGACGCCAGCTCCCTGGCAAGCTCCGGCTGAGGTCGGTGACGAGCTGGTCACATACGGATAGGTACCGTAGTCGATGTCGAGCATCGCGCCCTGAGCGCACTCGATCAGGATGTTCTTGCCTTCGGCCAAAGTATCTTGCACCAGGACTTCGGTGGGCGTGATCAGCGGTCGAATCGGTTCCGCCCATTCCATCAGGTCCTGATAGAGCTGCTTGAAGTCGACTTCCTCCGCCCGGAAGACGTTGGCGAAGATAGCATTCTTGCTATCGACCTCGATTGCGAGCTTGCGCCGTAGGATCGCATCGTCCAGCAGATCGCACATGCGGATACCATGACGGCTGACCTTGTCGGCATAGGCCGGACCATTGCCACGTAGTGTGGTGCCGATCTCCTCGGATTCCCGTCGTTGCTCCTCCAGACGATCGAGCTGGGCGTGATATGGGAGAACGATGTGGGCGCGATCGGAGATGCGGAGCCGACTGGTGTCGATGCCACGATTCGCGAGATCACGGAGTTCTTCGGCAAGCGTCGCGAGATCGATGACGACACCCGCACCGATGACGCAGTCAACATCATCATTGAGCATGCCGGAGGGGATAAGGTGCAGCTTGAACGTGCCTCTGTCCGTTTTTACGGTGTGGCCAGCGTTGCTGCCGCCATTGGCTCGAACCACCATGCTGGCGGTACCGGCAAGCGCATCAGTGAGCTTGCCCTTACCTTCGTCACCCCATTGTCCGCCCATGATGATTGTTGCTGGCATCTCAGCCCTCTCCGCAATCGTGTTACAGAACGTATTCAGGCGGCCTCAATCGGGGCCGCCTGATCTATTGTCGCATGTCTCGTAGTTGGGCGAACGCTTGTTTCTCCTGATCGCTCAAATGTTTCGGGAGTTCGACCTCGACCGTTACCAGAAGATCACCTGCAGGCTGCTTGCCGCTGCTCGGGAGACCTTTACCTCGTAGTCGGAAGACGTGGCCATTCTGCGTTTCCTGAGGGATGGTCAGCGCTACTTTGCCGGAGAGGGTGTTAACCACCTGTTCACCACCGAGCAATGCAGTGTAGAGCGGCACACTTACGTTCATCTTCAGATTGCGCCCCTCCACGGAGTAGACCGGATCCGGTCGGACATTGATCATCAGATAGACGTCGCCATTCGGCCCGCCGCTCATTCCCGGACCACCCTGACCAGCGATACGCACGCGCGAACCGGACTTCACACCCGCCGGAATCTTTACCTCAAGCGTCTTTGTCTTGCTTACCTGACCAGTACCGTTGCAGGTAGGGCAGGTTGTCCCGCGGGCCAGACCCACGCCGCCACAGGTTCTGCAGATCTCGGGTGTCTGCAATGTCATCTTGCGACGTGTGCCTTCAATGGCTTCGCGGAGGGTGACATCGGCCTGTACCTCCAGATCATCGCCACGCGTCGGACGGTTGCTACGCGCGGATCTGCGTTCGTCATCGCCAAAGAGTAGATTGAAGAAGTCGGAGAACCGACCTCCACTTTCGCGGAAGCCGCCGCTTTCGCTCCACTCCCAACTACCGCTGGGCGTTCCGCCGGTGAACCACTGCTCGAAATCATCGTCACTGGTGGTCGTGGCGCGAGAGGTACCGGTACGACCGCGCGTAGAGCCACGGATATCGTCCGGGCTGACACCAGCATCGCGATAGCGTTGCCAGTCCTCACCAAAGCGATCATACATGCGACGTTTTTCTGTGTCGGAGAGGACCTCGTAGGCTTCGTTGACGTCCTTGAACTTCTCTTCTGCCTGGGGATCGTCCGGGTGTGTGTCAGGATGCACTTCACGAGCCTTGGCTCGGAAGGCGGATTTGATTTCGGATTCAGATGCTGTGCGAGGAATGCCCAGGACAGCGTAATAGTCTTTGAATGCTACAGGCATGGTGACTCCTCAGTCGTACTTAACTGTAGTCATTCTACATAGTTGAGTCGGTTCGTGTCAACTTTGGTCGACATCGCCAGCCGGTGCGGCTTCCATTACGGTCTTGAATGGTTGCAGAATCCGCGTCTCCCCACGTTGCATTCGCTGGTAAGTACGGTGCAGGTACCAGAATCCGAGCGGGAGTATGACGATGACGCCATACGGCAGGAAAATGGCGATGAGTGCCAGCGTCCCCGAAAGCATGTCCTCCAGCAGACTGATGATCGGATTTCCCAATCCTCGCGTGGATTCGGTGATCTGTGGCCTGGACGAGGCCTTGAGCCAATGTACGGCGCCACCGATGACAAGGCCGAAGAGCATGGCGGTGACCAGATGGATATGTTCGTTCTGGTGCGCCACTGCCATAAACGCCAGCGCGGCAGCACCGGGCCGGATGGCGGTGTGGACGAGGTCACTCAGATGGTCGATCTTGGCGATCTTGTCCGGCACCAACTCCAGCGACAGCAGGATCAGGATCACCAACAAGCCTGTATTGGAGGAAAGCCAGTTATACGGCGTAGGGAGGTTGACGAGATTCGTTGCCCTATCGGCCAGTGCCAGGATGAGGAGCGGGAAATAGGCATTCAGCCCCGCGCTCGCGGACAATCCGATCCCGGTGAGAAAGAGAGTGAACATGGGCGCGTCCTGTTGAGATGCCGAAAACACCAGTGCGACAGTTCTCGATTATACGGGAACTGTCGCACGCCATGACTGATCACGTTCGGGAGTGCTAATCAATCTGCCTGACGACACCGACGAGCTTGCCCTGGATGCGGACGTTCTCGGCCGAGGTGTAGATGGGATCCATGGTGACATTGGCGGGCTGGAGGCGAATCATCGCTCCCTCCCGATACAGCTTCTTCAATGTTGTTTCGCGCTCAGCTTCCAACCAAACTGCGACGGTTTCACCGTTCTCGCACGTGCTCTGTTGCCGCAGCACCACGATATCGCCATCGTTGATGAGAGCGTCGATCATCGAGAGTCCCTTGACCTTCAGGGCGAAGAGGTCCTCGCCACCGCGTGGTGCGATCTCCGGACTAACCTCAACCCGGCCAAGGACATCGTCTGGGGAGAAGACCTCCGGTACTTCGATCGGGAGACCGGCGGCAATCTGACCAACGATCTTGACCGAAACGGTGTTACCCGCACGTTGAGGTACACGACCGACCAACTCGATACCTCGCGAGATATTGCGGTTTCTCCGAATCAGGTCACGTTCCTCCAGCACCTTCAGGTTGTAATCGACGACGCTGGTGGAGGAGATGCCGAGATCGTTCTTGATATCGCGGATGGTGGGAGGATAGTCATTCTGATCGAGGAAGGCCGCGATATAATCAAGCACAGCTTGCTGGCGTTCCGATAGCTTCTTCATGGTCAGTGCCTCATCGTGCGGAGCCATACAGGCTGACTCGTGACATATCGACACTGCGAGTATAGGGGCGAACACTTGTTCGTGTCAATGAAATTCAGATCATCTGTTCGATTTACGATAATACCGCCATGTCTGCATCTGGTAACTGGCGTTGAGAACCAATCATGATTACTGATCACACACTTGGAAAACTAGAGTTCGGTCGCATCCTGGAGATGCTGGCGCGCGAGTGCCGTTATTCCGTGGCTACCGAGATGGCAGGTGGGATCCGGCCAACATCCAATCCGCAACTTGTGGAGACCCTATTGGCCACCACCTCGGAGGCAAGTGAGCTGCTGGTGCAGTTTCCGGCTTTCTCCATTGGTGGTGCCCGCGATATTCGTGACTTGATAACCAAGAGCACCAAGGGATTTCGGATTCAGCCAGCCGAACTGCTGACGCTAATCGATACATTGCGAGCTTCCCGTGACCTGAGGAACCACTTTCGCAAGCTTCCGGATGCCCACGAGCGTTATCCCCATCTGCAGGAGTTCGCTGAGAGTATAGAGAACTTCAGCACGCTGGAGGCTGATCTCAATCGCACGATTGGCCCACGAGGGGACGTGTTGGATAGTGCCAGTCCGGCACTGGGACGTATCCGCCAGGCGGTGCGCATTGCCCATAGTCGTTTGCACGATCGCCTGCAGAGTTTCCTCTCCGGTAGCCGCCACTCCAGCGCATTGCAGGAAAACATCATCACGATGCGGGATGGACGGTATGTCATCCCGGTACGGGCTGATGCTCGCAGCTTGATCAAGGGGATCGTGCACGATACCTCCGCAAGCGGACAGACGCTTTTCATCGAGCCTTTTGATGTTGTTGAGCTCAACAACCGGTGGCGCGAGCAACAATTGGAGGAACAACGCGAGGTTGATCGCATCCTTGATGTGATCAGCGGCAAGGTCGGGGACAGTGCCGATGGATTGCTGCGAATGGTGATGGCGCTGGCTCAGATCGATCTTGCCGTCGCCAAGGCTCGTCTCGCCACCAAGATGGAGGCGACCCGGCCAGCGGTACATCGCGGAAACAAGGGTGAGCGCGTGCGCGATACCGATGCCCGCCATCCAACGCAATACATACGGCTTGATCGTGCTCGCCATCCATTGCTGGATCAACGTAAAGTGGTGCCAACCGATATCGAGATCGGTGACAAGTTCCGCGTACTACTTATCACCGGACCGAATACCGGTGGAAAGACCGTTGCCTTGAAAACGGTTGGTTTGCTGACGGTGATGGCACAGTCCGGACTCTTCATTCCGGCCGATGATCGTTCGGTGATTAGCGTGTTCGCCGATATCTACGTTGATATCGGCGATGAGCAGAGTATCGAGCAGAGTCTGAGTACATTCAGCTCCCACATCACAAATATCATCGGCATGCTGGAGAACGTCCATAGTGACAGTCTGGTATTGCTGGATGAGGTTGGAGCCGGTACTGATCCGCAAGAAGGTTCGGCCCTGGCTCGCGCGATTATCGGCGATCTACTCTCCAAGCGCGCGATGGTGATTGCGACAACGCACTATTCCGAGGTAAAGGCATATGCCTATGCCACCCGCGGTGTGGAGAACGCCAGCGTCGAGTTCGATCTGGCGTCGTTGCGCCCCACCTATCGCCTGATGATCGGTGTGCCCGGTAAGTCAAACGCGCTCTCGATTGCAGCGCGACTGGGTATGCCGAAGCGCGTTGTCGATGCGGCTAGCGCCATGCTTGATCCGGACGATGAGGATGCGCAACAGCTGATCGATGATATCCGCACTCGCCGTGATGACATCTCCACCGAGCTGGCGAAGGCGAAGCAGGCGGATGATGACGCGCGTGAGCTCCGTCGTCGCGCCGCCCGTGTCCTCCGTGAGGCGGAGGAGATCAAGCGTCAGGCTCGGGCTGAAGCGATCGCTGAGGTCGAGGCGGAGTTGAGCGATGCCCGCGAGGCTGCTCGTGAGATCAACCGCATCAAGAGGAGTGGCATCGGTGAACTACCTGATCGGGTCGAGACCGCGCGTCAGATTCGTGCTGCCCAGGAGCAGGTGAGGGAGGTTCAGAAACGGAAAGCCACACCGAAGCCGCAGGTGCAGATCGATAAAGCCCCGATTCGTCCCGGCGATCGTGTGCGCGTGCTTGCTTTCGATGAGCTTGGTGACGTGGTCAGTATCGATGCCGAGTCGGCGGAGGTGCTGATGGGGAGCATGAAGGTGCGACAGCCTCTGGCTTCGCTGGAGCGGATCGGAAAAGCGAAGCAATCCGAGCAGAAAACGCAGACCTCCGCTTCTATCGCCCGCGAGCGCGTGGCTGCCATGGGCACGATGCCACTGGAGTTGGATATTCGCGGCAAGCGCGTCGATGAGATTCCGCCGATTGTGGATAGCTATGTGAATGATGCCTATCTGATGGGTATGCCGATGGTGAGTATCATCCACGGAAAAGGCACTGGCGCGTTGCGGACCGTCGTGCGCGATCTGTTGAAGGGGAATCCAGCTGTCTCTCGCGCCGAGACCGCCCGTCCCAATGAGGGTGGCGATGGCGCAACGGTGGTGCATCTGCGCCAGACGTAATCGGGATCAGCGAACGCAAAAGGGTGGTCATTTGACCGCCCTTTTGCGTAGATTTCAGTTGTGGTTTACGCCTGTGTCAACTCGCGTCGGAGCAAGTCGTACAACACGATTGATCCCGCCGTGGCGGCGTTCAGCGAGTCCACGTGACCACGCATCGGCAGGCTGAGAATCACCTGACAGCGCTTGCGCACGATTGGGCTGAGACCACTGCCTTCGGCACCGAGCACCAATCCCACCGGAGTCGGCACATCAACCGTGAAGATGTTGTTGCCGGTCTCATCCTCGTCCAAACCGATGATCCAGCGACCAGACTCCTCGATTTTGTCCAGCGCCCGCGCCAGATTTGGTGTCTGCGCCACGAGCAGATGCTCGACCGCACCGGCGGAGGAGTTAACCACCGCCGGTGTGACACTGACGGAACGATCCTGAGGTAGCACGATACCGGCAACTCCCGCTGCATCCGCCGCGCGAATCAGCGTGCCGAAGTTCTGGGGATCATTGAGATGATCCGAGATCAGGATGGTGCCTTCAGCCTCGATGATATCCTCGAGTTCGGCGTATGGGAACTCCCCAGCCTCAACGGCGACTCCCTGGTGATTGCCACCGCGGGTGAGATCGTCCAGCATCATGCGTGGAACCCGCTCCAGGATCGCACCACGATCCTTCGCAAGCTCCAGCGTCTCGTCGATGCGCTCGTCTTCCTTCACACCATCTGCGAGGAACATGCGCGTGAACGCTCGCTTGTTTGCGCGCAGTGATTCACGCACCGCATTGCGGCCATAGAGCAGATCACCCTTGATCTGGATGCCGGGACTGCGTTTCCGCGCTGGTCGCGGTGGTGTGGCTGCAGCGCCTTCCGGACGCCGCGTAGCGTCCGTCGGTCGCGGTCCGCGACCACCACCCTGCGGTGGTCGACCATTACGCTGGGGCGCACTGCGTTGTCCTGATTGGGATGTATTAGGACGATTTCCAGATCGTCCCTTGTCGGGTGTCCTCAATGGTTACTCCAAGGTCAGCGAGGCGATCTCGCACGGAATCAGCCAGCGCGAATTGCTTGGCGGTACGAAGCTCAGCACGAAGCTCAACGAGAAGATCGATAAACGGTGCCGCATCGGTGAGCGACTCAGTCGTTGGCTCGCTCAGGTCGAGACCGAGGATCTCGGCCAGTTCGATCAGTTTCAAGCGAGCGTCTTCGACCGAGGCGTTGAATTGATCGTTCGTGCGATTTCGGTTGATCGTCCGTGCCAACTCGAAAAGCTGTGCCACCGCGATCGGTGTATCGAAATCGTTGCGCATAGCGGCATGGAAGGCTTCATTCGTGGCGACCACCAGAGCGTCGAGTTCGGCGTCGTGATCGTCGGCGGATTTCACCGGCAGCGGTGATGCTGCAGCTCGCATGCGATCGAGTCCGTTCTGGGCCGCGTCCAGACTCTCCGCAGTCCAGGTCAAGGGCATGCGATAGTGTGATTGCAGTACCTGCAGGCGGAATGCCATCGCCTTGCCGCTGTCGACAATCTCCTTCAGTCGAACGATATTCCCGATCGACTTCGACATCTTCTCGCCGCCGAGCTGAACCAGGCCGTTGTGCATCCAGTAGCGCGCGAAGAAATCGTGACCGAAGAATGCTTCCGATTGCGCGATCTCGTTCTCATGGTGGGGGAAGATCAAATCGGCGCCACCACCGTGGATATCGATCTGGTCGCCCAGATGGTGCGCGCACATGGCCGAGCACTCGATATGCCAGCCAGGACGACCATCGCTCCAGGGACTCTCCCAGGTTGGTTCCCCCGGCTTGGCGGCTTTCCAGAGAGCGAAATCGAGCGGATCGTTCTTGTGTTCGCCGATGGCAATGCGGGCACCACTCAGCAGATCCTGGATGTCCCGCCCACTGAGTTTGCCGTAGTCGTCGAAGCTTCGTACGCGGAAGTACACATCGCCGTTCGCTTCCTTAGGCGTGACCGTTGGCTATCAAGCCTCGACTATCTCGATGATCCTGAAGGGGATTTCCTGCGTAGCACGCGGATTGATTGTTTGCCTTCTTGATGTTGAAGGCCGACATCTCGTCGTCCCAGGTGTCAATCAAACTCTGGGTGAGCTCGTTGGGGTCGATAGCGAGTTCAGCGGACCGATTGATGATCTTGTCATCGATATCGGTGAAGTTCTGCGCGTAAGTGACCTCATAACCGCTGTATTCCAGGTAGCGCCGAATCGCGTCAAAAGCGATGCTGCTCATCCATGGCCGATATGGGCATGGTCGTAGACGGTGACACCGCAGACGTACATTCGTACCTTGCCTGGTTCAATTGTTCCGAACGGCTCAATGCTGCGAGTCATGGTGTTGTAAATCGAAAGTTGGTCTGGCATCTGTAGACTCCTCATCGAAAACGACATCGGTGAAGGTGGGCGCGGGGTAACGTCGTTAGGCGACGCACCCCAATGTGCAGACGCAGGTGAACGCACGCGAACTGTATTCGCTATGAGTGATGGTGCTGGCGTGCGCTGTCAAAGTCATTCCGCTACTCGGCTGATGGTGCGGCAGCGATGGGTGCTGGCGCAGGAGTTGACGATTCCTTCGTCGTGGTTGATGTGGAGGCGTCGTCGTCCTTCTTCGTCTCAGTGGTATCCGCCTTTTTTGCTCACGTCCTGAACGCCACCTTTGGGGTCGGAGGTCGGACGAGTCATCCGATATACCAGCCGAGATCCAGCGAACACCACCGGTGAAGCATGGATCACCCGACGCACGGGTTTGCCGCAGACGGTGCATGTCGTGATCGGATCTCCGAAACTCTGCCGCATCTCAAACTCATGATCACATTCGGTGCCGCGATACTGATAGACGGGCATGTACCCTGAACTCCTTTACCATTCATGACACAACACATCCCCAGCAGAACGGCTGGCGAAACAAGTGTATCAGGATTTTACGCTCTCACCGGTCTAGGCCATTCCATCTGGCATATCTCAACCATTTCCTCAGCCCTCGAATCGATAGCGGACTCGCTCCATTGCTGGAATCTCTGTAAATTTGCGTTCATGGGCAGTAGTGAATGCGATGCCATCAGCGGTTTCTTTACATGCCAGCTAGAGTTTGACTGTGCTGAGTTAAGTGGAGACGTGAGCAACGTGAGATTGCCCAAGCGGTTCACATAGTCGTTTCTTAGAATGGATGCTAGTGCGACCGGATCATCGATTTGCGCAGTTTCAAGCTCCTCCCTGTTGTATCCCTTGCTTCCATCTCCTAAACTCCAGTGCTCGGTCCAAGACTGTGGGAGGATATGCTCAATGGTCATCCTATCCCTGATAGCCAGGTGCTCCATTCCAGCGGTTTGCATTCTGTCGCTTATTCTGCCAAGCAGATAAGCGAGTCGCTGCTGATTCATCTGGGTATAGAAAGGGTTATTTAGGATGGCTTCTCTTACTTCCTGATCACTAGGCCATATATGTGGTAATCCGGAGAGGGAGATGAGGTGATCGGCAACAAGCTCACCGGTAGGAATTTCTTCCCGAAGTACCTGGTTGAGTCGTAGGAAAACCCTACTGTAGTTCTTGGTAGACAACCCACAGATCGCTCTTCGCATAAGATACGACTCAATGTGCCCGGATATCAGGCGAAGTTCGTTCTCGGGCACTTTGCGTCCCAACATCGATAGGTAAAGAGGATTCACCGTACCAATTTCGAACACTGAGGCGAACCTGAAGAACGAATACAGCGGATCTTCGACGTCGGCGGACTGAATACGTGCGAAGTTCTCTCGATTCTTTGCCAGCATTGCGAGTTCATGTTCGACGGTCACGTTTTCTGGATGATTACCGGACCAGTGCTTGTATTCGGCATACACATGCTTGGGTGAGATATCAGTGTTTGTCTGGCTTTCCAGAAAGTACTGAATGAACAGATCGCTTCGGGGGCGGCGAAATCGTCCAGAACCTATTTCTTCTCGCCAATAATCGCTGTCGAAGTCTTTCCAGTACTGTTTGTACAGTTCTTCAGCATTCCCCCCGCCTCGTGACACTCTCAAAAATACGTAATTTCTCAAGAGATCAGCAGGGAGAAGCGGCTCTCCTCTAGCGTTGAGGGTCTCGAAGATGATTTGCGCATCATCATTCGGATCAAGATCAATTACGACAACCTGGAGAGATGATTTCAGAGCTTGATACGACGCTTCCAGTCGGTCACGGAGACTGTACTCGGCACCGATGGGCGGTGCATCTTCTTCTCCCAGGAAAAAGCCATTCAGCATTCGTGCGAAGAATAGGTAAGCTTCTACCATGCGCGGACGTGGATCAGGAGTTCTAGCCCATTTCTTTTTCTGCAATGGGTAGCGTTCCTCAAGTTTTACGACAGACCCTGCTTCGATTACGTTTGCAAAGTCCTTTCGATCCTGAATAGTTGGCCAGATCTTGAATTTCTCCACGTCTGGTTCTTTCATCATGCCGGTGTTCAGAAGATAGTTGCGAACCTCTTTTGCAAGATCATCTATTTGGTGCGCCTGACAAAGATCTGCGAACGCTGCTAGGAATATCTGGAACGTGGTCAGCCTCTGCTGACCGTCGATGATCTGCCGTTTGGCGACGTGGGTTGCAGGGGTTAACTTCTGATCGAGAACCATCGCACCTAGGAAATGCACCGGCGCGTCGGAGTTTCCTTCAATGTGATCAACGAACTTGATCTCGATGTCTTCCCATAATGGAGCCCATTGCTGAGTCTCCTCCCAGACGTAGCGTCGTTGGAACAATGGGACCTCAAGCCGCTGCTTGGTTTCAAACAGAGCGATTACTGATG
>JAMLHR010000069.1 GCA_023957015.1 Thermomicrobiales bacterium | reverse complement strand
TGTCTGGCTCGACCCAGCTACCACCAACCACATCCCAGTGACCATCGGCGACACGTGCCTGGATGCGCTTGAACAGTTCCGGATCGTCCTCTTCAATCCACTTGTAGGCTTGAGCGGAACTCTGGTTGAAGATGAAGTCATCGTACTGATCCATCAACCACAGCTGCGTGCTGAAGGTGCGTCGGGCCTTGCGATGGGTTTCCGCTACGGGCCACAGCCAGGCGAGGTCGATGTGCGCATGCCCGGTCAGGTTGACGCTGCCGATTGGCGGGTACTTCTCGCGCAGTTCTTCCAGACCGGCGGCAATGACGCCTCGAGCCGTGTCGCAGGCCTGAAGCGCCTGTGCGGACAGCGGTTCGATCTCTGCAAAAGGACCCGGCACATGCCAGATACCGCCAATGACCAACTCACCCTGGTAGCCGGGGCTCTCATAATCACCGAGGCCAACGCTGTGTGCCTGACCACCGGTGAGATCACCGCGAACGGCCCGGGTGTGGACGATATCGGTGTTGGACGGCCAGTACGGAGCGATGACGCGGTAGGCATCGTCCACCAGGTCAAGCAGATGGGGCAGAATCTCGTGGTCCTGCAGCGTCTTCGCGGCGCGGATGATCTCTTCGAGATCAAGGGCGAGCGCTCGCACTTCCTTGTGAGGAATCGCCATCAGGGCGCGATTAATGCCAGGGCTGTAGTTGTGTGAACCGAACAGACCCTTTGGCATGACTTCGGCTTCGATCTGTATCTGTTCGCCACCCTTGGCGGAGGCGGTTACCTCCCAGTCGTGATGGAATGGATTCAGACCTACCTGGTAGCCAGGTGTGAACTTCACCAGACCCTCGCCACCAAGCGAGAGCTGGATGTCAACGGGTTGACCCTTCCATTCCTCTGGAATGGTGGCCGTGGCGGTGAGGGTGATGGGGCGGTGGGGATCGACAACTGGCCAGGCATCGCCGCGCTTTAGCTGGGTAACCTCGCCATCTGCGCTGGTGAATGTCCAATCCTCAATTGGAGCAACGCGAGCGCTGCGCCATGCGTATAGCTCTGGCAGCCAGCGTGTGACACGCTCCAGCCGCCGGTGGTCAAACCGTTTGTAGTCTTCCAAGAGACATTCCTCTCGTTTGGCCCTGCTTCGGGGCCAGGTTACGCAACTTCGCGTTTCGCGCAAAACGGCCGGGGGTGACCGGCCGCTTTGCACTACTGCGTGGATTGTACCGAAGTTCTTCTCGCGTTGTAAGAGGGTCTAGCCCTTAATTCCGGCAACCGAGATACCTTCCGTGAACGCCTTTTGGAAGAACAGGAAGAGAACGATCACCGGGATAACCACGATGGTACTTGCGGCCATTAATTGATTGAACTGGACGTCGTGGGTACTGGCCGAGGTGAACTCCGCCAGTCCAAGCGCCAATGTGTACTTGACCTTGCTCTGGAGGTAGATCAAGGGACCCATGAAGTCGTTCCATGCGCCGACAGCTGCGAAGATCGAGATCGCGCCAATAGCGGCCTGGGCCTGCGGCATGATGATCTGCCAGAAGACCTTCAACTCGCTGGCGCCATCGAGTTTCGCGGCGTCAGACATGTCCTTGGGTATCTGGAAGAAGAATTGCCTCATCATGAATATCCAGGTGGCGTTGCCGAAGAACGCCGGCAGTACCAGAGGCCAGAACGTATTGATCGTCTGGATTCCCAACCACTGACCGATCTTCACCCAGATATCGAACATGGCCACCAGGATGGCGGAACCAGGGACGAACATCGTGGCGAGCACCACGAAGAACACCTGATCACGTCCGCGCCAATCGATACGACTAAAGCCGTAGGCGATCAGCGGATTCGAGATGGCAGCGCCCAGCGTGCAGAGCACCGTGATGATGAGCGTGTTCTGGGCGTAGGTCCAGAACGTCACACCAGCGCGATCATCCGTGAACGCGCGTACCGAATCTATATAGTTGTGCCACGCGATGTTCTCCGGAAAAAGCGTGGGTGGGTAGCGCGTTAACTCGGTGTTTGTTTTGAGCGATGTCACCACCATCCAGTACAGCGGCAGGATAAAGAGCAGGCACATCGCGATCAGGAAGATGCGCGGCAATATACTCTGCGAGAAAACGTGGGCGTAGTGATCACGTTTCCGATGCTGGAAGGTGGATTCATCCGGTTGTGTACCCATGACACGTGGTGCCGTGGGGTTGTTTTGAACAGGCATGATAACTCTCCCCAGGCTATGTCAGGTCGTACGTGACCCACTTCTTGGAAGTGAGGAACGTAATACCTGCAAGGACAAGTGTGAGCAAGAAGATCACAACACCGAGTGCGGACGCGTAACCCATTTGCATGGAGTACTTAAACGCATTGTTGTAGAGGTAGAAGACGAGGTAGGTCGTGCTTCTCGCGGGACCACCATCGGTGATGATGTATGCCTGGGTGAAGACCTGGATACCGCCACTGATACCGATAATCAAGTCATAGAGAATGATCGGTGTCATCAACGGCAAGGTGATGTTGCGGAATCGCTGCGCCCAACTGGCACCATCTAGCTGGGCCGATTCATAGAGATGGGGTGGAATACCGCGGAGACCGGCGAGGAAGATAAGTGCAACCTGGCCGGCACCCATTTGTGCCATAAGTACGATGGAGAAGTTTGCCCAGTTCGGGTCACCGAACCAGTTGGGTGGATTGAGGCCGATGCTGCGGAGTATCTGATTCACGATACCGGTGTTCGGATTCAAGAGAACCATGAACACGAACGAGGTTGCAAATAGCGGCAACACGGAGGGTAGGAACAGAACGGTGCGATAGAGCGGAATCTCCCGCATCGGCTGATCCATCGCAATCGCGATGGCCATCGCCATCACCACACCGATCGGCACGGCCAATGCAGCATAGGTGAAGGTCGCTCTCATCGCGATCCAAAACACCTCGTCATTCCACATACGCGTGTAGTTCGCCCACCCGATGGGTTCAGGCGGCAGAATCCCACCGTAGCGGGTGAAGCTGAGCTGGAACGAGTAGATGATTGGATAGATCAAGAATACGAGGAAACCAAAAATCCAAGGGGAAATGAACGCAAGACCAATGAAAATATTCTTTCGCTCACCCCTGGTGATGGACCACTTGGATCGTCTTGGCGGCGCGGCGAACGCCGCTTGTGTGGTGCTCATGGCGGTTCTCTCCCCCCGGAGCGGAAAACCCATAAAACAGAACAGCCGGGACGAGGATACCCTCGCCCCGGCAAAAGCGTGTTATTCGATCGGGCAGTACTGATCGAGCACGTCTTGGGTGTTCTTGCGTGCGGATTCCAGCGCCGGTCCTACCTCGGATGTGCCCAGGTAGATGGCCTGGAAGGCGGCCTGCAGCTCATCCCAGTACTTACCACCAACCGGCAGCGGCGGGCGGTTCGTGCTGAGCGGCAGAAGGACTTCGGCATACTTCGCATGAACTTCGTCGAAGATATCTGGATCGCCCATGAGCGCTGCCACGGTTGGCAGGTGAGCGGTGTCCTTGGTGTACACGCGCTGACCAGGCTCGCCGGACATGTAAGCGAGGAACTCGCCAGCGCCGTCGACTTCTCGAGCGCCGTACGGGATCACCCAGCTCCAGCCACCAGCCCATGTGGTGGACTGCATGCCAGCTTCCGGCACCGGCAGCTTGGCGATGCCGTAGTTCAGCTCTGGCTTGTACTTGGCGATGGTGGCGATCATCCAGTCACCGGTGATCATCGCGCCAATGCGATTCGTGAGGAACACATTCTCGGTTGGCGGTGAGCCTTCAGGATTGAAGACCGCAGCCTGCATCTTGGCGGCACCAAACTCGTCGGAGTACGCCTTGATCCAGTCCATGGCGGCTGCCATGGCGGGCTCGTCTGGGGTGACGGCGCATGCCGCGCGGTCAACGAAGGTGGCACCGAAGCTGAAGCCATAGGTGTACGCATGGCCCTGCTCATGCCACGGCACGAAGCCGAAGCGAGTGAAGTTGCCACCGTCTTCGACATTGAGCTTGGCCATGATTTCCTTGAGCTCGTCCCATGTCAGTGGATCGGCTTCAAGGGTGAACTTGGCTGGATCTTCGCCGATCTCTTCAATCATGTCGAGGTTTACGAAGAGACCGCGGGTGTCTGTATCGAACGGCAACGCATACGGTGTACCCTGCCAGGAGGCTTCCTCAGCCGCGAATGGCAGATAGGTGGCCGTCAGATCCGGATCGAAGCCGGCGTTGGTCAACGGATCGGTGAGGTCCTGCAGAAGGCCGCTGGCGGCGCGCTCGGCGACCACGAAGCGGTCAAGCATGTAGGCATCCGGGCCGGTGCCACCGCGGACGGCGGTGATCAGCTTGGCGGAGTCGGTCTCGGAACCCTGTACCTGCTCCAGAGTGACTTCGGTTGTCTCGCTCTGCTCATTGAAAGCATCGACAATGTTGTGCAGGGTGGTCAGATCTGGCTCACCGTGCGTGACCCAGGCCAAAACCTGGCGCTTCTCCTGCGCCGCAAAGGCGGTGGGCAGATACACGGAGCTGGCAACACCCAGGCCAAGTCCAGTAGCGGCGGCACCTTTCAGCACAGAGCGGCGGTTTACCCGCTTGTGTGTGAACTGTGACATAGTAGCGCGATCCTTTCCTAACATGCGTCCGATCCTCGGCCTCGCGTGAGGCCTTCCAGACCGGCTGACTGCCCTAAGGCTATGCTGACGATTACATAATGTCAACAGAATACAGATTGGAATTTGCGGTGTCAGGATCAGCTTCGTATCATCACGCCCAAAACAGTGGCATCATTGCCCAGAACGTCTTGGCACGGACGGATTCCAGTTGTTCTTCTGAGAGATCAAACGATATGCATACAATCGCCAGAATCGCAGATGTTTCGCTTCGGACGCCAGAAGGGAAGGTTATCCTGGATCAAATCAGCTGGGAACTGTCGCCCGGACAACGATGGGCGATTCTCGGTCCGAACGGTGCCGGTAAAACCACGCTACTCAGTATCCTCAGCGCGGAGCGACATCCATCCACGGGATCGGTGGAAGTACTCGGCGAGACGTTCGGTCGTACCGATCTGCGTATGCTTCGTACCCGCATCGCCAGAGTCGATCCGTCGCTACGGATGCTGGACTGGTTGCATGGTTGCGAGGCGGTACTCACTGGTCTGCGCAACACCACCTGGCCGCACTGGGATGATTGGGGCGATGCCGAGTACCAACGGGCTCGAGATCTGATGGCAAGTATTGGTGCTGGGCAGTTCTCTGAGGAGGAAGTGGGGCACCTGAGCCACGGCGAGCGGCAACGGATTCGGTTGGCTCGTGCATTGATCAAGGATCCCGAGCTGCTCTTGCTGGATGAACCCACCACAGGGCTCGATTTCCCGGCTCGTGAAGCGCTGCTACAATCGCTGGATTCGCTGACCACCAGCCGTCCAGATCTGCCAACAATTACCGTCAGTCACCATCTGGAGGAACTCCCGGCCACCACATCCCATGTCATGTTGCTACGAGGCGGCAGCATCCTGGATGCAGGCGAGATACAGTGTGTCCTCACGAGCGAAAACGTGAGTGAGTGCTTCGGGTTTCCGATAACAGTGTTCGAGATGGATGGTCGCTGGGGAGCCCGCGCCGCTGCTGGATGGACGGACTGATCGCTGCAGGTTCTGAAGTAAACTCTCTCCATAACGTCGCACGGGCATCATGTGTGAAGGGGAGAGCATGTCATCGCAAAATAAGCCAGAGATCACAAGGAACTGGTACACCCAGGCGGCATCTGATGTGCTGGTTGAACTTGGCACCGATGACCACAACGGTCTGACAGATACCGCTGCGCAGCAGCGTCTCCAGCAGTACGGTCCGAACGAAATCGTCGCCGAACCACCGGTCTCAATCTTGACGATCGTGGGCATGCAACTGCGCGATGCCATGAACCTGATGCTGATCGCGGTATCCGTGGTGAGTCTCTTCATTGGTCAGGCACCAGTCGGGATCATGGTGGGTTTGCTGGTGATTCTGAATGTCACCCTGGCTACCCGTCAGGAGATGAAGGCACGCGCCAGCGTCAACGCCCTTGCCAAACTACAGATTCCGCAGGCGAAGGTGATCCGCAATGCCGCCCTGGTACAGATACCGGCGGTCGGTCTGGTGCCGGGCGATATCGTGCAGTTGGAGGCAGGCGATCTCATCCCGGCCGATGGTCGTCTGATTCGCTGTGCCACGTTGGAGACGATGGAAGCGGCTCTTACCGGTGAAAGCGCACCAATCGCCAAAGAAACAGGCGCGCTATCCCATGCCGATGTGCAGTTGGGTGATCGCACCAATATGGTCTATCAGAACACGACGGTGAGTCGTGGTACTGCCACGATGGTAGTCACCGGCACCGGCATGAATGCAGAGATGGGAAAGATCGCCTCAATGCTTTCAGCCGTGAAACCGGCTCCCTCGCCATTGCAACAGGAACTTGGTCAATTGACCAAAGTGCTGGGCATTATCGCCTGGCTGGCGGTGGTGATCATCGTTGTTATCGGTATCGCTCGGGGCCAGGAACTCAGTTCGGTCCTGTTGCTCGGCATCACGATGGCGATTTCCGCCATCCCCACAGGTATGCCGACATTTGTCCAGGCAATCCTCGCTCACGGAGCGAAACAGTTAGCAGATGCCAAGGCGGTGGTGAAGAACCTGGCCGATGTGGAGACATTGGGTGCCACGAGTGCCATCAACTCAGACAAAACTGGCACGCTGACCTTGAACGCGATGACGGTGCGATCGCTCTACTTTCTCGGTCGGCGATTCCATGTGCAGGGTGAGGGATACGACAAGCAAGGCACTATTCGGCAAGCAGCTGGCGAGCCCACTCCTGATTTCACGGCGCTGGCGTTGGGACTGTGTCTCGATTCCGATGCGACGGTCTCCGATGCTGGCGATGTCGTTGGCGACCCCACGGAGGCTGCACTCGTGGTGCTCGCCGCCAAGATGGGTGTCGATGCCGAGGAGACCAGACGCGCCTACCCGCGCGTCGCCGAGGTGCCGTTCGATTCTGCCTATAAGTTCATGGCCACATTCCATGAGATTCAATGGCATGGCGAGAAGCGTCTGGTGGAGCTGGTTAAGGGCGCTCCAGATGTCCTTCTGGCGCTTTGTTCTCATGCAGCGGATAAGGTAGACGATCCCGTTCCTCTGGAGGAGCGTCGGGAGGAGATCGATGCATATGCTGACGAACTCTCGCGTCAGGGATCGCGTGTATTGGCATTTGCCTATCGACTCGTTGATGATCCTAGGGAAGCAGTTGTAGCCGATCCGATGTCATTCGTTACCGATCTCGTTTTCACCGGCATGGTCGGTATCATTGACCCGCTCCGTCCTGAAGCGATCGATGCGGTGGCTGTTGCTCACAAGGCGGGCATTGAAGTGCGCATGATCACCGGTGATCACGCCGTTACAGCTGGGGCTATCGGCAAGGAACTCGGCCTCCGGGGCGGTGCCATCAGCGGCAGCGAGCTCCAGGCACTCTCAGATGATGAGCTCAAGCGTCGGTTGCCGGATCTTCATGTCTTTGGTCGTGTCACCCCGCAGGACAAACTGCGTCTGGCGAGTTTGATGCAGGAAATGGGCAATATCGTGGCTATGACCGGCGATGCCGTCAACGATGCTGCGGCACTGAAGCAAGCCGATATCGGTGTTGCCATGGGTTCCGGAAGCGAGGTCACCAAACAAGCCGGCAAGATGATCCTGACCGATGACAACTTCGGCACGCTGGTCACCGCGATCCGCCTCGGGCGCAGTATCTACTCCAAGATCGTTGCCTATGTGCGTTACCAGATGGCGGGATTGCTTTCTCTGGTGTTGCTCTTTCTGGTTGCAAGCATCTTCGATATCAACTCTGGCGTTCCGTTGACGCCGCTGATGGTGCTCTTCCAGAATTTCTTTATCGTTTTCATCCCGGTGTTGGTGATTCTGCAGGATCCGCCAGCATCAGACTTGATGTCGCAACCGCCGCGCGATCCAAAGCAACCCATCGCCAGCCCAACCGCAATTCGACAATGGGTGATGTATGGGTTCCTGATCTTCGCGGTCACGCTGGCGGCGTTGTTGCTTGCCCCGGGTGAGACATCCGCTGAGGTCCCCGGTGTACCGGTCACGATGGCGTTTGCGGTCATGGCCCTCGCTTCGCTGCTGGGTGGTATGGCCATGCGTCGCGATCCACTCTCCGGATTTGCGGAACCGGTTGTCGATGCCGCCAAGCTGATCGGTCTCGGTGTGCTTATCACCGTCCTGGCGGTTGAGACATCGCTGCTACAGCGGGCGTTAGGCACAGTTTCCTTGACCGGTGAGCAGTGGTTGGCATGCATCGCCTGGGCGTTGCTTGTACCCGCGTGTATTGAAGCTGAGAAATGGTTGAGACGTCGTCGCGTGGCGGATGCTGTATAAGGCACATCCGATGGCCAGATTCTGGCCATCGGTGCCGATTCCTGCGGTACCATTCCTACCGATGTAAGGCGCGTTTGCGCCCGTTCGTATGCAGGGACGTCCGTGATCAACCTCTCAGCGCTTCAGGCGAATCCAGATATTCGATACGGCTGGTACCTCCGGCCATCGCGGGCAATGAGTGATGCGCAAATCCGCATCCATCGCTCGCTGCAGTATCAGTACGGCATGATCGGCGGTGGCGTGTTTATGCCGCATGCCACGATCAAGGGCTTCTTCCGTTCTGACGCTCCAATGGCGGAGCTTATTGGCGCGTTCGACAAGGCGGTAGAAGGTCATCACGCCTATACCGTCTACAATGCAGGTCCGGTAAGTTGGTCTGGACGCAGTATTGTCATTGATACTCACCATAATGCCGATGGCTCGGTAAATATGCCGCAACAGAAACTGCACGAATCCGCCTGGCAGAACATCATGCCGCTGGTGCATCCAGATTGCGATTTCTGTCCCAGAGAGGGCAGCATGGAGAACTTCCGTGCCCACCTGACTCTGGCGATGAGCGATCTTGAGCCGCAGATGCTGGATGAAGTGATGGAATTTGTGAAGGAGGATGGCCCGATCGGTCCGGAGACCTTCGCCGCCGAATACTTCCATCTCTTCGCCTTCCAGAGCGAAGATTGGGCGGACGAGTGGTGGCACACGCTGGAATGGAAGCTTCTGCATAGCTGGAAACTCCCACAACCATGACCCCCGACCGGAACGCACCTATCGGTATCTTTGATTCGGGTATCGGTGGACTCAGTGTCTGGCGCGAGATCGCGGCGATGATACCTGCCGAGCAGGTTCGGTACATCGCGGATTCCGCCTTCGTCCCCTACGGTGTGCGACCTCCGGAGGAGATTCGCGCCCGCAGTATCGCCGTCGCTGGATTCCTGATCGAGCACGGGGTTAAGTTGGTTGTTGTTGCTTGCAACACTGCCAGTGCGGTTGCGATCGATGAGCTTCGCGCGACCTTTCCTCAGATGCAGTTTGTTGGCCTTGAACCGGCGGTGAAACCGGCAGTTGGTATGACCATGACGGGTCGCGTTGGTGTGTTGGCCACACCGCGAACGGTATCCGGTGATCGCCTGCGTGTCCTGATAGAGCACTGGAGCGATGGCGTGCAGGTCCACACGATCGCCGGTAACGGCATGGTGGAACTGGTGGAGGCCGGTGCGCTGGGTGGGGAGGAGGTCGATCGTGTCATCGGTCCGATACTCGATCCGTTATTGGCGCAGGATACCGATGTCCTTGTGCTCGGCTGCACCCACTATCCCTTCCTGCGAGATGCGATCCAGACCTACGTTGGTACCGGTGTGCGCGTGATCGATAGTGGTAATGCCGTAGCTCGGCGGACGTTGAGCCTGCTCCAACACGGCCACATGCTGCACGAACGCGGCAAGCCAGGTTCGATTGAGCTATTCACCACCGGCGATGCGAACGATGCTACCCGCGTCGTCGAACTCATCACCGGCCGCGCGATGCCAGTCACGCACGTGGATGTGTAAAGAGTAGAGGCAGCCTTCGGCTAGGTTATGT
>JAMLHR010000068.1 GCA_023957015.1 Thermomicrobiales bacterium | reverse complement strand
GTTGCCAGCTGGAACCCTGCGGCGATCCAGACGCGGTGGTGTGGTGCTTCCAGAATAGACAAGTGGTGACCTTTATGGTCACCTGGGGGATTCATCCGTGCCAAATTCCCTCTCGAGCGACCACAAGGGATCGCTACTACCGGTGTCGTGCCCCTGACCTTCGTCACGCGAAGGATCAGGGGCGCGTTACTTTTGGCCCTCGTTCTCTACCCACGCTGTCCACAACAGCACGAACACGCCAACTGCGTAGAGAATCCCCCAGCCGCCGAATACACCCAACACAGCGATGATCGGAAGCATCATCCCCAGTCCCCAATATCCCATCACTCGCGCCTTTGGTTCGATATCGACGACCGACCAGACGATGGTGAGCAGAGGGATGATCAGAATGAACCAAACCAACGGCGATCGTGGATACCACAATGCGCCCGTTATGGACATGATCGTGGCCATGATTGCCAGTACCATCGCGTTGTAGATGACGAGAACCAGCCGATGCATGGGAAGATGCGTTGCCAAATATGCCTCCTTCGTCTACCTGCCAGTCTAGCAATGCCCTCGACTCGACAATAGGGAGCCTGTGTCGGGAAATGTGATACTAAATCGTGTATACATCACGCGGTTGACACAGATATACCCAATCGTTATCCTTTCTGTATGCATTGGGAGCGCTCCCAACAAGAGCGTACGAGAGGATGGGGTATGAACCTGGAGGACATCGCCAAACTGGCCGGCGTCTCTCGGTCAACTGTCTCTCGAGTTGTCAATAACGATGCCCGCGTCAGCGACGAGGTCCGCACCAAGGTGCAGGCCACAATCGACGCGGTCGGGTATCGACCCAATGCCAACGCCCGAGCGCTGGCGTCACATCGTACGCGCGCGATTGGTCTGGTTGTACCGGAGGACTTCTCCCGCTTCCATGTCGATTCCTGGTATCCACTGATTATCGAGGCGATGTTGGCGGCCACACGTGACGCTGGTCAGACACTGATGCTGATCATGGAAGACACCTTCTCCCCCGGAGCCGGCAAGCGGGTGATCTCGCAGTTCGTCGATTCGGGAAGAGTCGATGGATTGCTCATCCTCCAACATAGTTATCGTGATCATCTCAGTGTGCCGCTCTTGCGCGCCGGTGTTCCCACTATTCACATCGCCGAATCAGATGTCACCGGTACGAGCTGGGTGGACAATAACAATCTGGCTGGCGGGGAGATGGTCGGTCGCCTTTTCGCCGACCTCGGTGTTCACAAGCCACTCTGCGTCTCGGCGACACTCGAACATGTGCCAACTCGTCGCCGACTCGATGGCTTCCAGATCGTCTATCCGGACACCAGCGTGCTGATCACGAATCATTCCCTGGCTCAGGCGGAAGAGGCGTTGCTTCAGCGTCTACGAGACGAGCGCTACGACGCCATCTTTGCGATTAACGGTTGGCTGGCGCCGATCGTCTATCGCGTGGCAGCCACCTATGGTCTCTCTATTCCCGACGAGTTGCGATTGGTTTCCTTTGACGACTTCGATGTCGAAATGAGCGAGCGATTGCAACTGACGAGCGTTGTCCAACACACCACACTTCTGGCGAGCCGGGCTGTGCGGCTCTTGATTGATCTCGTTGAAGGGAGAGCACCCCCTGGCGAACCAGTTGTGTTGGATTCGGTGCTTATTCCGCGCGGATCGTGTGGCTCGTTGGTCACAGCTTCAGCGCAAGGAGGTGCAGCCGAAGAGTGAGTCAACTCACGAGTTCTTTGAGAGTTGTGATACGGGCGATTGTGCCCAGGGAGTACCATCATGCGTGAGTCCAAAGTTCTCTCAATCGTTCAGGAATTCGAGCAGGGCAAGATTAACCGCCGCGAGCTCGGCAAGCGCTTTGCCTTCCTTGGTGCCGGTGCCAGCGTAGCCTCCCTGGCTATTGCTACCGGTTCCGCTACCCTTGGTGCCCGCCTCGTCGCCGCCCAGAGCGCTGCCGAGAAGGGCTATCTGACCTGCAACAACGAGCAGCAGGCAACCTACATCCAGAACTTCAATCCACTTGGCCCCGCCGGTGGATCGATCCGCTGGCTGTCTCAGTTCGGTATCTATGAGCAGCTGTTCGTCTGGAACGCACTCACGAATACCGCCACCCCATGGCTGGCCACCAGCTGGGGTTTCAATGAGGACAGCACCGTGCTGACCTTCAAGCTGCGCGAAGGCATCACCTGGAACGACGGTGAAGCATTCGATGCTGATGACGTTGTCTTCACCTGGAAGCTGCTCCAGAGCAATGACTCGCTGGCCGGTAATGGCGGTCGCGTGGCGCTGCAGAACATCGACGACATCGTCAAGGTCGATGATTACACCGTGCAGTTCCTTTATCACACCGTCAACACCACCTCCGTCTACGAGGTTGGTGGCCAGGTGATCGTGCCAGAGCACGTCTGGAGTTCGGTTGAGGATCCGGTCACCTTCGCGAATGAGGAGCCGGTTGGTACCGGTGCCTGGATGCTGGATCGCTTCGAAGCCCAGATCTATGAGCTCAAGGCGAACCCGACCTACTGGCAGGAAGGCCGCCCGTACATCGCGGGTCTGAGCATGCCAGCCTTCCCGAGCAACGATTCCATTCACCTGGCATGGTTGAATGGCGAAGTCGATTGGGGTGGAAACTTCATCCCAGACATCGAGAATGTCTACGTGGCCAAGGATCCAGATCACTTCGGCTACTTCTTCCCATCCACCGGCGCCGTGGTTGCACTTTACATGAACCACGAAGTTGCACCGTTCGATGATCCGAACGTGCGCAAGGCCATCAGCATGGCGCTCGATCGCGAGCAAATCGTGAATATCGCCATGTATGACTACACCCATCCGGCGGACACCACCGGTCTCTCCGACGCGTTCAACGCCGTCAAGGATGAAGCCGCTGCGAACGCTGGTTGGACCACCCGCAACGTTGATGAGGCGAATCGCCTGCTCGACGAAGCCGGTCTGACCAAGGATGGCGATTGGCGCGTTGGCCCGGATGGCAACAAGATGAGCTACGAGCTCAACGTGGTCTCCGGTTGGTCCGACTGGGTTCAGAGCTGCGAGCTCATGGCCGGTCACCTCAAGGAAGTCGGCATTGAGGCAGTCGTCACACCGTACGACTTCACCCCATGGTTCGAGCGCCTTAACCTGGGCAACTTCACGATGACCATCGGTTGGGGCTTCCAGGGTCCGACCCAGCTCAACCACTTCCGCGCGCTGATGAGCGAGCGCTCCTACTACCCGCTTGAGGACAACCGAGCTGGTGAGAACTGGATCCGCTCCAAGGATGCGACGGTTGATGAGCTCATCAACCAGGCGATGGCCATCTCGGATACCGACGAGCAGAACGCGGTCTTCGCCCAGATGCAGCAGCGCTTCGCTGAACTCGCACCGTGTGCTCCTCTCTTCCCGGGGCCGATGTGGGGCGAGTACAACACCCGTCGCTTCGAGGGCTTTCCGAACGAGGGCGATCCGTATGCAGAGCTGTCGCCGTGGCAGGCAGTGCTCGCCATCCTGACCAACACTGTTTACCCAGCGGGTGAGCAGCCGGACGGATGGGCACCAGCTGCGCCGGAAGGCGAGGGCAATATGCCGATGGAGGCAGATTCCTACACGTCTGGTGCATAGCGTGTACTGAATAGGTGGGAGCGTCGCGGCAACGCGGCGCTCCCAACCCGTTTCGTGTTGGTGGGAACTCGGAAGTGGACACTCTATGAGCTACATCATCCGGAGGGCGATCTTTTACCTGATCGCAGCATGGGCCTCCATTACGTTGAACTTCTTTTTGCCGCGCATGATGCCGGGCGATCCCGGATCGGTGCTGATGGCCAAGCTGCGTGGTCAGGGCGATATCCGCCCGGAAACAATTGAGGCAATGACCAAGGCATACGGCCTTTCGGATGACCCCCTGATTATTCAGTACTTTGGGTATATGCGGAACATTCTTAGCGGGGAGTTTGGTGTCTCAACCTCCTGGTTCCCGGCTCCGGTGATCGATGTGATTCGTACCGGACTGATTTGGACCATCATTCTGATGGGAACCGCATTGCTCATCAGCTTCGGTATCGGTAGTGTTCTGGGTGTCATTGGCGCCTGGAAACGTGGTAGCTGGATGGATAATGTCACTCCTCCAGTTTTTGTTTTTCTTGGTTCACTCCCGTACTTCTGGATCGCGCCGCTGCTCCTGTTCGCCTTCGCGTTCCATTTCAATATCTTCCCGGCGCGGCACGCCTATAACACCGATCTTTCGCCGAACTTCTCCTGGTCGTTCATCTCCAGCGTGATCGGTCATATGATCTTGCCGGTGTTATCGATCGTCATCGTCTCCATCGGCGGGTGGTTGCTTGGTATGCGGAACACCATGATCGCCATCCTCTCCGAGGACTACGTGACCATGGCAGAAGCCAAGGGCCTCGGTAGCCGCCGCGTCATGTTTGGTTACGGTGCGCGCAACGCCCTGCTGCCAACGCTGACATCGTTCGGTATGAGCCTCGGGTTCATCCTCAGCGGTTCACTCTTTACCGAGATGGTCTTCGCGTATCCCGGACTTGGCTACCTGCTGATCAACTCGGTGCGTAGCCTGGACTATCCGTTGATGCAGGGCTTGTTCATGATGATCACGTTCGCGGTACTGTTCGCGAACTTCATCATCGATATTCTTTACGTCCGTCTTGATCCGCGTATTCGCCAACACTAGGGGGAGGCAAATCATGAGTTCGAGTGTGAACACCGCCCTGGAGAATGCGCAGACCGAGGTCTCCACGCCAGAACCACCGAAGAACCAACCGGTGCGCAAGGCGAAACGCGCATCGGGTGTGGTGGGGCTTCTGCTTCAGAACCGTAAGGCCGCAGTGGGTGCATTCATCGTCGTGTTCTATGTGCTGGTTGCGGTCCTTGGACCCTATCTGGTGCCCTATGATCCGACCCAAATCGTCGGTCGTCGGCACACGCCTCCGTCGTGGGAACACTGGTTCGGTACGGATGGCTCGGGTAAGGATGTGCTTTCCCAGACTGTTGTCGGCGCTCGCTCCTCGCTGGCCACCGGGTTCATCGTTGGTTCCATTGTCACGGTGGTTGGTATCCTCATCGGTATGACCGCCGGTTATATGCGGGGACGTGTCGACGACTTCCTCTCCACACTGATCAACATCGTGCTGATCATTCCCGGTCTGCCATTGCTGATCGTGTTGGCGGCATTCCTGCCGGCAGGATTCTGGTCGATCATCTTCGTACTCTCCGTGACCGGTTGGGCGTGGGGATCGCGCGTGTTGCGATCGCAGACGATGTCGCTACGTGAAAAGGATTTCGTCGCCTCGGCCGTGACTGTCGGCGAGGGCAAGCTTCGCATCATGTTGCGCGAGATTTTGCCGAACATGATGAGTATCGTGGTCGCCGGATTCTTTGGGGCTGTGAACTACGCTATCGGTGCGCAGGCAGGCCTCGAGTTCCTCGGACTTGGTAATCCGAGCAATGTCAGCTGGGGTAACAACCTCTACTGGGCGCAGAACAATAGCGCCATGTTGGTCGGTGCCTGGTGGACGCTGATCCCATCCGGTCTCAGCATCGCGCTGGTCGCATTCGGATTCTCGATGATCAATTACGCGATCGATGAAGTCACGAATCCGCGCCTGCGCTCGCAGCGCCAGACCGCCAGTATCTTGAAGAAGCAGCCCGCCAAGGTGCGTCGCAGTCGCGCGACGCCGGTTCTCATGGAAGGGAATGGTGATTAGCATGAGCACCGACGTCAAACGCGGTATCACCGCTGTCCCTGACAACTTCATCCCATTGATCGAGATCGATAACCTCCAGGTGGAGTACCTGGCCGGTCGCGGCTCTGTACGCGCGGTCGATGGGGTCTCGTTCAGCATCGGCAAGGGCGAGGTCGTTGGCCTGGCCGGTGAGTCCGGTTCCGGCAAGAGCACCATCGCGCAAGCGATCATGCGTATCCTGCAACCGCCTGCCATCATCACGGGTGGTCAAGTCCTCATCGGCGGTCGCGATGTGTTGCAGATGACCGATAGAGAACTGCGGAAGTTCCGTTGGGACGAAGTCTCGATGGTCTTCCAGAGCGCGATGAACTCGCTCAATCCGGTTGCCACGATTGGTGATCAGATCATCGATGCGGTTATGGCCCATCGTAAGATCAACGAGCATCAGGCGCGCGAGCAAGCCAAGGAGATGCTGCAGATCGTTGGTATCGAGTCGGATCGCATCGATAGCTATCCGCATCAGCTCTCCGGCGGTATGCGTCAACGCGCGGTGATCGCGATCGCGTTGGCCCTGCAGCCGCCGCTGATGATCATGGATGAGCCAACGACGGCATTGGATGTGGTTGTGCAGCGTGAGATTCTCGCCAAGATCACCGAGCTGCGAGAGAAGTTTGGCTTCTCAATCCTCTTTATCACGCACGACATGAGCCTGTTGGTCGAGATCTCTAATCGCATCGCCATCATGTATGGCGGAGAGATCGTGGAGATGGCTCCCAGCCGCGAGTTGTTCGAGAATCCGCTGCATCCGTACACACAGGGTTTGATGGCATCGTTCCCGGCACTGACCGGTCCGCGTAAGCAGTTGGAGGGTATCCCGGGGTCACCTCCGGATTTGATCTCGCCGCCCAGTGGGTGTCGATTCCATCCCCGCTGTCCGCATCGGTTCGGTCCCTGTGACAGCGTTCACCCGCCGTTGATCGAGGTTCGGCCAAATCACTTCGTGGCCTGCCATCTGCACACCACATCGGAAGGATCTGCGCAATGAGTGAGCAGCGTGATTTGGTGCTGGATATCAAGAACCTGACCAAGCACTTCCCGATGGGCGGTATGCGCGATACGCGCAAGGTTCACGCCGTGGAGGATGTCACCTTCGCGCTCCCGCGAACGGAGATCGTGACGCTTGTCGGTGAGTCCGGCTCTGGTAAGAGCACGACCGCCAGGCTGATCTCCCGATTGATCGAACCGACCAGTGGCGAGGTGATCTATAACGGCAAGGATGTGCTGAAGACACAGCCTGGTGGGGCATCGCTCGAGTATCGTGGCGATATCCAGATGGTCTTTCAGGACCCATTCGGTTCGCTCAATCCGGCCCATACAATTGGTTACCACATCGAGCGTCCCCTCCTTATCCACAAGAAAGTTTCGGGCCGGAAGGCCCTCAAGGATCGCGTCCACGAGTTGCTCGATACGGTCGGACTGGGGCCGGCCGATGAGACCGCGGCCAAGTTTCCTTACGAGCTTTCCGGTGGACAACGCCAGCGCGTTGGCTTTGCCCGTGCACTCTCGGTTGAGCCGAAGGTCATCCTTGCGGATGAGCCGGTTTCGATGTTGGATGTCTCGATCCGGGTGGGTGTGTTGAATCTCATGAAGCGGCTGGCCGAGGATAGTGGCCTAAGCTTCCTCTATATCACCCACGATATCGCCAGCGCGCGGTATATCAGCGATCACACCAATGTCATGTACGCGGGCCGGATGGTGGAGGGTGCTCCCAGCGACACGCTGGTGCACGAACCGGCCCACCCATACACACGGCTGTTGCTCAGTGCGGTGCCGAATCCGCATGCGGGCCTGCGCACCCAGGAAACGCAGGCTCGCGGCGAGATTCCATCGCTCATTGATCCGCCGCCAGGTTGCCCGTTTGCGGCGAGATGTCCTCACGTGATGGATGTCTGCCGTCAAATCATGCCTGGCGCGGTAACGATTGCGCCTCATCACTGGGTGCGTTGCCACCTGTATGGCGATGGGGGAGAATCCCCCTTGCCAAACGCGGCAAACTCCGTAGGCTAACGAGTGTGTGCCGGGCAATGGTGCCCGGCGCGGATCTATACCGGAAAGGTATATCGGTGCTCAATATCGGGATCATTGGTTGTGGCGATGTCGCCACTCACTCGTATATGCCTGGTCTGCAGGCAATGGCGGATCGCGCCAACGTTGTGGCAGTGTTTGATATCTTCCAGAATCGGGTTGATGACGCGCTCGGATTCTTCCCGAATGCTGCACCTTACCTGGATTATGATGCCTTCCTTGGTCATGGGCCGGAGAAGATGGATCTGGTGTTCAATCTGACGCCGGCTCCGCTGCATCGGGATATCACCGCCAAAGCGCTTGAGGCTGGCTACAGCGTCTATTCGGAGAAGCCGATCGCGTCAACGCTCGGTGAGGCCGCCGAGTTGGTCGCGTTGGCGGAGGAGAAGGGACTGCATTTCTTCTGCGCACCGGCCATGATGGTGACGGGTCGCTTCATGTGGCTGAAGGAGTTCATTTACTCCGGCGCGATCGGTAATCCGTACTTCATCAAAGGGCAGATCGGTGGCATGGGCCCAGCCAGCTGGCGCACCTACTCCGGAGACCCCCGCGTGTTCTACACGCCGAAGGTTGGCCCGCTTGTTGATCTCGGCGTCTATCAGTTGCACGCGTTGACGGGACTCTTCGGTCCGGCGCGTACCGTGAGCGCGGTCGGTGGCATCATGAACCCGACCCGCAAGCTGTTGCAGCCGGCGCTTTTCGGTGAGGAGATCGAGGTGCAGGCACCGGATCTCTACAGCATCAATCTCACCTTCGATAACAACCGCAACGCCAATCTGTTCAATACATTCGCGATGCCCGCCACGAAGTCCCCCATGTTCGAGATATATGGATCGATGGGTACTGTTTCGATCGGCCAGCACCAATGGTTCGATGGCAACGGCACCACCGATATCTACGTTCGTGACGAATCCGAGGGCGGTGAGGCCGAAGGATGGAATAACGATAGCCCCGTGCCGAATCCGATTGAGGCGTCTGACATCCTTGGTAGCGGTATCCTGCACGCGCTTGACGTGATGGCGAACGGTACCGATAACGTATTGACGGCAGCGCACGCTGAGCACGTGCTTGAGATTATGCTCGCCGCAGGGGAGTCGCTGAAGACTGGTGATTCCATTGAGATAGCGTCATCGTTCTGACGTGCATAGATAGGAGACCTGGTATGAAACCAGAACAGATTAGCGTCCAAATGTATACACTGCGATCGATCTCCGCGACGGATTTCGATGCCGCGCTCAAGGCTGTGGCCGATATTGGACTCAAGAATGTCGAGCTTGCTGGCACGCAGGGGCTCAGCGCCGACGAGCTGCGCGCATTGCTGGACAAGCACGGACTTACCGCTCGTAGCGCTCACGTTCCGTATCAGGCGTTCGAGGCGGATGCCGATGCCGCCGTGGCCGATTATGCGAAGCTCGGCTGCGAATGGGTGATTGTGCCGGCTCCGCCGCTTGACCGCTTGCTGGCCGGTGGTGAGTTCGGCTGGGCCGATCTCGCCAATCTTTCCGCCCATGCGCTCAGCACTCTGAGTGGAGATGAGCTTGCCGCCAAGTACACACTGGGCAAGGAGAACATCGAGGAGTTCTGCCGCAATCTCACCGATTGGGCAGCCAAGGTTGAAGCGGCCGGCATGAAGTTCGGCTATCACAACCATCACTTCGAGTATCTCTTCCGCACCGCTGACGGCCAGAGCATGTATGAGTACATGCTGGCGAACTCTCCGATCATCTTCCAGGCTGATGCGTTCTGGGCGGAGGTCGGTGGTCAGAAGGCGGCCGAGGTGATCTCCGCAAATCCTGATCGTGTGGCCTTGGTCCACATCAAGGATGGTTCCGATCGTATGCCGGGTAAGGACGTTCCGTTCGGTGAGGGCATCATGGATTGGGATGCTATCATCGCGGCCGCCGATGCCGCTGGTGTGGAGTACTACGTTATCGAGCTCGACAATCCGAATCCGGATGATCCAGCAGCGGATGTCGCCACCGCATTCAAGAACGCGATGGCGAAGACCAACTAAAGACTTCTGTCGAACAGGAGGGGGAGCGAAGGGGCGGTGATGCCGCCCCTTCGCTGTGCCTATCCGAACACCTTCTCCACGATCACCCATTCCTCATCCAGATGCGTGAACTCATCGTTATCCGGTCCATCGTAGATCAGGGAGATCGGACCCGAGAACCCGGCATCGCGCAGGATGGTCAGTGATCGCACGAAGTCCTCTTCGTCTGGTCCAGCAGCGGTGAACGAGCACTTGGCGTGACAGTCTTCGGCCAGACTGGCGATACTCGCCAGCTCGTCGTACTTCTCCGGTGCCCGCCAGTTGCCGAGATCGATCAGCAATCCCACGCTATCGCCGGCAGCATCGAGAATCGTTGCCACTGCATCGGCATCGGGTGTCATGCTGAGGAAGTTCTCGGTGACGACACGAACATTCGGATGCTGGGCCGCCAGTGTCGCCAGTCGTTGCCCGACGGTTTGCAGCAATTCGGTCGTGGGCGTGCCGTGACCGGCGTTGACGCGGGCACGGATGGCTCCGAGTGTTTCCGCCACCGTTAGCCACTCGCTGATCCAGGCCATCTGGTCCTCGATATCATCAGTAGTCAGATCGCCATCGTCGATCAGCAGCATATCCAGCGGGAGAGTGTTCTCCGTGAGCGCCTGCCTGAGTGTCGCCAGGTACGCTGGCTCACGTGATTCGAGGTGGAAGTGGCAGATCTGGATACTGGCGTACCCCCGCGCTGCCACTTCCGGGATCACTTCCAGGAGTGTCATGCCGCCATCGATGTCTGGTAGCGACATGAATGGGCCGCCATTCGCGGCGGATTCCGGATGCACGTAGTTACCGAGGGTTCGGTGCAGCGACCAGGTGGAGACGGAGCGGCGGTCGGAGAGGGTCATGGTGGGGGTCCTTTCAAAGATGGTTAGTTTTTTGGAATTCTATCCGGGATTTGATGTGATGGCTCAGATTGCGGTGAATGAGATTTTGGACCGAGTTCCTTCGCGAGGCGCGGAGCGCCTCTCTCAGGATCAATGCCCGACTCCCTGATACCGATTCAGTGCCTTGCTCCAAACAAATCGGGTGACGAACACCACCCACAGCGCAGCCAGGGGCGTGCAGAATCCCAGCCATTTCCAGTTCGAGTCGCGATCAAGCAGCACCAATGCCGGGAAGTAGGAGAGGAAGGCGTACGGCAGGATCAGCGTCACGATCACCCGGATCGCGGAGTTATAGATTTCAATCGGGAACTTGGCGAAATCGATCATCAGCCCCAGCATCGTTGGCAGGGCGCTTTGGGCGCTTGGTTCCCAAAAGCCGGTGAGATTGATCAGCAACGCCAGCGAGCAAACCATGATGGTGCCGCTGACGATCACCATCAGGATGAAGGGCACTGTCCACCAGTGGATCGGTGCCCCACTGCGCGAGAGCCCCATCACCAGGAGTGTGGTCCCCAGCATCACGCCGCCGAATCCGTGGATGGTGACAAGCGCCGTTGCGCTTTGCAATGCCGGTGAGATCGGTCGCACCAACACCCGGTCAAACTCACCGTTGTTGACCCTCGCCCGTAGCGCCCAGAAACCATCACTGGCGAGCTCACGCAGACCGGTGGGAATCATCGCCAGCGCATAGAGCACGATGATGTTCCAGGCGCTCCAACCGGCGACCTCCGGTACCTGCGTGAATAACGCCGAGATGAAGACGAGACCGGAAGCCTGCAGCATCATCGCGCCGAGAATACCGATCCAGAAGTCGGCGGCGTACTCAATGGCACTGCGAATCTGC
>JAMLHR010000067.1 GCA_023957015.1 Thermomicrobiales bacterium | reverse complement strand
GGATGGTACGCGCCGACGCAACGGTTGGCTTGCGGCTGGCATGATTCTGGCAGCGTTGGTGGCGACCGTTCGCCTCGGCTGGGCGGTCTACGATCACGGCACGCAGTCAATGGCGGTCGGTGGTTGGGATCACGGTATCGGTATCGTTCTCCGCGTTGATCTCGTTGGTATCATCTTCGCCGTGCTTTGCCAGGTTGTGTTGCTTTCGGCGTTGATCTACGAGGTTGTCTCGGATATCGGTGCTCGCATCTTCCCGGCACTGGTGCTATTCATGGCAGTGGGACTCACCGGCCTCACGTTTACCGGCGATGCCTTCAACTTTTACGTCTTCTTCGAGATTTCGATGATCTCGTCCTACATCCTGGTCAATTACGGTGAGACACCGCGACAGTTCCGCGCGGCATTCGTCTTCATCACAGTGAACTTGCTCGGTTCGGTGCTCTTCCTCATCGGTATTTCGGCTATCTATCACACCACCGGCTTCCTTGATATGGTGCGGATTCGGGACCAGATGCCGTTGGTGCAAGAGAACCCTGCCATCCTTACCGCCACGATTATCTTCGTCGCGTTCAGTGTGAAGCTCGGTCTCTTCCCGTTCCACTTCTGGTTGCCGACGGTCTATACCGGAACCCGACCGGCTGTGGCGGCAATACTGAGCGGCGCATTGGCCAACATCGGGACCTATGGTCTCATCCGTTTCGGTGTGGATATTTTCCCGCGAGAGCTTGCGGAAGCCTCCGCAGTGCTGATTGTCCTCGGCAGCGCCAGCATTATCTATGGTGGTGTCCAGGCGGTTTCTCGCCACGCTCCCGCTGAGGTGTTGGCCTACAGCGCCATCGGTCAGGTTGGCTACATCATGATCGCGCTGGCCTTTGGCGGAACGATCGGTCTGGCGGCTGTCATCCTGTATTCGATCATCAATAGCCTGAACAAGGCGACGCTGTTCCTGGGGATATCAGCCACCGGACGGTTGGCGACCGCGGCCGTTGCCGTGGGTGCCTTCTCGGTCTCAGGTGTGCCACCCACCGGCGGATTCTTTGCCAAGTTTGCGCTCTTTGATCTCACTATCACCGAGCGCAGGTGGTCATTGGTGGTCCTGATCTTCCTCGGCAGCGTGTTGTCATTCGTCTACATGTTCCAGATGTACCGTCGTCGTGTCGCGCAGCGAGCGTCCGGTGAGGATCCTCCGGAGAGCTCTATCTCACTGCAAATGGTCTCGTTCGTGCTCGCTGCTGTCCTCATCGCCATCGGTGTCTATCCGGAACCGCTCATGCATGTGATTCAGGTGGCAGCCCAGGGATTGACGCAGAGGACGATGCCTTGATTCCTCAACTCGCGATTCTGGCCGCATCCACCACCATCTTCTGCATGATCATGGGTTCATTCGGTTGGCAGTACATCGTTGTTGGGGCGGTGATCAGTACCGCACTGATGTGGGCGTTCCGGGATCAGATTATACCGACACCGGCGCCACCAGCGGGGTTGTCCTTCCATATCATCCTGTATCTGCCGGTGCTGTTTTGGTATCTGTTCATCGATATCTTCAAGGGGACGTGGCAGGTGATTACCACCACGCTGGGCATGCGACCGTTGTTGCACCCGGGTATCGTGCGTATCCCGTTGGCCACACACTCACCGTATGGTGTCGGACCAGTTGGATACTTCATTACGTTGTCCCCGGGGTCATTCCTGGTTGAGGTCGACTGGGAAGAGAAGGTGATGCTGGTGCATGTGCTGGATGCGTCCGATCCAGATGCGATCCGTCGCGATGCTGAGAAGTACTACCGACTCTGGGAATATGGGCGGTACAAGCCAATCGCGAACGCGGAGGAGCGAGATCATGAGTGACATCGTCTTCTACATCGCCATGATCTGGTTGGTGATTCTGTTCTGTGTCTGTGTCGTTATGGTCGCGCGGGCGAAATCCGGTCTCGTGCGGATTCTATCGCTGGATACCACATCGCTGGTGTTGGTGGCGTTATTGGTTGTCTATTCCAGTACAACCCACAGTAGCTACTATCTCGATGCGGCGCTGGTGCTCGCCTTCATCTCGTTTATCTCGGTGATCGCAGCCGCACGCTATCACAGCGAGCGGAGGTTGTTCTAGCCATGGATGCTCGCGAAGTCGTCTTCAATGCTTTGCTGTTGGTCTCATGCGCGGTGATGACGCTCGGTGTCATCGGTATTCTGCGCATGCCGGATGTCTATACCAAGCTGCACGGAGCCAGCAAATCCACTTTCCTGGGTGTGGTTCTGCTCTGCATTTCCGCCACGATCATTGCCACGCCAACGATGAACAAGCGCCTGGTGTTGATTGCATTGATTACGGTATTAACCACACCCCTGGCATCACACGCGATCGGGCGATCGGCGTTCCTCATGCATGAGCGGATGGAGACACCGGGTGCAGTTGATGAGAGTCATGTGCTAGTGACGGATGATCACGATACTGAGGAGCCGAGCTGGCGTCTGTAAGACCGTCCCCGGCATGCCTGAGACCGGGCTTCACCCGGTAGACTGGCACTCCGTTGATCATCGTTTCCAGATCATAAAACCTGCTTACCTCCCTCCAGAACGCCTTGCTATCGTCCGGGAATGGACCTGGGTGCAACGTGCTGATGATATACATCGGGCGATTGTCGCTGTTGAGAAGCGCGATGATATCTGCATACGAGTTCGGGAGCGCGATCAGCTCCTGATCGTAGAGATGTCGGTAGGCCGGCTTACGGTCGGCCAGGTAGTAGATCGAAGCCTGATCGAAGGCGACATAGATCGTCTGGTTTGGTGTGGTGTTCTCGCGGATATAGCGGGCAACCTCGGCCTGCGCCGGGTACCCGGGATGGCGATAGAGTCGTTGGTAGATGCTATCGGCACCATCGAAGGCCACTGCATACGGCAGAATCAGCAGGATGGCGAACATTCCGATCGCGAGCACACGGCGCCAGCTCGTCAGCGCGTGCGCGATACCCTTGATCGCGCGCGCCAGCCAGAGGGCGACTGGCGGGACCACCAACACCAGATAGTGCGTCCAGTAGTCGCCACCCATAAAGACACCCAGCGAAGCAGCGGCGATCCAGAGGAGGAGCAGCAGGCTACCGGCATCGCCGGATCGTAGTCGATGCCACCATCGTCGCAACGGATTGCGGATATGCTCCTGCTCGGGCAACACCGGTACGAGCGGCAGCCGAATGCGGAAGATGAGTACCAGAATGATCAACAGGAAGAACTCGGCGGCATTGATCAGCATCCAACCGATCTGCTTCAGGTTGTGCACGAGACCCACACTGAACGCGCTCTGAAGAGTGAATCGATAGCTGATAGTGGCGTAGAAGAAGTTGTCCCAGCCGAGATACCAACCATGCAGGAGCGTGATAGCTGCCACCACACCGACGCCGAGTGTGAGCCAGCCGCTCCGGACACCTCGGTTGCGCCACGACTCGTGACCGAAGAGAACGATGAATCCGATCGCTGCCAGCCACATCGTTGCCCCGCTGGGTTTGAGCACCGCCGCCAGACCGATGAGCACACCGATGCCGATCAGACCGTGCGAGGTCCATCCTGTCTGCGCTTGCCGTAGTAGCCAGAACGCCGCGAACGCGGCGGGCAGTCCGGCGAAGATCTCCGCATTGGCGGTGAACCCCTCCAGCGTCGGTGAACCCAGCAGGAGCGTGCAGATAAACGCGGCGAGCAACGCGGTTCGCGGTGTCGTCCAGCGGCGACCGAACAACCACACCGCCAGCACCGTGAATGTCGCGAAGATCCAGGCCGTGGCCCGGAATGCGACAACACCATACCCGACGGTCTTCATCGTCATGCCATAGACAAGGAAGATGCCTTGCGGTCGGCTGATCCAGAGATCGTTGTAGAGTTCGCCGGTCCCCTCAAACCAGCCGCGAGCGGCGAGGGCGTAACCACCCTCGTCGTGAATCATTGGGAGATCGAAGAAGAAGACGCGGACCGCAACACCGAGCACGAACACCATCACCAACCACACCACATCGGTCATCGTGATGGGGCCGGGGAATCTGGCGCGATGCTGGTGTGGCTGAGATGGATCAGTCAGGTGTGGTCTCCCCAGATAGCCCACGTGTGCACAGGACGACGTGTGTCTGCTCATGCAAACGTTTTAGCACCACCGTCGGTTGCTACTATCCCTTAATAGGCAAGACTTCCGCTTCGAGCAGATAGCTGCCCTCGGGTACGGTGGTTCCTGCGATCTCCAGCGAGACAGCAATGCGATTGTACGGTGCGCTATCAGCAGGCAGCAGGGCGAAGCCCTGACTGCTCTCGTTCGTTGAGATAGCACCTGCGGATGTGGCCGTGCCATCGGTGTCGTTGATCAACCACACCATGAACACCTCGTTGTTACCTGCCGCAGGGAGCCCGCTGAGGACAATGACACCTGAGCGGCTGACGGTGAGGTAGACCTCACCGCGCAACGCTGCCGGGGCGATATCGGCAGGCTCCATGACATAGAGTGTGGCGTTGGCATGCTGGCGCAACTGGGCGTTATCCGCTTTCAGCTTCGCGATCTCATCCGCCTGCTGGCGATTATCGATGTACATCCAGCTACCCAGACCCAGCGACAGGATCGTGATGATCGCCAGGATGATCGAGTAGGGTGAGATGCCCGCTGGCGATGAGATAGGAGACGGTTTCACAGATGCATCCTCGGACGAACAGGCAAATTCCTCCTAACAAGTGTAAACTCTGTACGTGCGGGATATGCATGTCGAAAGTGGTATGCTGTCCGCCATATCGAAACGTGCGCCAGGTACTGTGCGTTCTTGAAGCTGGACGATCTTGAGCACTCGACTTTGGAGAACACTACGATGACCCGAACCCTGGAGAGATGGCGATTGCTGATGAGCCTCGGCATCGCCCTGATGCTGGTTGTGGGAGCGCTGCAATCCCATGTTGCGGCCCAATCAACGGACGTGACTCCGGAACCCACCAAGGATCCGGCGGCGTTGGTGGATCCAACACTGCCTCAGGAAACCACACCAGAGGCCGAAACGACCCCGGAAACAACGACAGGGACAACCCAGACCTCCAGCGCCCAGCGCGTGGACGTGGCCACCACACCCGGTGCGCCCGCCACCATCGCGCACGGACTCGCCTACTATGATGGCGATGATCTGGTTTGGCAGGTGCAGGATGTCAAGGTTCCGGTCATTTCCAGCGCGAGTGGCAAGGTTTCCGCGCCATCCATCGTTGTCCAACGTGAAGGTCAGTCTATCGTTCGTAATGACACCACCGGCAAGCGCGCGCTACTCAATCCGGGCGACGCATTCTTCATTACCGCGGAAGATAGCTACACGATCATGGCCGAGGACGATGGATCGACGATCTGGAAGTTCTCGCTTGTCGATCCCGATGATGTTGCCAGCGATGCCTTTTACGAGAGTCCGCTGCTTACCGCCGTTCGTGAGAACACCTACGATCTTCAGGTGATTCGTTACGTCCTCCAGCCGGGCGACACCGCCGATCTGCCGAGCAACAATGGTGCCGGTATGGTGATGCCGGGCGCGGGAGAAGTGCAGGTCGATCACGGTGGTCAACTCAGCATCCTGGGTCTGGATGGTAGCCATGGACAAGGCCAGGTATTGCGCCAACCCACAAGTATCTCCAATACCGGATCAGAGCCAACCGTGGTGTTCTACCTGATGATCGGTGAGACCGTCAGCGATGATTCCTATGCTGCACCGCAGCGTACGAGCACCGGTAGCTCGACATCCAGCGAATCCACAACATCCGGCTCCACCAACACGAACACAACCACCGGTGAAGCGCCGGATAGCAGTCAAACCACCCAACCCGGTGGTCAGCCACAAGGTGGTCCTTACACCGCTCAGATCAACATCTACGGTCACACGGAGCTATGGCTCTCGGTCTCGGTGGATGGTGTTGTCTGGTTCGAAGGAACGCTCCCGCAGGGGAGTTGGACTGGTCCATTGATTGGTACCAACTTTGAGGTCTATACCACCAGTGGTGTGAACACCATGTTCGAGAACGCCTGTGGAGAACAGTTCTACATGGGGAGCGAGTCCGGTGAGGCGTGGTACGTATTAACCGCTACCGCGAATAGTTGCCCGCCGCCCCGCTAGAGTAGTTTTAGTGACATAACCTGGAGAAAAGGCTGGCAGTAGAGATTGCCAGCCTTTTCTCCTACAATCGGAATGCCAATTGGGGCTGAAGAGAGTAAGGAATAGAGCAATGAAGGGAATCCTGGACGAGTTTAAGGCGTTTATCCTGCAGGGTAATGTGGTTATGCTGGCCGTGGCGGTCATCATTGGTGCCGCGTTTACCGATATCGTGACCAACGTCAGCGAAGCCATCATCATGCCGCTGATCGCGGCGATCGGTGGTCAGCCAGATTTCAACGGCATCGGCTTCACCATTAACAACTCATTCTTCAACATCGGGCTGTTGATCAATGCGATCATCAACTTCCTGATCATTGCCGCAATCGTCTTTTTCCTCATCGTCAAGCCAATGAATATGTTGCTGGCGAAGACCAAGAAGGAGGAAACCGTCGCTGATCCCACGACCACCACGTGCCCATACTGCCAGAGCGAGATCTCGCTGGCGGCTACCCGTTGCCCGGCCTGCACCAGCGAGCTGGCTCCACAGGCTGCTGTCTAGATCCCTTAACGGCCAACACCTCTGGAGGCATCGCCTTCAGAGGTGTTTTGCGTTCCGTATTGCGTTGATGGACCTAGTTGCTCAAGAAACGAGAGCCGTCCTGCCCAACCGGTGTCAACATTCCCTCGGCGATCGAATAGCGAATCTGATCGACGTAGGTGGATACTTCCCGACCGGTGCCATCGTGAAGGACCGCATGGCAGAAGCCATGCGCATCACGCACGATGCGTGCAACGGTGAAATCGCCCATCCAACCAGGATCGGACGAACGCAATACCTGACCTGGCACGAGCCAGGTGGGTGCCGATCCGGCACCAGGAAGCGTGGCTACCATAGTGATTTCTCCCTTGAAATCGCAATTGCGTCGCTGCAATCGATGTGTGGCTGCTGAGTGCGCCATTGCACCCGGCCAGTTCGGGTGGTGCCCGATGCACATGCGTATGTGATGTGCATCCATGCTTATAGAGTTCCCGGCGTAATCCTGTCAATAGTTGCTCGGATATTTCCCGACATTGCCAATGTCTGCTACCGAAATTCGGAGTACACTGAGAGCGTTCGTCTCCGCGGGTGAGACTCCTCAGAACGTTCAGGGTTGCTTCACTACATGATTGGCACACACAGCTCTAGCAAATCCGATCACCAGCCCGTCCAGACTGGCATCATGGCCACAATCAGCGATTACATTGCTCTCACCAAGCCCGGCATCATGGCCTTGCTACTCTTTACCACGCTCGGGGCGATGTTGGTGGCGTCGGCGTCGGTTCCGGATTTCCTCCTGATTGTCGTCACGATGTTGGGCGGTTGGATGCTGGCTGGTGGTGCCAACACATTCAACTGCGTCTATGATCGCGATATCGATGCGCGCATGCCGCGAACCGCCAAGCGCGCCACGGCCAGTGGTCGCATCTCCGCATTGAATGCGACGCTCTTCGCCTCTTTTCTGACCATTGGTGGCTTCCTGGTGCTTGGCTTTGGTGCCAACTGGGTAGCGGCGAGTATCGGATTGATCGGTAACTTCTACTACGTCGTCATCTACACCATGTTCCTGAAGCGTCGTACCAGCCAGAACATCGTTATCGGTGGTGCAGCCGGTGCCATGCCACCATTGGTTGGTTGGGCTGCTGTCACTGGCACGATCGCCGCGCCTGCGTGGATTCTCTTTGCCATCATCTTTTACTGGACACCGCCGCACTTCTGGAGCCTGGCCCTCCTGAAGCAGGGAGAGTACGGTCGGGTGGGTGTGCCGATGCTACCGAATGTCAGCGGTGAGGACGAGACGCGCAAGCAAATCGTGCTCTATACCGTGATGATGGTGGCCGTCAGTCTGCTCTTGCAACCGTTTGGTATGGGGTGGATCTATCTGGCCAGTGCCATTATCCTCGGTGGCTGGTTCCTGAGACTTGCCCTGGTATTGCTTATGAACCCCAGCAAGTCTGCCGCTCGCAGGACCTTCTTCTTCAGCATCTGGTATGTCGCCGGCATCTTCCTGGCGATGTCTGTGGATCGGTTCATCCTGGGATAGCTTCGAGGCAGCATGTTTGACGGAACGAAGGCGTCCTGGAGAACAGCGATGGAATCGCTCGCCAGCCAGATTCCGCCACACGGCTATTCTGGTGTATTGGCCAGACGCTGAAGATTTCCGAGGAATCGATCCCACCCATCTTCGATTCGTCTGATCCACTCATCGTCCACGCGTTGCCTGTCATGTCCATACTCAATCAGCATAACGACGCAGCCTTCTATCGCAGGGACAACTGTCCACTGCTGGAAGGTCGTCACACCCGGATCACCATGATCCGCAAGAGATACTGCATCCCACCAGCGACAAACCAGATTGCGGGGTTCACTGAGGAGCGTCCAGGTACCATCTGCGATCGTGTCCTGACTCCAGGCAATCTGGAAGGATCCACCAAGCGTTGCATCAGACCTAACCTGAGCCTCCAACCATGATCCCATTTGGCGTTCATTCGTTAGTGCTGACCATGCCCAACGAGCGTCCTTAGGTAATGGCGTGACTTTGTTGACGGTGTGGTACCGAGACGTATCTTGATATGCTCCGAGCGGGATTCCTCGCTCCACCCAGGTCTGGAGACTGAGCAGCGCGTATACCCAACCATCGTGGATCAATGTGCTCCAGGAATCATCCGAGAACATGGACTGCGCAACGGTGACGACACAAGCGGTACCCTGATCGTGAATGCTAAAGGTTATTTGCGTGGGTTCTGTGCGCTGCGTTTCGTATGGATGGTGCGCATCGAAGGCGAAGGTGAGCGATGTGCCATGCTCCATCGCCACAATCGGCACAGACCATTCCCGATCCATCCCGAACCAGGTCGTTATGCCATCGGCCTCCGGATTGACCAGGCCCCACCAACCTTCAAGGTCCTCTTTCGCGGTAAGCGCGGTGAAGACGTTGCTGGCTGTGTCCTGAATGAGGATGGATTGATGGATCATGTTCATACGTTACTCTCCCAACACACTCTCTAAACTCGGAGCGTGGATGGTCGCTTCAGGCAAACTGCGTTCACCCAACCCGATACCGTAATATGTGAATCCCTCGCGCCGCACGCGGGCAGGATCGAAGATATTGCGACCATCGAAGATCACCGGCTCGGTCAAGCGCGCCCGCAGCAATTCCCAATCCGGACTGCGGAACTGCCGCCACTCGGTGGCGATGATCAGGGCATCGGCACCGACCAGCGCATCCTCGCGGCTGCCAACGAGCTGAAACTGGTCGCTCTCCGGGTAAAGCTTTTCGGCGCTCTCCATCGCTTCCGGATCATATGCCTGTACCCGGGCACCGCGTGCCCATAGACCTTCCATGATCTCCCGACTCGGGGCATCACGCATATCGTCGGTCTTCGGCTTGAACGCCAGACCCCAGAGCGCGAAGGTCTTGCCGGTCAGATCATCGCCATAGACATCGACGATCTTCTGGATCATCACCGTCTTCTGGCGCTGATTGACATCCTCAATCGAGGAGATGAGCTGGGGATCGTAGCCGTACGATTGCGCGGTGTTGACCAAGGCTCGCACATCCTTGGGGAAGCAGCTGCCACCGTAGCCGATACCGGCGTAGATGAAGTTGTAGCCGATCCGCTCATCCGACCCGATACCGACACGGACCGATTCGATATTGGCACCAACCCGCTCGGCGATATTGGCGATCTCGTTCATGAAGGAGATCTTGGTGGCCAGCATGGCATTGGCGGCGTACTTGGTGAGTTCGGCGCTGCGGATATCCATCACCATGAAGCGATTGTGATTGCGATTGAACGGTGCATAGAGCTGACGCATCGCCTCAATCGACTCCGCCGATTCCGCTCCCACCACGATCCGATCCGGGCGCTGGAAGTCCTCGATCGCCGCGCCTTCCTTGAGGAACTCGGGATTGCTGACGACATCGAACCCGATCTCGACACCGCGCTCGTTCAGTTTGGCAGCAACGATCTCTCGTACCCGATCGGCAGTCCCGACCGGGACGGTGCTCTTGTTGATGACGATGGCGGGATGCTGCAGCAACTCGCCGATGGTGGCTGCGACCTGCTCGACGTAGCGGAGATCGGAGGAACCATCCTCGTTCGGTGGTGTGCCGACGGCGATGAAGATGAAGCGACCGTGATTGATTCCTTCGAGGGCATCGGTGGTGAAGTGGAGCCTTCCGGCGGTGGTGTTTTGCTCGACCAGGTCGTCGAGACCGGGTTCGAAGATGGGGATGATGCCATTCTGCAGATTGCGGATTTTGGTGGCATCGACATCGACGCAGTAGACCGTATTGCCAGCCTCGGCCAGGCAGGCACCGGTGACCAGACCAACGTATCCGGTACCGAAGATGGTGATATTCATAGAAGGTAGACTCCGCAACTCATGATGATGATGATGTGTAATGCAAATGACCCCAACCCATATTGAGTATACGGGTCGGGGCCATATTCTATCTGATCAGATTTAGGGCTATCGATTCACTACCGGATTGCTCAACACACCGATGCCAGCGATCTCGATCTCGATCGTGTCGCCCGCTTTCATCGGACCGACACCATGTGGCGTGCCGGTCATGATCACATCGCCCGGATACAGCGTCATCACCTTGCTGATGTAGCTGATCAGGAAAGGTACGCTGAAGATCAGGCTGCTGGTTGGTTCGGACTGACGCGCCTCGCCACTGAGGCGACTCTGCACCAGCACATCACCCGGATCCAGCTCCGTCTCGATCCATGGACCGAGCGGACAGTAGCTGTCATAGCCCTTGCCCTGAATCCACTGACCGCTGGCAAACTGCACCTTGCGATCGCTGACGTCGTTGCCGCAGGTGTAGCCGAAGACATAGTCCAGCGCCGACGCTTCTTCGACATCCGTCGCCGTTTTGCCAATGACGACACAGAGTTCGGCCTCGTAATGCGTTTCGTTCTCCGGATTCGCCAATCGGATCGGTGCGCCGGGGCCGATTACCGCGGATGGCGGCTTCATGAACATCACCGGAAACTCCGGTACCGTGGCCGTCTTGTCGAGTTCCTTGACGTGCTCGAGGTAGTTCCTGCCAATGGCAACGATTTTGCCCGGCTCCAGTGGTGCGAGGATATCGACATCTGCCAGTGGTGCGATCACCTCACCGGGTGTAAACCCCTCGGCGATGTTGCCGATGGCCTTCACCACCTCGTTGTCGGCGGTAACGATACCGGTCTGGGCGCCAATCGGTGACTCATAACGAATGATTCTCATGGTTACACTCCCTTGCGATGCGACGTTCTCTTCCTATCCTACTGGCGGATACGTGATCGGGCTATGATTGCGACGGAAAGGTGATGTCGTGCCCGAGCTCAAACTGGAACTTCGCAATCCAGAAACCGGTGAAGCGCAGCCGCTACGCGAGCTGGACCGTGAAGAAGCGCTGGCGGTGCTCACCCACGGCGAGATTATCGCCGCGGAGTTGGT
>JAMLHR010000066.1 GCA_023957015.1 Thermomicrobiales bacterium | reverse complement strand
GGGCCGTGAAGCAGGGCCTCGTGCAGGCGTGGTATCTGCCGACGCTGATCTTCTCGGTCGCGATGGCTATCGCCCTGCTTCATGGTGTCTATCTGCAACAGGCCGGCGAGATTACGATCGGTCAGCTGGTCGCCTACTCCGTTCTCTGGCAGCAGTTCGGTTTCCCGGTTCATATCTCCACCTTCTCCTTCAGCATGGTGCAGATGGGTATGGCTGGTGCCCGACGCGTGTTGGAGCTAATCAACGAGAAGACGGAGCTCGATCAGAACACCGGCGGATTCGTCGGCGAACTCAACGGTGAAATCGTCTTCGAGGATGTGACTTTCGGCTACGAGGACCAGCCAGTGCTGCAGAACGTCAGCTTCCGGGCGGAACCGGGTGAGACGATCGCCATCGTTGGCGAGACGGGCTCGGGCAAGAGCACGCTGAGCAAGCTGGTCAACCGCATCTTCGATGTCGATTCCGGTCGAATCCTGATTGATGGACGCGATGTGCGCGACTGGAACCTCGACTCGCTACGCTCACAGATCGCCGTGATCGAGCAGGATGTGACGCTGTTCAGCCGCTCGATTGCCGAGAACATCGCCTTCGGTGTCGGTCAGGATGCGAGCCGCGAGGCGATCGTTCAAGCCGCCAAGGATGCCCAGGCGCACGAGTTCATTGTCGCTATGGAGCAGGGGTATGACACCGTCATCGGTGAGCGTGGTGTCACGCTCAGCGGTGGCCAGCGGCAGCGTCTGGCGATCGCACGGGCGCTCCTCAATCACCCGCGGATGCTCATGCTGGACGATTCAACCAGCGCGATCGACAGCAACACCGAGGACGAGATTCAGCGTGCCATGCAGCGCCTGCTGGAGGGGCGCACGACGCTCCTGATCACCCATCGACTCAGCCAGATCCGTTGGTCAGACAAGGTTCTCCTCCTCAAGGGAGGTCGGATCGAAGCGTTCGGCACGCATGATGAGCTCCTGCGAGAATCCAAACTTTATCGACGCATCTTCTCGCACTATGAAGGAATGGAGGCCTAGACATGGGTTGGTTCATGGATGGCCTCGATGCCGAGGACTACGACCGCACATACAACGACCGGGAACTAATCGGGCGCATTCTGGATTACTTCCGCCCCGAGAAGACGGCGATGATCATCACCACATCGATGATCGTGCTGAACTCTGTCGCCTCTATGCTGACACCGATCGCGGCGGCCTGGGGACTTGATCGAATCACGGCGGATACATTTGACCGACGCACCCAGTGGATCTGGTTCGCGGCCATTCTGCTGACGGGTGTTTCGGCGTGGGTATTCAACTTCTTCCGCTCGTGGTTGAGCGCCCGGGTGGTTGGCAATGTGGTGCTACAGCTGCGCGAGGATGCGTTCCGCGCGATCATGCACCGCGACATGTCGTTCTTCGACAAGAATCCCTCTGGCAAGGTCGTCAGCCGTGTCACCTCGGACTCGGACGAGTTCGCCAATGTAGTCACGCTCACGCTCAGTCTGATCTCGCAGATTCTGCTGGTGCTGATCATCATCGTGATCCTGTACAGCCGCAATGTGATGCTGGCCAGTGTCACCATGGCGATGGCACCGATCGTGGTCTTCATCGCGCTCATGTTCCGTCGCATCGCCCGCGAGACAACGCGCAAGAACCAACGCAGCACGGCGATGGTGAACACCAGCGTGCAGGAAGCGATGAACGGTATCGCCATTGCCAAGGCATTCCGGCAGGAAGGCACGCTCTACGAGGAGTTCAAGCCAGTTCTGAATCAGGCCTATTCGGTCGGTCTGCGACAGGGCATCGTCTTCAGCGGTATCTTCCCGGTGCTCTTCTTCTTCGTTGGTTTGGCGCAGGTGCTGTTGGTGTACCTCGGCGGTAAAGGCACCATCAACGGCAATATCTCCTATGGCGACTGGTTCCTGTTCATGCAGGCGATCGGTATCTTCTGGGGACCCCTGACCTCGATCGCATCGTTCTGGAGTCAGTTCCAGCAGGGATTGAGCGCCAGTGAGCGGGTCTTCTCGCTCATCGATAGCGAACCGGAGGTCGTGCAGATCGCCGACAACGATCCCGGCAACCTCCGCGGTGAGATCGAGTTCCGTAAGGTCGATTTCCGCTACGAAGGTGGCACGAACGTGCTGCACCAGTTCGATCTTCATATCCCAGCTGGACAGACACTCGCGATCGTTGGTCACACGGGCGCAGGCAAGAGCACCATCGGCAAACTGATCACCCGCTTCTACGAGTTCCAGGGTGGAGAGCTGCTCATCGATGGCAAGGACATCCGCAGTTTTGATCTGCCCGCATATCGGCGGCAGCTCGGTATCGTGCCGCAGTCACCGTTCCTGTTCAGCGGCACGGTGGCAGACAACATCCGTTATCCGCGACCGGAGGCCACCGATGAAGAGGTGGAAGCTGCGGCCCGATCCGTTGCCGGTGGCGACTGGATCGAATCGCTCCAGGATGGATTGCAGACGGATGTCGGCGAGTACGGCCGCATCCTCTCGATGGGTCAACGACAGCTGGTCGCATTGGCGCGACTGATCATCCAGGAGCCGGCGATCGTGATTCTGGACGAGGCGACCGCCAGTGTGGATCCTCTGACGGAGGCACAGATCCAGGAGGGTCTGGATATCGTGCTGAAGGATCGCACCAGCATCGTCATCGCCCACCGCCTGAGCACAATCGAGCATGCGGATCGGATCCTTGTGCTTGATCACGGCGATGTCGTTGAGGAAGGCACACACCAGTCACTGCTGGCCATGGGTGGTCGCTACTGCGATGTTTACAACACCTACTTCCGCCACCAGAGCCCGGATTACGTGCCGGGCGAAGGGTTCGTGGCAGTCGCGGAGTAGCACCAGTCTGACCTGGGTGGCGGAACCACCCCACTACCCCATGCGTCCTCCAATCAAGACAGACAATGATTGGAGGACGCCATGCCACTCACCCGCCGCAGCCTCGTTGCATCCAGCATGCTGCTCCCGTTTGCCACACGCATGCCCGTTGGTGCGATAGACTCCGATTGGCTCACGAGCGCAATCGTGAATGTGTTCGATCTACTCCCGGATCGGCCCGGGCCAGGGAGACTCGAGTTTCCTGTGACCACCGGTATCGACTATCTCGTGCAGCGCGAGGTCTGGCCAGAGAACCCAGATACCTACTGGGACCCCAAAGGAGCGGATATCTCCGCCATTTTCGGGTTCTATCCAGGGATAATTACACTCGCCGGAACACAAGGTGACGTCTCCATCTGGGAAGTACCAAACAACGAAGTTGACCTCGACGTTACCCGGGAAACGCTGGTAGGCAACGGTTGGGTACCGGTCGACGAGGACCTCGGTATCCTGCACTATGCTGGCAACGAGGACGAGCGCGGAGAACTCGCTGCTTCACTCAATATCCTGCAGGACTTGATGCGTGAGGGAGTTTGGGACTGGGTCGCCATCCCGGATATCGCCACAATCGTAACGGGGGCCAACGCGGAAGTTGTGCGCCAGGTTGCGGATCGCGTGAAGCACTATCCCCCCATGTCGACAATCGCTGGTCGTTTTCATGGCCTGAAGCCACTCCTCACGCCGGAAACCTATGAGGTCACCCTACTCCCACCGCAGGCGCTCGCTGTGGCAATGACCGAGAGCACGTTCGTCGGCAAATCCTGGACTGGCGACGTCCCGATCGTGCAGTCAATCGGCCTGCGCCTGGACTCTCCGGATCAGGTCGAACCGATGATCGCGACCATCAACCAACGCCTGGAGCAGGAGATCTCGCCGGTATCCGGCGAGCGCTACAGTGACTATCTGGAGTTGATCGAGACAAGTAGCTACTACTCATCGGTCCGACTCGACTTCGTGGACCACAGCGGCGATTGGGATGTGACCAAAGCCTGGTCCGCCAACGATCTCGGGATGCTACCGCCAACAGATAACTGATCGTGACCGTAGCGACATGAAGTGCTTTCGATTCGGGCAGGAGACAGCATCACCCACTCAGAGGCTGAGTTCCCAGATCTGCTCGGTCATATCCCGGCCGAACACGTGCCTCGGTGCCTCCTGAACCAGCTGAAACCCGGCAGTCTGGTAGATACGTGAAGCCGCCGCAAGCTCACCGAAGGTCCACAAGGTAATAGTGTGATATCCGGATTGACGGGCAAATCGAATGCACTCCTCCACCAGGTGTCTCCCGAGCCCAAGGCCCCTGGCTGACGGCTCAACGAGCAGGAGCCGCAGCTTGGCCACACCAGGCCGTTCCGGATGCTTCACAAGCGCGATGGAGCCGATATTCCTGCCATCTCGCATCGCGATCCAGCAATGCTCGCAGGTATCATCAAAATGCTCGATGAAATCAGCGGCAATACGAGCAACCTCCGCTTCGAATGTCGCATCCCATCCGAACTCGTCCACATAGAGTGCGCCGTGACGAGCAATGATCCATCCCAGGTCTCCTGGTCGGTGTGGGCGGATGATGAACGGATTGGATCGCTGCTCGGTGGGACTGAGGAGTTCTGCGGCGGAACTGAGCGCACTGGACAAACGCTGACGCTCATCGGGAGTTAAAGCAGTAACAATCTGCGCTAGCTCTTCTCGTGATCGTTGTTCGAGTTGAGCGATAACGATCGCCCCATCGTCGCTCAACTGCAGCATTATCTGGCGGCGATCAGTAGTCGAGGGTGTGCGTGTGACCAGCCCGTCCCGTACGAGTTGTCGCAGAATTCTGCTCAGATACCCAGGATCCATCGCAAGATCATGCGCCAGGGAAGACGCGGTTAGCGACTGCGTATGCGCAAGTTCATACAAAACGCGCACGGCACTCAGGTTGTATGGGCTCTCCAGATAACCTTCGCTCAGCAAACCGATCGTTCTCGTATAAACGCGGCTGAACCGGCGCAGCGCCTCGACATGCGTATCCAAAGAGCTCGATATCATGAGCAGTTCTCCCTATCAGCCGGTACTTGAGACCCGATTGTGAGCGTATGGTAGGGACTATTGTTGCCTTTGTCAATTAGTTCATTGCCTCTAGCATACACTTCGGAGAAGGGTTGGCGGTTCTCCCAACCGATGCCTAGATTGTGAAAAGTTTGACAATCGGTGTCTACATGAATATAGTACGACGGCGTAGTAGTTACTACGCCGTCGTACTATCTCTCTTTCAGTCGGAGGATTCACCTCGCATGTCCGCTTCTACTCGTCACAAGCCACAGGGGCCATTAGCTCGCTGGGCGCGCTTCGCGGCGAACAATCCCTGGAAGGTGATCTCCGGATGGGTTGTGGTTATCGTCGTCGCCTTGCTGCTCTCCAATACATTTGGCGGCGAGTATGCCGCGTCCTTCAGTCTGCCCGGCTCAGAATCCGAGAAAGCCGTCGCCATCCTGATGGAGAAGTTCCCGGAAGCTGCCGGCGATTCGGCCACCATCGTTGTCCAAGCGAAGGACGGATTGATCAGCGATCCTGTGGTGCAGGAGCAACTAGCGCAGATCGTCACCGAATCTAGCGCACTCCCGGGTGTAGTCGGTGTGATCACACCCGAGATGAACCCACTGCAGATCTCGGAGGATGGCACCATCGCCTACCTGATGGTGCAGTATGGTGGCAGCGCCATGGAGCTCACTCCGGAAGATGTCGCTCCCCTCTTCGAACTGGTCGATGGTGCGAACAGCGACACGCTCCGCGTAGAGGTCGGTGGCCAGGTCGCCAGCATGGGCGAGATTCCGGAGCTCGGAAACAACGAGATCTATGGCATCATCGCCGCCATGGTTATCATGCTGCTCATGTTCGGATCGGTTATCGCCATGGGGCTGCCGATCATCACCGCCATTGCTGGTGTCGGTATCAGCATGATCACGCTGCCGATCTTCGCCAACTGGTTCACCATGAGCAGCGATATCACCACGGCCTTCCTCTCGATGATGGGCCTCGGGGTTGGTATCGACTACGCCCTCTTCATCGTCAATCGCTATCGCGATAATCTTCTGCATGGCCAGGAAGTCGAGGACGCTGTCGCCGTCGCAATCAACACCGCCGGTCGATCCGTCGCTTTCGCGGGTACCACGGTTGCTATCGGTCTGCTCGGTCTCGCGGTCATTCGCATCCCGTTCGTGACGGGTATCGGTATCGCTGGTTCGGTTGTCGTAGTCATCAGCGTGTTGGTGGCCATCTTCCTGATGCCAGCCGTTCTGGGATTGGTTGGCCGCAGCATCCTCAAGTGGCGCATTCCCGGTCTGGGGAATGGCGATGGTAGTCGTAATTCCATCTGGTTCAGTTGGGGCCGATTCCTGCAACGCAAGCCCGGTCTGATCGCGATCATTACCGTCATTTTCCTGGCAGCCCTGGCAACACCGATTGTCGATATGCACCTCGGTCTTTCCGATGCTGGCAATAATCCCGAAACGATGCACACGCGTCGCGCCTACGATCTGATGGCGGAAGGCTTTGGTCCCGGCGCCAACGGTCCACTGCTGGTGGTGGTGGAGTCCGAATCCGGCTTCGATCAGCAGGCGATGATGAGTGCCTACATGCAGCTGACGCAGTTGGATGGCGTGGCATCCGTTCTACCGATGCCGAATGAGGAAGGCACGGCGGCGATCCTCCAGATTCAACCAACTACCGGACCACAGGATCGCGAGACAGAGGAGCTGATCCACACGCTCCGCGATGATTTCCTGCCGCAAATGACCGAGGGTACCGACATCAAGGCTTATGTCGGTGGTGCCACGGCGGCCAATATCGACCTCTCCGAGATCATGGCCGACCGCATGGTGCAGTTCTTCGGCGTCGTTATCGGTCTCAGCATGATCGTGCTGATTGTCGTCTTCCGGTCGATCTTCGTGCCAATCAAGGCTGCGGTCACAACACTGGCATCCGTGGGAGCGACTTTCGGTGCAATGGTGGCGGTGTTCCAATGGGGTTGGGCGCAAAGCCTGCTCGGTATTGATGGAACAGGACCGATCGAGTCGTTCATGCCGATGATCCTCTTCGGTGTCCTCTTCGGTCTGAGCATGGACTATGAAGTCTTCCTGCTCAGCCGCGTCCATGAAGAACACGCGCATGGTGTCGATGCCAAGGCAGCCATGTTGGATGGTGTTGGCTACAGCGGCAAGGTTGTCGCCGCGGCTGGTGCGATCATGGCGAGTGTGTTCCTCAGCTTCGTCCTTGGCGATATGCGCATGATCCAGATGATGGGCTTCGGTCTCGGCTTCGCTATTCTGGTGGACGCGTTCGTTGTCCGATTGGTTCTGGTGCCAACGGTAATGACATTGATCGGTGAGCGGGGCTGGTGGATGCCGACCTGGCTCGGCAAGATTCTCCCGAATATCAATATCGAGGGTGAATCGGACATTGATCTCGAAGAAATCGATGTTGTCGCAACGCCCGCAGACTAACATAGACGAAAGGGCCGGTGATCAGGTTTCCGGCCCTTTCGGGGGTGACATGGTGGACAAGAGAGCGCGATTCCAGGAACTCTTTGGAGACCAGATCAGTGAGGAACAGCGCACACAGCATGAGATCATCTTCGAGATCGGTCAGAGAGTCGAAGAGATCGAACGCTCTATCAATCGTGCATTACAGACCTATGCCCAAAATAGTGGCTTGACATTGCTGGAAGCGAAGGCACTTGGTCGGCTACTGGATGACGGAGACGCCACGCTGAGCGGCATCGCCGAGTGTGAACACATGCCGCTGAGCACGATGACGGGTGTCGCTACCCGCCTGGAGAAGGCGGGATTGGTCGAGCGCACTCGTTCGGAAGATGATCGCCGAGCGTATGTCCTCAGCCTGACCCCGGCTGGCATGGAGAAATTGCGCTCAATGTTCAGCCCGTTCTTCGAGGAGATCTCGGTGGTACTCGAACAGATCGGTGACGATACGCTGCAATCTGTAGTCAATGCGTTCGACACCGTGGCAAAGATGGCCAAGATGTTTGAGGAGCGCTCGCACGAGCGCACCTAGCGGACGCTGACCTGAAGATCATCGCCGTGCTTACGCACCTTGTACTTCTCGGTACGGACAACAACCGGCATGGCGGCGGCTTCACCCGTGCGTATATAGAACGCACCGCCATGCAGTGGACACTCGATCTCATCGCCGAGGATCGTGCCATCCGAGAGCGATGCGTCCTCATGCGTGCAGGTGTCGTTGAGAGCAAAGATCTCGCCATCGAGGTTGATCAGGCAGACGGGCGTCTCCTCCACCTCAACGTACATGAGTTCGCCCGGCTCCAGATAATCCGCCCGTCCGACGGTAATCCATTTTTCCGTGCCTGTATCTACCATTTCAGATCTCCGTTGATCCGCTAAACGATGGATTCTCTTCACGTAGGCCCGCGCTTTATGCGCGGGTTGCCCGTGGTTGAACCACGGGCCTACGAATGCAACTGCTCGTCGACAGCCTTGCCGTACAAACTCGCCTTGAGGACGTTGAAGCTGAGCAATGCGCACTTCAGGCGAGCCGGGCTGAGCTCGATACCGACCTCCTCCAGCAGCTCCTCCTTCGGCATGGCTTTGATCTCGTCGACGTGCATACCAAGGATCATCTCGGTCAGCATGCTGGCCGAGGCCTGGCTGATGGCACAGCCCTGTCCATCGAAGGCGACATCGGTCACGGTGCCACTGTCATCAACCCGCAACTCGATTCGGACCTCGTCACCACAGAGCGGATTGGTGTCCTCGAACGCGTAATCGTAGGGATCAAGGTGCCCCTTGTTCTGCGGGCGCTTGCTGTGTTCCAGAATGTTTTCGCGATAAATACTATCCACGAAGAGGTTCTCCCCGAGAAATGTCTGCCGTGCGCAACGGCCGCAATCGATCCGTACCTGCTGATCAGGCGAAGACACGCTGTGCGTACTCCACTCCCTCAATCAGGCGATCGACATCATCAATCGTATTGTAGACATAGAAACTGGCACGAGTGGTGGCGGTGACACCGAGTGCCTTCATTAGCGGCTGGGCGCAATGATGACCAGCACGTACCGCAACTCCACGCTCATCGAGAAGCGCCGCGACATCGTGCGGATGCACGCCATCAACCACGAAACTGACAACACCTGCGCGAGCAACATCCGCTGGCGGGCCGTATACCGTCACACCGGGAATCGCCGAAAGTCGGATAATCGCAGCAGCGGCCAGTTCATGCTCGTGCCGGGCGATGTCCGCGTAACCAAGATCCTGCAGATAATCGATCGCTGCACCAAGACCAACTACATCGCCAACCGATGGCGTCCCCGCCTCGAACCGGGAGGGGATATCAGCCCACGTCGTCTTCTCCAGCGTCACCTTGCGGATCATACTGCCGCCACCCTGATAGGGCGGCATGGACTCTAAAACCGAGCGCTTGCCGTAGAGCACACCGATCCCCATCGGCCCCAACATCTTGTGCGCGCTGAACGCGAGGAAATCGACATCGAGATCCTGCACGTCCACCGCCATATGCGGAACACTCTGGGCGGCATCGATACAGACAACAGCACCAGCGGCATGGGCCTGCGCGGTCATCTCCTTCACCGGATTAATGGTGCCGAGTACATTGCTGACCTGGGTGAAAGCAACCACCTTCGGGTTTTGCGACAGCAGTTCACGATAGTGATCCTGATCCAGCTCTCCACTCTCGGTGATCCGCACCGCTTCGATCCGGGCGCCAACCTCCAGCGCAATCATCTGCCACGGCACGAAGCAGGAATGATGCTCCATGACGGTGGAGACAACAAGATCACCTTCCCGCAGGTTCGTGCGACCCCACGTGGCGGCCACGAGGTTGATGGCCTCGGTGGTTCCGCGGGTGAAGACGATCTCGTCCGGTGAGGTGGCGTTGATGAATCTGGCGACATGTTCGCGGGTGCCATCGTAAGCGTGATCGGCCGCGACCGCGAGCTTGTAGACGCCACGATGCACGTTGCTGTTTATCGTGGTGTAGTAGTTCACCAACGCATCAATCACGGCCTGGGGCTTTTGGCTGGAGGCAGCGGAATCGAGGAACGTCAGTGGCGGGGCGCCGCCCTGATTGAGAATGGGGAAATCGCGCTTAACAGCAGCGGCATCGAACATGAGGAAGTCTTCCCCAAGCGTCCGGTAGCGGGGCAGCTTGTCTGCCCCTGGCGGAGATCAACTCCGCCGCTACCGGGGCTTCGAGACTGGGAGATAAGCCCGGGGATCAACCCCGGGCCTACGTCCAATGAATGGTCGACTAATAACCGACCTTGCGAGCGATCGCACCCTGGAGGAAATCCTGAATCTCCTCAACCGGGATACGATCGATCACCGGGCGGAAGAACCCCTCCACCACGAGCTTCTGCGCTTCAGCGCGCGGGATACCGCGGGATTCGAGGTAGAAGAGATGCTCCTCCTCCACCTGGCTCACCGTGGCACCGTGGGTGCAGCGCACATCGTTCGCCGCGATCTCGAGGTTCGGGATCGAGTCCGCGCGGCTGGTACGATCCAGCACCAGGTTACGGTTCTGCTGGAAGGCGTCCGTCTTCTGGGCACCCTCCTCCACCTTGATTAGACCGGAGTAAACACTACGCGCACCTTCCTTCAGCGCCCCCTTGAACTCAAGGTCGCTGGTGGCATATGGGCTCTCGTGCAACTGCCATGTGTGATGATCAAAGAACTGCTTCTGATCGCCGAAGTAAATGCCAAGCATCTCGGCCAGCGCATTCTCACCACGCAGATGACTACCGATGCTGTTCTTGGTGAAGCGGGAACCGAGCGTGACTTCCAGGCTCTTAAGCTCGGAGTCAGTGCCGAGAATCGCACGCTGGGTCATGAAGTTCCAGACGTGGCGACCCCAGTCCTGCACCTGAACGTAGCGCAGCTTGGCATCGTCGGCCAGGAAGAGCTCGACAACGGCGCTGGTGAAGCTGGCTTCCTCGGCGGTGTCGCTCTGGAAAGCATCCACGAAGAAGGCTTCCGCCTGCTTCTCCACCACAACCAGGCTGTGAGTAAAGAGGCTGGTGCCCGTCGTCGTCTGCAGTGCAAACGAGCGGAATGGCAGGTCGACGGTGACGCCTTCCGGGACGTACAGGAAAGTACCAGTCTGCCAGAGTGCTGCATGCAGCGCCTGGAACTTGCCGAAATCGGCAGGCACGGCCTGGGTCATGAAGTACTCGCGTACCAGGTCAGGATGCTCGCTCACGGCCGTGGTGAGATCGGTGAAGATCACGCCCTCTGGTAGCTCGCCAGCCTCGTGCCAGACCGTGCCGTGATCGCTGACCACGGAGAGACCGGCGCGCTGATCGGCGGCACCGAACTGCATCTGGTGCTCGGAACCACTGAGGATAGTCTCCAGGGTTCCGGATTGCGTCTGCAATGCGGTCTCGATGGCGAAACGCTCCGGCTTGAGCATGCGCAGGTCGGTACGACGCCACTCCTCGTCGGTGCGAGCCGGCATCGGCAGTTGCTCATAGATGGCAAACGCATCCAGTCGCTTCTGCAACATCCACTCCGGCTCATTGCGGCTGGAGCTGAGGGCGCGGACGGTATCGGCGGTGAAGGCCGCCAGGTTTTCGACAGATGATGCTGTAACGCTCATGTGTTCCTCTCGCTGGCGGTCTATCCGACCGACCCCTCCATCTCAAGCTGGATCAGTCGGTTCAACTCCACGGCATACTCGAGCGGTAGCTCCTTGGCGATCGGCTCGATGAATCCGTTGACGATCATGCTCATCGCTTCGGTCTCGTTGAGGCCGCGGCTCATGAGGTAGAAGATCTGCTCTTCCGCCACCTTGCTCACCGTCGCCTCGTGACCGATCTGAACGCGCTCTTCCTCGATCTCCATATACGGATAGGTATCCGTCTTGGAGGTCTCATCCAGCAGCAATGCGTCGCAAACGACGTTGCTCTTCACGTTCTCGGCGCCCTTGTGGACCTTAACGAGACCGCGGTAGCTGGATCGCCCTGTGCCCTTGGAGATCGACTTCGAGGTGATCTGGCTGCTGGTGTTCGGCGCAACGTGCACCATCTTGGCA
>JAMLHR010000065.1 GCA_023957015.1 Thermomicrobiales bacterium | reverse complement strand
GCACATAACCGTCGAGGAGTAACTATGGCCGTCATCGCGATCGTTCAATCCGCTGAGTCCATTCCGACTCTCGTCGATCACGCGGTATGGGCAGCGAGTCTGATGAAGACCTCGATCCGATTCGTGGCACTATCACCGACCAGTGCCAGCGATCCGGCGCTGGAGTTCGATGCCTATCAGCGGATGGATACACAGGACGATATGCGCATCGAGTTGATCGCCGCAGACCGCATTCAGGCTACCGATGATATCAGCTGGGCTGTAGGGCTGGTGCAGGCGGCAGCCAAAGCCGCGCGCAATGCGGGTGCGACCGAGGTGAGCACCGGCGTTATCGATGAGAACCTGCAACGCTTCATTGATAGCGCAACGGATTCGACCGATCTCCTCGTCGTGCTCCGTAGCGAGTTCGATCGTGATCATAGCGCGCTTCAGCATATCCATCGACGGATGCTGCTACTGATTCCGAACACGTTCGTGGCTGCCACCTCGTGGTTGCTGGCGTACAGTGGTAGTGGTCGCGTGATCGAGTTCCTGACCACTACGCGGATGTTGTGCGAGGTGGAAGGCACCGCGATCGTTGCTGGCGATGATGGCCTGGTCCGTGTTCACTTTCGTGACGCGATGGAGCACCTGGCGAATGTCGGCTACAACCCGGCAGTGTTCGAATTGCATGGTAATGCCGACGACGTGATCGCAGCTGTTGCCACCGTCACCAAACCCGATATGTTGGTGGCCAGCATCAATCCACACGAAGGGTTGAGATCGATGCTTAGTCGGAGCATGCTCCCTCGCTATGCGAGAGAGTACGGCGGCGTTATCCTGCTGGCGGTTGACTAGGGGCGCAGCTCGCTAGGCTATACTTCTCGCGGTGCTACGCCCCAGTAGCTCAGTGGATAGAGCAACCGCCTTCTAAGCGGTAGGTCGTAGGTTCGATCCCTACCTGGGGTACCAAATCCAACCCATGGCAACGGCGGGAACCGCCTCTCCATCCAAGATGGCAGTAGGTCGTCGGACCGATCCCTACCTGGGGTACCAAATCAAAGCAACCGAACCTGCATTCCTACTCGTTATGCTGAACACATCAGAAATGCCTGGACTGAACGTCTGCGCTCAAGCACGCATTGCAGACACCCCACAGAACCAGATGATCCAGCTCCACCTCGAATCCATGCACCCGCTGCACCTCTCGCACCATATTCGATGCAATCTCGTTCGCAAGCGGCAGCTGCGTGCCGCATAACCTACAGATAAGGTGATGATGAGGTGAAGCATGGCGAACCTCGTAGAGAAGCTCGCCGTCACCAGATGGAACCGTCAACACCACGCCAAGCTCAGCAAATACGCGAAGCGAGCGATAGATCGTAGACAACCGAATGGATGGATCTCGCCGCTTTGCCCGGGCGTAGATCTCGCCTACCGAGGTATGTCCCTCCCCTGCACCCACCGCATCAAACACGATCTCTCGCTGCCGCGTCACCCGTAAGCCAGCCTCCGTCAGCACCGCTTCCCAGTCTGGTTTGTGATGAGGCATGCCTGCGTCCTTCCTGCGAATTTTCGCAACAAATGGCACTGCGCGGAGGTGACTCCCTAGACTCGCGCCTATGGAGGGTGAGTACAACGCTCCTATCCTTACCCATTCTGAACAGGAGTATGGCATGCACAATCATGGTGCCGGTCTCGATCATCAGCATCACGAGGGACCACTTGGATGGATCGGTAGGGTCTTCCATCTCCATGGTCACGAGCATGGTCACAACGATGGAGTTTGGGATCACGCCCGTTCGACGCAGGAAGGTATCCGCACCGTCTGGATTGCCTTGGGTGCGTTGGCGTTAACCGCGCTCCTGCAGGTCGTCATCTTCACCCTGAGCGGCAGCGTTGCCCTACTGGCGGACACCGTACATAACTTCGGTGACATGCTCAACTCGGTGCCACTCCTGCTGGCATTTTATCTTGCCAGGAGGCCACCCACCCGACGATACACCTATGGGTACGGTCGAGCAGAGGACGTAGCTGGAATTATCATCGTCGTCTCGATTCTGTTCAGCGCTGGGTATATCCTCTGGGAATCGTTTTCAAAGCTTCTCAATCCACAACCGCTTACCCAACTCCCGTGGGTAGCCGCCGCGGCTGTGATTGGCTTTATCGGAAATGAGTTGGTAGCGGTCTATCAGATCTCCGTTGGTCGTCGCATCGGTTCGGCATCACTGGTGGCAGACGGACAGCACGCCAGGATCGACGGCCTAACCTCGCTGATCGTCCTGGTCGCCGTCGCAGGGTCAGCGCTGGGGTTTCCCATCGTTGATCCACTTGTCGGGCTGGTGATCGGTGTTGCCATTCTCTTCATCGCTCGCGATGCGACAAGGCAAGTCTGGTATCGCCTCATGGATGCAGTAGAACCCGCCATCATCGACCAGATTGCGCAGTATGCGGGTGAGATAGCCGATGTAACGAGAGTACAAGCCCGCTACGTTGGACACGAACTTCACGCCGAGCTTGCTTTGCGGCTTCCGGATAATCCAACGATGGAGGCGAGTCAGGAAGCAATCGATCAGATTCGTCGCCTGCTGCATCAGTATGTAAAGCATCTTGGCCAGGTCACCATTGAGATAGAGAACGGTGCTTCAGATATGAGGGTTGTTGGATCGGCGACGGACAATGTCGTCTCGATCCTGCCACTTCGTTACCAGGATCCGTCTCGCAAGGTCAGTGCGGCTCCTATGAAAGCGGTTGAACTCGCTTTCGACGATAGAGGCGATGTTGCCTGGGACGAAATGTGGGAAGGGTTCTGCGAGTTGGCGATTGCGGGTGGCGCACCTCATCGCGGTACATTGTTGGAACCGGTCCACGAGGCTGAGATCATGGCCAACCCTGAAAAGCAGGAGTGGGTTCTGAACGAGATCGAGCGTGGATTACACCAGGTAACAGGTCTCGAGGTCAAGCGGAGTTCGGTACCGGGGTGGATCGGTCTGACCTGTTCAGACGAGGAGATGGCGATCTGGATGCTTCGCGCAATCGTGGTGGAGAACGTTACGGTTCGGCGCGAAGACAATATTCTCTGGTTCCCGGCTGGTCCAGGCTTTCGGCTGGATAAGGAGATTCGCAACGTCATCACCGTCGCAGCCAAAACCAACCACTACTGGCAAGAGCATCTCGCCGGCGAGCAGGCGTCCAGCTGAAGTCGATCTCCGTTGAGGCAGCACTGGTAGGCAGATCCTGGATGCTATCGGCGATCTCCAGCAATCGCCTACTTGCGGGAAGCGGGTGCTACCGAGTGCGCGGGTCAGCGATCCCAGATGATCGTGTTACTTTTGTCGAAGATCGCCATGATCACATGCTCATCACGACTGAAAACGAATCCGCGGCTGTGCTCCTGGAGATCAAGCTCAATGCATTGCGGTTGAGGGAATCCCGCGAGATGAAACGTCTGCTTCTGCAGACGCGGATTCAGCGAGTAAACACCACGAGAACGCTCCCAATCGACCTCGCGGACCGTCTCCAGCGCGCGGCGAAAGACCTCGATACACAGATCGAATGTGCCTTCGTCGACATCGATCCAGACATCGATATCCGAATCGCCGTTGTTCTCGCCAGTCGCCCAGGAGCCCTCCAACCACATCGCATGGATGTGGGGAGAATCGGCGATCTGCGGAGCAATAGCGGTAATCACATCGAGAAGCGTTGTCACACCTGTTACCAACGAACCTATCTGCGGCAAGCGTTCAAAGGGGTGGCGCAACTCAGCGCTATCCTTCCACCCCTCTCAGTTTACGGCGTCGATCATGAAGTACGCCTTGTATGACGCCCCCTGACCGGACATCAATTCACTCTCTATCTTTTTGGTTACGAGATAATCATCATCGATAGACCGCAAGGTCAGTTGAACACATCCGCAATTGGGATTGTCAGATTCTCCCCTCTGGCATTGATACTCAATCTGACCTACACTTGAAAGTCAGTATTGTGTGACACGAAAAGGAGGCCCCATGACCACAGGAGAATCCATCCGATCAACCATTCTGACCAACGATCCACTTTGGTGGCGACAGGCGGCGGTGTATCAGATCTATCCGAGGTCGTTTGCGGATGGCAACGGCGATGGTATTGGTGATCTCGTAGGCATCATCAGTCGCGTCCTCTATCTCGCCTCATTGGGAATTAATGCGGTGTGGTTGAGTCCGTTTTATCCATCGGCGTTGGCAGATGGTGGCTACGATGTCGACGACTATCGCAATATTGATCCCCGCATCGGCACGCTGGCGGAGTTTGATGTACTCGTGGCAGAACTCCACGACGCTGGTATCCGCGTCATAGTTGATATCGTACCCAACCACTCCTCCAATCTGCACGCATGGTTTCAGGAAGCAATCGTGTCGCCAAAGGGTTCAGAGGCACGCAATCGCTATATCTTCCGCGATGGCAAGGGCAAAAACGGTGAACTTCCACCGAATACCTGGACGTCTGTTTTCGGCGGATCCGCCTGGCAGCAAATCACCGAACCGGATGGTTCGCCAGGCCAGTGGTATTTTCATTACTTCGCCACAGAGCAACCGGATTTCAACTGGGACAATCGCGAGGTTCAGGAAGATTTCCTGAAGACATTGCGATTCTGGTCGGATCGTGGGGTGGACGGATTCCGGGTTGACGTGGCCTCTATGCTCAAGAAAAACCTGGATCCCGCCTATGATGGCCTGGTTGACCTCGATCGTCTGGGCCAGAGTCTGTTCCACGATGGACTGCACCCAATCTTCGATCGCGATGAGGTGCACGATATCTACCGTGAATGGCGGCAGGTGTTCAACGAGTATGATCCACCGAGAATGGCGGTAGCCGAGGCCTGGATTCCCTCGCATCGGCTGGCACCGTATGCATCCACCGAGGAACTGGGACAAGCGTTCAACTTCGATCTCCTCCGCTCCCGTTTTGATGCTGATAGCTTCAAGGCAATCATCGCAGCGAATCTGACGCTATCCGCGGAGACGGGAGCGTCATCGACGTGGGTGTTCTCCAATCACGATGTAGTTCGGCATCCAACCCGGTATGGTTTGCCGGAATATGCCCAGGCTGGCTCGTCCTTCCGTATCGGCGCAGAGTGGTTGAAGAATGGCGGGTTGCCAGACGAGATTGATGTTGCCGGCGGTCTTCGCCGGGGCACAGCCGCAACCCTGTTGATGCTGGGATTGCCGGGTTCTGCCTATATCTATCAGGGCGAGGAGTTGGGCTTGCATGAGGTTGGTGACATTCCAGCTGATCAGCGCCAGGATCCCATCTTCTTCCGCACCAACGGTTCAGAAATCGGTCGCGATGGCTGCCGGGTGCCTCTGCCGTGGGAGCCTACCGGCACCTCGTTCGGGTTCGGTAGCGATGGTACTCACCTGCCGCAACCCGCCTGGTTCGCAGACTACGCGGTGAGTGTTGAAGATGACGACAAGGACTCCACTCTCAATCTCTACCGCAAGGCTTTGTCACTGCGGGCGGAGTTGCAGGGTGCCGAGCAACTGGAATGGCTGGACGCACCTGAGGGTGTTCTTCACTTCGCGCGTCCAGGCGGATGGCAAGTGATCACGAACTTCACCGGCAACCCGATCGCGTTGCCAGCAGGTGAAGTCCTGATGACCAGCAGTCCGTTGGTCGGCGACATGCTTGCGGGAGAATCAACCGCCTGGATTCGGGCGTAGAGGCTTTTTTGCGGCCGGATGAGCGCTTTTTTTTGCGCTCATCCGGGCCGTTCCATCCTGTGTGATCATCTGTATCTGAAGATTTGCTCACCTCGTTACTTTGGCTTTTTTACTCGAAACTTCCCAACCCTCGCGGCTATCTGTAACCCAAGCTTCTCAATCAGATCGGCCGCATAAACCGCCTCCAGCCAGTGGCTTGGTATTCCGGATTTGCCATAATGGGCACCCGCCAACTGTCCATAGATAGCAGCCACGGTGTCTGCATCGTGGGCCAGATTCGCAGCCAATATGGCACCTTGTTCAAAGTCATCGCTCTGGTCAAACGCCCACAACGCTGCTTCCATGCTTTCCACGACATAGCCCGACGAACGGATTTCGGTGCGACTTTTGGTACGGTAGCCTCCTGCCAGAACCTCCACCACTTTCGGCGCTTCCACCTGGTTCGACAGCTCCGAGGCGAGATCGAGCATCGCCTCTTTGGTTGCCCCGTTTGCTGCCCCCGCAATGAGTTGGCCATACGCAAAACATGAATCGAGACAATCTCGGGAGGGATGGGTGGTGCGAGAGCTATCGGCAGACAGCTCACCAGCTTTCTTGAGGTCATTACTGAACGCCAAGGGGATAGGAGCCAGCCGCATCAACGAGCCATTACCGGAACCACTCGTAGGCTTGTCTTCGCGATAAGCCTTGCCGGTGTATTCGAAATCCACCAGGCTGTTTATGGTTTGCGTGCCGATATCGAAGCAATACCCATTGCTACTCATGTACCCCTTGTCGCGCCATCGAATAAAGCGCTTGAGTTGATCCTTTGGATCATAGGCACCCGTCTCAACCAAGCTAGCAGCGATGCAGAGGGTCATAGACGTATCGTCCGTCCATTGACCAGGTTGTAGGGAGAATGGACCACCGCCAACGATGTCATTCACCCGCGGCAGCGCATCACGCTTTTGAAACTCCAGCGTGGTTCCGAGCGCATCACCAATCGCCAGTCCCATAAGACTGCCAACTACTCTGTCTTGCCTCCCTGTATCCACTTCTGTCCTCCCTTAGCCGGAGCGTATCACGATGCAGCGCTTCCAGACAAAGGACTCAAGTACCAACCAAAACCGGCATATGACCACTACCATCGTTCGGCGGACTCATGATGGTTATTGAGCGGCTCATTCGGGTTCGACAGTAACACACGGTGAGAGTGTTTACGCCTCCACCACATTGAAGAACACTTTGTATGAGGCACCATGGCCGGACATAAGTCCGGTCTCAAGCTTGTACGGAATGGCTCCATAGGTACCCGGAGATGCCTGCGCAGCCAGAAGCACCATATCGCGAGCGTTCAGCATCAGCACGTAGCCACCGATCACATCGTCGCCCCAGTCAATGGCGCTATCCAGCAGTTGACCAAGCGCCGGAATAAACCGGGTGAGCCAGTACTCCAGCAGATCGGCCGTCCACGCTCCGTTGACAGGGTTCGCACCCGCCCCGGCTGAGGCCAACGAATACACGCCATTGCTGAGATTCGCGATGATGTTCCTCACGACATCAGCATCGCCGTTATCGTGTTCCATCGTGACCACTCCAACACTGACGCCAAACGGTTTGCCGCGATAAATCTCAAACGGATCGACGCGCTGCTCACCAGCATCGACATCGTCATAGATCCTGGTGCGATGATTCGTGGTGCCATTCGCCCCAGCCGGGGTTAACACGAAATACGGTTCATCGGAACTCGAACCGCCATCCCAGTCGGTTTCGCCGAAGCAATGGAATCCGGTGTACTGCACGGCAACGTCACCCAGGGGAACCGCGCCGGTATCCGGCCACCAGTAGATACCACCGTGCTCAAACTGACTCACCTTCCCACCCTCGGGGAAATCCTCCTCATCCGTGATTGGATATCCGAGCCAACTACTGTGACTCCCATACTCGCGCCAACATCTCCGGATAGCGCCGTGCACCTCATGTGCGCCGAGGTTCAGGATCCAGTAGATGGACATACGCTCGTCACCATCATCGAACTGGCAAACGCGCCCACGACCATCACCGACGTAATCCTCGTCACTGGACGGTATACCCCACTCCAGTCCACCCAACGCCTTCCACTTATCGAAGATCGCATCGCGCACCAGATAGGCTCGTTCCTTCCGCCGGTTATAGACGATTGCGGCCCGACGATAGAAGCGATACGCTCCTACCTTCTCTTCGACCGCCTCACCAAGCATGATGTCCGCACCCGACTCCTCGTACTTCTTCTGGATCGCCGCCTCGCGACGATCCCGGGCAGTCAGATAGAGCGGAGGATTCAGGTTAATTGAGACGGTGTCAAACGAGGAATGCCCCGAGCTAACCGTACTCGAGCTACCGACGGGGATGAGCTTCACACCCAGCGTTGCGTCCACTCCCGCTTTTCCGACTCCAATGAGTACGGCTCCCTTGGGGGGTGTGAACAGATCACTGTCGTCGTTCACGGGATTGAGACGCCCATTCTCACCAACTCTCGTATTGTCATCGGTCATGGTGAACCTCCTTTTGCATCAGTACGCTCCCGCCATGAAAGGCAGGAAGAAACCAGGATTATCCGGATAGGATGAAGTCGGCTGGATCGAGCGGGTTCGTGCCATCGAAGACCTCCTGACCATCATCCACACCATCGCCATCCGTATCCCACAAGAAAGGATCCGTGTGGTACACATCGGTCTCATCATCGTCGTAGAGACCATCCATATCCGTGTCCAGGCGATTGGGTTCGAGATACTCATTCGGGTCAAGCGGATTCGTGCCATCTGACACTTCCTGACCATCGCTCACACCGTCGCCATCGGTATCCGGATCGACGGGGTCGGTACCGTACATCGTGGTCTCTTGGTCATCGGTAAGCCCATCACCATCTGAATCCAGTGGCGCGTCATCGACGTCAAGAACTGGAGCTTCTTCGACAATCGCCTCCATAGCTTCGGGAACAACTTCGGCACCGGGTGTTGGTGGCACGATGGCGGAACCAGCCCCGGCTAACGTAAACTCGCCGCGCCAACTGGCACCGTCAAACCAGTTTGAACGCACCGATCCATCCGGTCCTATCCAGAAGACATCAGCGAGATGCGGTGTTCGTCCGAGCGCCCGGATCGACGATCCCGGGCTAGCCACGCCGTAAGCGGAGATGTTGGTTGCCGGACTCCAGCCGGTCCCACCCTGCTCCCACCACGAGTTGCCGATGGCACCGTCTGGGGTGACATAGTAGACATCGACGTGCTCAGGTGTACGTGCGAACGCCGAGAGACCACCAGCGGCAATGCCCGGACCCGTCACCGCGAATGGTGCATGCCAACCATCGGGATTCCACCAGTTCGATCCAATCGAACCATCGGGTGCAACCCAGAAGACATCGATATGCTCCGGAACCTTGCTACAGACACCAAGCGTTGTCGGGATCGCGCTGCCCGGCCCAGCGATACCATACGGAGCAGACCAACCAGTGCCCTGTTCCCACCAGGACAGCAGGACACTGCCATCGGGCGCAACCCAGAAAACATCAACGTGATCCGGTTTGCGCGCGATTGATGCAATCGCACCTGCTGCCACACCCGGAGCGGTGATCGCTACCGGGGTCGACCATGCACCCTCCCACCAGGACGTGAAGACGGAACCGTCCGGTGCGACATAGAAGACATCCATGTGCCAGGTCGTCTTACATGTAACGGAAACCGCCTGTGCGAATCCGTTGGGAGATGCCACGATCGCGCTACCCGCGCCCGCAATTTTTTCCGGACTGCCAATGCCACCGTTGTAGTACTGGTACCAGACCGCGCCATCCGGTCCAGGCCAGAGCATCTCCAGTGTCTCGATCCGGGTAGCCATGGCTACGCCAGCATTTGCCGCCGTACCTGGGTTGGCGACGCCAACTGGACCCGTCCAGCTATTCGGATCCTGCCAGTAGCTCTCATAGACATTGCCATCAGCGCCGACGTAACAGACGTCGATCTCCCAGTAATGTGGAGAGATCGCCATGCCAGATGCCGACCGCAGATTCCCCGGTGCCGTCAGCGGCGCGTTCTTGCGGAGGAGATTGTCCCAGATGTAGCGATAATACGGGCTACCCTGGTCCATTGGCCGATAAAACTGGCTGTTGTAGGTGGCCGCGAACCAGTTATCGACAACAGACGCCTGCTGCTCAATGCTGAACTCACCATCCCAATCCGGACCAGCGTCCCCATATTTGTAGGCACTACCAAAGAGCGAGTTATGAGCCTGATCGACCAGGGCGCTGCACATGTACCCGGCAACAAATGTGCGTTGCTCAACCTGCCAGGCATGTGTCAACTCGTGAATGAGCAATTCACCGCGGACGGGATAGGTATCGTCAACTGCACCAATCGGATCAGCGTATTTCGAACCGAGGTTGATATACGTCTTGCCATCAGCGCCGGGTACCGTGAACGCCCGGTTGCTCATACCATTCAGATTGGTAAGCACCACCTTCTCGTACGGGATCGTGTCACCAAACACGGAGTACGCCAGCGCGATCTCCGCCTCATTTAGCGGCCGCGATTCGATCATGGACTCAGCCAACGCACCGATGCCGATACCGGCCCCGGTCGCCAGGATCAGCGAGGCGCCGAGCGGTAACCCAAGTCCCGTGCTCACCGCAAACACGCCGACACCACCAAGGACCCCAAGCGTGCCACCGGGACCAAGATGAACACCAAGTGCGGAACTCGCCTCCAATGTGCCGCCAATGATCACGCCTAACCCACTGGCAATCACATCAACACCGAATCCGAGCAGATCCGAGAGGAACTCGGGGATGCTGAGGATGCCACCAACGATGCCTCCCCACTCGTAGTCCTTACCTACATTGAAAGAACCACCGGCCACCAATTGATCCCAGTACAGCGGGATGAGCGCATTGAACCCATCCTCCTCGTGATCGGAGTCATCTACGCCGCTGACATGGCCACTGTGCAACAAGAAGAGTGTTGGGAAATCTGGCGCATTCAGATAGGCACGCAGGGTATAGTCGAAGTTGCCCAGGATGCTGCTGGAATGCATGTGAAACTTGAGGTGATAGCGCCCATCCGGCCAGATATCGAGGTTCACCAGACCACCTAGTGGTGTATCTCCCCCTGTAACAATTTGTTGACCGAACTGGAGCGGTTCATCTCCCTGGGCTGTCACGGTGTTGAGCAGTCCGGAGTGCGAATCGGCCTGGAGATATCGCTCGGTCACGCGATCGACGGCGGTAAGCGATGCCGCTCCTCCCACAGCGAGGCCAGCCACACTCCGAAGAAGATCACGGCGGGAAAGACGAAGGTGATGCTGACAAGTGCAAACACCATTATCGACAGGCACGATTCCGGGATCGCCAACGCTATCCCCACCGGTATGAAACGGCTGCCGGCGAGAATCGGTCATCACAACCCTCCCTTTCTGGGTAATTCGGCGTCAGGTTGGCGCAACCTTATTCTGACCCTCGAAGAAGTACCTCGCATCAGTAGAATTACCCATTTTCTGGCCCATGAAGTGTGACAACCGGACCTCCTGGAATTGCGGAACATGACCATTGACTTGAAGCGCTTCAACTTCGTAGGCTCCAGTCATGGCCATTCGCCCATAACGATAAGGAGCACATCACATGAACCAGGTACCAACAACATCGCTGCACAATGGCATCGAGATCCCCCTGCTGGGTTTCGGTGTCTTCCAGATGACCGATGAGCAAGCTGAGCAGAGCGTGGTGGACGCGATCGAGATCGGATATCGTCTGATCGATACCGCGACGTCCTATATGAACGAGCGCGCAGTTGGTCGCGCCATCGCTCGAGTCGACGTTCCGCGAAAGGAACTTTTCATCACGAGCAAACTGTGGGTGACAGATGCTTCGTATGAGGGAACCATGGCGGGTTACCAGAAATCATTGGATAAACTGGGACTCGATTATCTCGATCTCTACCTCATTCACCAGCCGTATGGCGATATCTATGGTGCCTGGCGAGCGCTGGAAGAGCTGTATGAAGCGGGCAAGGTGCGCGCGATCGGCGTCTCCAACTTCTCCCCTGCCCGGCTGACCGATCTCATGCTCAACAACCGCATCAAGCCGATGGTGAATCAAATTGAGACACATCCATTCCATCAACAGCAGGCTGCTCAGGAGCTCATGGTCGCGGAAGGTGTGGTTCACCAGGGCTGGGCACCATTCGCCGAAGGGAAGGAGAACCTCTTCGGTAATGAAACCCTCGCAGCAATCGCCGAGAAGCACGGCAAAAGTATCGGCCAGGTGGTACTACGTTGGAACCTGCAACGCGGGGTAGTCGCTATTCCAAAATCCGTGCGTAAGGAACGCATCGCCGAGAATTTCGACATTCTGGATTTCGAGTTGGACGAAGGCGACATGC
>JAMLHR010000064.1 GCA_023957015.1 Thermomicrobiales bacterium | reverse complement strand
ACCGCGGATCACCATCCTCAGCACCGGAGATGAGCTGGTCGAGCCAGATCAGCATCCCGATCCCGGCCAAATTCGCGATGCCAACCGGTTCGCGCTGGCGGCCACGCTCGCCAACGAGCCGGTCGAGATCAGCTGGATCGGGATCGCACCGGATGATCGCGATGCCCTGGAGAGGCTTCTGCGGGAGCGCCTGGAACAGGATGACGTTATCCTCACCTCGGGCGGCGTCAGCATGGGTGAGCGGGACTACATCAAGGCGATACTGTATGAGGCGACAGATATCGACCTGCATTTCCGCCGCCTGTTCATGAAACCGGGGAAGCCACTCACCTTCGCCACCTGCGGCACAAGTGTGATCTTCGGACTGCCTGGCAACCCCGTCTCGGCCCTGGCGACGTTCGATGTGTTCGTGCGACCAGCGATTCACCGTATGATCGGTGCCAGCCAGATTGGGTTACCGCAGGTAGGCGTGACGCTGGCCGCATCTGCGGAACCGAGTGATCGGGTCGAGTATCAACGCGGGATCGTTGAGGTTGACGACAATGGCCAGTTGATTGGCCGTCCGAACGGTCACCAGCGATCATCGCGTCTGGCATCCTATATTGATGCGAACGCTTACCTCATCATCCCACCGAGAGAGTCAACATATGAAGCAGGTGAACGAGTAGCCGCCCTGCTCATCAGTCCACCTACTCCATTGAACTAACCAACGCACTCATGAATACAGTGCTTGACGGTCTGGTCGATGCCGACTACTATGCAGTACATAGTAGTCGGCATCGCAAATGTCAGGATTCGGAACCAGAAACATGGCAGGAACCGACCATATCACACAGCTTCGCAAGGGAACGATCGATCTGGCAATCCTGTCCCTGCTGCAATCATCTCCCAGATATGGCGGGGAAATCGTTAGCATTCTCGGTTCGTTTCAGGGGCTTGATGCCTCCGGCGGTACTGTCTATCCGTTGCTTACCCGCCTGAAGAAGCAGGAACTCGTCACAACGACATGGGAGGAGTCTCCGAGTGGTCCGCCGCGGAAGTATTACCACCTGACAGACCTCGGTCGACGAACCTTTGTCGAGTTGGTGGACAACTGGCGAGGGTTATCGGCAGCGATGAATAGCATTCTGGAAGGAGGCAGCCAGTGACATCGGATACCTGGATCCGCTCACTCGAATCGGAGTTGATGATTCTCTCCCCAACCGTGCGCGAACTGGTGCTTCGGGACGCCCGGGAGGTGATTCGCGAAGTCGGTGACGACAATATCCACGATGTCCTTGGTGATCCTGCGGACTATGCCAACGCCGCCAGAAACGCATTCGTATCCGAGAAGACCACCGATGAGCCTCAGGCACATCTCGGACCCGTCACCGTCGACTTTCGTGGACTCACCAATTCTGCCGTGCGGTCGCGCCTCTGGGATCCCACCAATCCGCGCATCTTCACCAGCAAGATCTTCGGTATCGGCTGGGACATTAACCTGGGTGCGATCGCGGTCAAGCTCGGTCTCCTGCGGCCCGATGACTATGATGATGAGGCAGTCCGGGCGATTCCGCCGACGATATGGCGCTGTTCGACCGGCTACCCGGTCGTGCTCAGCGTGATCGCGGCCTGCCAGACACTGCGAGGGCGTTCGTCCTTTGGTAACGCCTTGCTTGCCATTCTCCCGACAATCTGGAGTCAACGCGCAGTCCCACGCACGGAGGATGCATTGGTTCGCAACGCCATTGCCAGTGGGGCCGTCACGCTCGCCGTCGGCACAACGTTGCAACGCAACTCCAGGAAGACCAATGGGTCCACTACGATCCTGGCTGGAGTCGTTCTCTTTCTCCAGCTTTTGCTACCGGTGCGAGCGGGCCTGAAGCAACTCTGGCGAACGCAGAAAGATACACATGAATAGACTCTCAGACCTCACGTCGCTTTCTCCACAAGCGCAAACGGCAATCGCGTTCGCCATCATTCCCTTACTCATTTTGCTGGCATGGGCATTGACTATCTGGTGGCGCACACCGGCCAACCGGTTTCAGACGCTGCCGAAGTGGGTATGGCTCGTGATCATTCTCATCACTCAACCTCTCGGTCCATCGATCTTCCTGGCGGTTGGTCGATCTCCTGCTCCGGCATCCGAACCGAAGGCAATAACCACCAGCAACGACAGCATCGCTGACCTGCTCTACGTGAGGGACGAGGAGCAGTGATCGCAGCTGAGTTCAACAGTGTCAGCAAGCGATACAAAACAACCGTGGCGCTGGACGATCTCTCGCTCAGCGTCCCGGAAGGCGCCATCTTCGGACTCGTCGGTCAAAACGGGGCCGGGAAATCGACGGCCATCAGGATTCTGCTCGGTCTGATTCGAGCATCATCCGGATCGGTATCACTTTTCGGCGGCGCCGGACACAAGCGCGTCAGCTTCCTACCGGACGTACCAGGGTTTTACGGCTGGATGACCGCACGCCAATACCTCGAGTTCGTTGCTGGAGTGCACGGCGGACCGAAAACCGAACAACGCTCCCGCATTGATGCGCTGCTCCACCTGGCCAACCTCACCGATATCAAGACACCGATTGGCGGGTACTCCCGCGGCATGAAACAGCGGCTAGGTATCGCCCAGGCACTCGTAACTGCCCCCGATCTGCTGGTGCTGGATGAACCGACCTCGGCGCTAGATCCGATTGGCCGCCTCGATGTCCTCAACCTGATGATGGAGCTACGAGGCCGCACGACGATTCTGTTCAGCAGCCACATCCTCGAAGACGTCGAGCGCGTCGCAGATCAGTTCGCAATCCTGCATCGTGCCCACCTGATCGCCAACGGTACGCTGGCCCAAATTCGCGTAACAGCCGGGATCACGCCTCATCTCGAGATCGAGATTCTCGGGGATCCGTCGACCTTTGCATCGGTTGTTGATCAACAATCCTGGGCCAATGGTGTCGAGGTGAAGGGAACAACAGTCGAGATAAGGACCATCAACGCTGAGCTGGCGATGTTCCAGCTACCTCGAATCGCGACAGACCTGGAGTGCGGCATCGCTCGTTTTGCGAACGTCGAACCCTCGCTAGAGGACGCATTTGTCGCACTCACGCGAGGCACATCATGAGCGCCGATCAGACATTCCTCCGGAAAGAGTTACAGGAGTACTGGTACACATGGCGTATGCGCCTGCTCGTTATTCCGGTCATATTCCTGGCCCTCACGGGGCCTGTATTGGCTTATTTCGCTCCTGAAATACTGAGCGCCGCGCTTGGTATGCAGAGCGAACCGCTCCCCGAGGCAGTCTGGCAGGATGTCTACCATCAATGGGTTGGCAACCTGCAGCAGATCGTGCCATTTCTGCTGATCGTGATTGCAGCAGGAGCCATTGCTGGCGAATGTGCCACTGGCACCATTATCCCGATCGTTGCCGGAGGGTACAGCCGTCAACGAATTGTTGTGATTAAGTACGTGGTCCAAACCGTTGTCGGTATCATCGTCATCGCCGTGGGTACACTCATCACCTGGGCCGCTGGACTCCCCCTCTTCCCCGATATCGCATTTGCGCCCACCTTACGCATCACTGCGGTGGCGGCGCCCCTCGTCGCACTACTCGTCGCCATCACCACACTGGCATCAAGCGCGATAAGCAGCACGCTCGGCGCGGCCGGTGCATCCATCGCCGTCTATCTCGGCATCTCCGGTCTCACCTTCTGGCCATTAGCTCGAGAATGGACACCCGTTGGCTTGCTGCCTCTCCTGGGGAACGCGGTTACGGATTCAGGAGCATCCATCGTCTGGCCGACGATTTCGAGTATCGCAATCTCGATTATCTGCGTCGTGGCGGCGATTATCGCCTTCGAGCACAGAGAGTTATCGGGGTCGTGATCACGCATTCCGACCGATAATCAGACCGTCAGGAGTCGTCCCAAAACGGGGCAAGCGAGTCCGTGGACGCACTCGTGATTACACCGCCGACCATTAACCTCTGACTTCAATCGCAATCTCAGGTACGATTATGCAATGGCGCGAACTGTAATCGCATTGGACAAAACCATGGCCAAGAAAAAGAAGTCAGCGATCATCTCCCGTCCAACGCCCAAGTGGATCGATAGGGCGCCGAGGGCTGCCCTCGAAAAAGCACGCAAAGACGGCAGGGATATGACGATCGAGGATCTCTATGTCTGGGAACTTCCGGGGAATCCGCGAGTTTCGCCGGATGGGAGCAAGATCGTCTACGAGGTGCTGAGCATCGACAAGGAGAGCGACGAGTACTGCAGCACGCTCTGGCTCATTGAAGAGGATCACAAGCCCCGCAAGCTGACAAGCGGAGGCTTCCGCGACGTCTCGCCGGCCTGGAGTCCGGATGGGAGCAAGATCGCCTTTACCTCCAATCGCGGCGAGAAGAACCAACTCTTTGTCCTGCCGATCGACGGTGGCGAAGCAGTCCAGATCACCACCCTCGAATCGGGTGTCGGCCAGTTCATCTGGAGTCCGGATGGCAGCAAGATCGCCTTCACCAGTCGTATCGCTCCCAAAAAGCGAGGGGAAAGCGACGTCAAGGTAATCAACTCCGCCTATTACAAGTTCGACGGTATGGGGTTCATTGACGACGCCGCCAGCCAGATCTGCCTCGTCAAGGCCACCGGTGGCGATCATGAACAGTTGACTGAGGGTGCCTTCAACCATACCCAGATAGCGTTCTCTCCAAATGGATATGAGATCGCGTTTGTCGCCAATCTCAATGTCGATTGGGATGTCCGCCGCGAGCGCGATATCTGGACGATCGATATCTACAGTCGGCAGAAGAGGCGACTTACGGATGGCAAGGGGGCCTGGCATGCACCCACCTACTCGCCCAATAGCAAGCTGCTGGCGTTTATCGGCGAGCCCGATGCCTACGCCGAGAATGTCAACGAGGGTCTCTACGTTATCCCGTCTATTGGTGGTGCCATCAGAAGGCTGGATCGCAAACTGAACCGCACCATCGGTGACACCGGTATGAGTGGCCCCGCCGGTTCGCCAGGCGACACGCTGATTTGGACCAGTGATTCTTTGGCGGTCGATGCCATCGTCTCGGATTGCGGTGACACCCATGTTGTCCGCTTCCCCATCAATGGCAAGAAATCAATCAACCTGACGCCTTCCGATCGCCACATCAAGGCATTTCAGCACCAGGGTGAAGACCTGGTGATTGCCAGTGCCCAACCGGCGCGGCCGATGGAGTTGAGTCGTATCACCGCCAAAGGTGAAACCCGTCTGACGCATCACAACGATGCCTGGGTCAGAGAGGTTTACATACCGCAGCCGGAGGAATTCTGGTTCCGGAGCGGCGAAGAGATCGTGCAGGGATGGTTGATTCGACCGCGCGACAATACCTGGAAGAGCGATAACCCCGTGCCCGTGGTGCTCAATATCCACGGCGGCCCCCATGCCCAGTTCAGCCCGGCGTTTTTCCATGAACTCCAGATGTTCGTTGCCCGTGGCTCCGCGCTGGTATTCACGAATCCGCGCGGTAGTACCGGGCGCACCAATGCCTTCGGCAAAGCGGTGCAGGGACGCTGGGGATTTGCGGACATGCCGGATTTCATGGCCGCTCTGGATTACGCCATCTCCATGGGTGGACTCGATCCGAATCGGCTGGGCGTCACCGGCGGTAGTTACGGTGGCTTTAGCACCAACTGGCTCCTGGGCCACACCGATCGTTTCCGCGCCGCAGTTACCGATCGCTCCATCAGCAATATGGCCAGCATGTACGGCACCGACGATATCAGTCTGGTTGGTTTCGACAAGGACCTCGGCACACCGTGGGAGAACCCGACGGGATTCTGGGAGGCATCACCACTGGCATATGTCCAGAACGTGACGGCACCCTGCCTGATCATCCACAGTGAGGAGGATTACCGCTGTCCGATGGAGCAGGCCGAACAGTGGTATATGGCACTGAAATCGTTGGGGCGCACGGTCGAGTTCGTGCGCTTCCCCGACGAATCGCATGGTCTCGGTCGCAACGGTAAACCGAAGCATCGCGTCGAACGCTTGCGGCGTACACTCGAATGGTTCGAGAAGTATTTGTAATCGTCTATACACCGTAGGCCCGTGCTTCAGGCACGGGCTGACATACCCCGCGCAAATGCGCGGGTTGCCCGCATATAAAATGCGGGCCTACGTGGGAACAATGCCAAACACCATCACCATTCATCTACTCTATTTCGCGATGTTCCGCGAGCATATCGGTGCATCCAGCGAGCAACTTGTGGTGCCTACCGGCACCACGGCGGGAGATGTATTCTCGCTGATCACCGAACGCTATCCCGTGCTGGAATCAATGAGGAACTCAACGTTGGTGATGGTCAACGAGGCGTATACCGAAGCAGATCAAGTCCTGGAGGATGGCGATGAAGTGGCGTTGATTCCGCCGGTCAGCGGTGGTGATCCGCGCTTCGTTTGCACCGAGGAGGTACTCGATCCCCGTGCGATCGAGGCGTTGGTGGCAGGCGATGACGCGGGAGCATTGGTGACCTTCATCGGCTCGGTACGCAATCACGCGCGCGGTCGAGAAGTGGTGTCGCTGGAGTATGAGGCCTATCCACCAGCGGCAACAAAGATGCTGGCCCAGGTCGGCGCGGAGGTGGAGGAACAATGGCCTGCGGTGCGCATCGCGATCGCGCACCGCTTCGGACATCTCTACCCCGGTGATGCCAGCGTGGTCATTGCCTGCAGCAGTGACCACAGGGATGACGCCTATGCGGCGTCATCCTGGGCGATCAGCCAGATCAAGGAGATCGTGCCGATCTGGAAGAAGGAGCACTATACCGATGGTGCCTCCTGGATCGGTAGCGAGCATACCTACCAGGTGGAAACCGGACGGATCGTGGAAGAATGACTCGATCAGCCTGATCCGTCCGGACTTAGATGCTCCTGATGGGTGTTAGGGCAGATCGAACACCTTCACGCCGTGCTCCGTCTGAACCCATAACGTATTTCCGGAGATGGCGGTATACATGTCCGTGTATATGGCAAGTCGGCTATCCAGGACGACGTCGATAAGGTACATCGTACCGTTACGATCTACACAGACCGTCTCTTCGGCGGTAAAGCAGGCATAGGTACCGTTCGTGGTTACGCTGATCGCGTGCGAGTCTGAGACGGTAGTCGATTCGGTTGAGAGGATGTCTTTGCCGGAACTGCCATCTACCCAGATCACGTTCATGTTCGTATGCGATCGAAGACCGATCACTTTGAGGAAACCCGGGTAGCTCTTGTATGTGCGCTTTACGATGGCGATGTCGCCTTGTTGAGAGACATCAACGACGCTAAAGCCTTTCACCTGACGTGACCAGACCGTGGTGGTCAGTGAATCGTCGAGAAGGACGAAATCCGTATACGATTGCCCGCCCGTTGCATAGACGATCATCGTCAACAAGCCATACGGCGACGCAAACGCACGAGCGAAACTCACGACGTTTGCACCGCTAACGTCAAACACCGCAGATTCCGCGACCAGTTCGCCACTGGCAATATCAAGAACCCTAAGCGTGCCTGATTCCTCAATCAGCGCGATCCGATCATTCACGATCACGGGATCGAGCCTACTTACCTCACCGTATCGCTCGATACCGATATCGCTGAACTGCCTCTGCCAAATTACTGCACCGGAATCGGTATCAATCGCGATGATCGCCTGCGTACCGGTAATAACGACCGTACCTTCAGATACCGCCATTGATCCCCAGTACGACATGTTGTTGGACGTTGGCAATGTCGTTACCCAGACCTCGGCACCAGATTCCGCGTCATATGCGGCAAGATCAGTCGGGGGGACACCATATTCCCACTGACTCGTGTCGGTTGTTCCTGCTTTCAAGGCATATCTGGTGCTGCCATGGGTGATCACCTGTCGTAGTTCAGGTACACGCATTTCCCAGATTTGCTCCTGGCCCTGCGAGTCCCATGCGACCATATTCGGACCAGTGTCAGTGGAGGGTATGGCTATCAGCGTAACGGCATCATCTGTACTCTCGAAGAGAAACAAGCCGTCCGTTCCGGGAACATCGCGTGAGGTTACCGCCACATCAGGCTTCGGCACCACGCTGGCATCGACAGGCAGGACCACCTCGGGAACGGCGCCGTACTGTCCTTCGTCGACCAATCCGCCAACTCTCCAGACGGATGCGCCGATGATCGCCACAACCAGTAAGGCTGCAACAGCGATCCAGAGTGGGCGTCGACTAGCTGGGGGCATAGTAGCGACTCTCCTCTCCTGAGGCTTGCCCGGACTCGTCTGAGGCGAGGTCAGTATGGAAGTCCGCTGCATTGGCGCATCCACGCATTCGGCTGCCATACGTCGACGCAAGGTTTCCGCGAAGGTAGGATCGGGTACCTGCGAGAGATCGAAGGCTCCCTGGAACTGGGTGAAGTCATGATCGTGTTTGGGGTTCATCGTGTATCTCCGTTGCGGGCGATCCAAATCGATCGAAAGGCATTACGGGCACGCGCCAGAAGAGACTGAGTTGCGGACTCGGAGAGGAAGAGCGCCGCACCAACGGACTCGATATCCAGCCCATCGAGGTACTTGAGGACAATCGCAGCCCGATAGCGTGGGCTCAACGCACCCAGCACCGTGATCACTTCCTGACGCACAGGTAGCGACTCGAGATTGAGGTCAGGCAGACCTGGCTGCTCACCGGGATCTTCGACATCAAGGCGAGCACCAAATATGGTCCGCTCTCGCCCCTGTTTGCGGTAGTGATCGATGAGGCGATTACGGGCAATGCCGTAGAGCCAACGGACCTGCTCCTCAGGATGCTCTGGCGTGTTCGGTGATCGCACCGCCGAAAGCATCGTATCCTGCGTCAAATCCTCGGCCAACGCTCGGTCGCCGCCAACACGCGGGTAGAAGTAGCCGTAGATGCGCGGTATCGCCTCTGCGAGGGATGTAGCCGCAGGCTCGTGAGCCGTGTGCTCCTCAACGGGTGATGTCACGCGTGTGAATCCGGGTAGTGCAATATCCATCCTCCAGTCTCCTTAGCATATTGGACGAAGGAGGATGGAAAATCTGTCGGGGCTTACATACATATTCGAAACAAGGATATTCGGGCTGATACCGATTGCGATCGGATCGGCCCCTACGGACACCTCAGCACTCTCACCGACGCTTCTTCTTCGGTGAATCATCAACAGCGGCAGGATGCCGGAGACCAAGCGTTAGCGGTGTCCCCTTCTCCGGATTCGCGATGGCATAGGTATATCCGCCGGGGTAGTCGCGTACAACACCATCTTCGATCGCGAGAATGCGCGTGCAGACACGGTCCATGAAGTAGCGATCATGCGAGATGCTGATGATGGTGCCGTCGTATTCCAGCAGCGCATCCTCCAGTTGCTCGACACTGGCGAGATCGAGGTTGTTTGTCGGCTCATCCAACACCAGCAAGTTGGCACCGCTCAGCATCATCAACGCGATTTGCAGGCGTGCCTGTTCACCACCACTTAAGTTCTTGACCGAGTTCATCGCATCGATACGATCGAATCCCATCGCAACCAACGCGCTCAACGCCTGCTGTTCGTTCAGCGCCTTTGCCTTGCGCACCAACTCAATCGGCTGGGCGTTCGGATGCAACGTACCGTGCAATTGGTCGTACCAGGCCATCACGATACTGGCACCGATACCGATGCTGCCGCTTGTCGGAGCGAGATCGCCGGTCAGGCACTTCATCAGGCTGGTTTTGCCAGCACCATTCGGACCGATGATACCGACACGCTCGCCATGCCGCACCAGTACATCGAACGGCCTTAGCACCACCCGATCACCAAAACGAATGCTGACATTACTACCTGTAACGACATTGGTGGAGCCACGTTCGGCGTCGAACTGGATCGTGGCGGTGTTGCGCTGGAGTTTCGGCCAGGGTTGCGCGTCCAGGCGAGCACGCTCCTCCACCAGACGTTTTCGCGCCTGCTCGGCCCGACTGGCGAACTTCGGATTCTGGCGAGCCCATTGAGTGAGTTCCTCGGAGGATACCTTCATCTTGAGATACTCACGTTCGGCTAGCTCGCGAAGCTCAAGCTCACGTTCGATCCGCGCCCTTTTCTGTTGCTGGAAGGCGCTGTAGTTTCCGGGATAGCTGCGAACCTTGCCATCCTCCAACTCGACGATGGTGGTGGCCACCCGATCAATCATGTAACGATCGTGGCTGATCATACAGAGCGCGCCGGTGAAGCGCGTCGTCAGCCAATGCTCGAGCCATGATCGCGTCTCCGTATCGAAGTGGTTATCCGGCTCGTCCAACAGCAACACATCCGGTTGCTCCAACAGGAACTGGGCGACATCGATCAGCTTGCGCTCACCACCGGAGAGCGTGCCTATGGGTTGATCCCAGCGATGATCGGGAATGCGCAACTCGCCCAACACATCCTGTAGTTGCTCGGTGACATCCGTGGCGGCCGCCGAATCGAGTCGATCCAACAGGTGCGCCTGGCGATCAAGCAACGCCGACATCTCTTCGTCCGAAAGCGGCTCGCTAAACCGCTCCTCGATCTCCAGGAGCTCGAACTCCAACGCATCGGCATCGCCGATGGCGGCGCTCAGCACCTCGCGCACGGTCTTGTGCGCCGGCAAATCGGACTCCTGCCGCAGGAAACCAATGGTGACACCGTTGGCATGCGTCACCGCGCCTTCCTGCGGATACAGTTCGCGCGTGAGTAGCCGGAACAGCGTCGACTTCCCGGTGCCGTTCTCGCCCACCAGGGCGAAACGATCGCCGGTCTGAATCGAGAACTGCAGGTTCCGAAAAAGCTCGTTGCCACCGTGCGCGTAGGTGATATTCGCTGCCTGGAGAAGTAAAACCATGGTCATTCATCCTCATACACAAAAAGCCCTCCGATGAGTCATCGAAGGGAGATCGGATTCCAGATTGTGGCGTGATCTAGATCATTGCTCGCCACGGCATCTGGGCACACTGCTCCCATGTCGTGGCGTTCCTTGGTGAAGCACCGATGGTGGCTTTCAGATAGAACTGCATGTGCAAGCCTCGCGCATAACAACGATCTGCCGGGAATCCTACGGGACTCCACGGCAGATCGTCAATGTCCTCTGGTGATAACGCTACCTAGCTGGCAGGTGTTGCCACCGGGTCAGTCACCGGCGAGGCGGCCGGTGTACCCATCGAGGCCGGATCGGCAACGATCACACCACAGGCCCAGCGACCATCGCTATCACCGGATGGATCGGTCTCGAGATCGTCCTCAGCCGCATGGATGATGATGGCGCTCCCATTGGCATCGGCCAAGGAGTTCGGCTCATCACTCTTCAGCGAGAGCTTCTCGGCCAGAACCTCGTGCTCGAAGTTGCCATCGGCATCTACTTCCAGATTGCCGAGATCGCCAGCATGGCTGGGATCGGCATTGATATCGCCGTGCATTTCACCGGTCGGATTGTAATGGCCACCGGCGCCTTCGAAGGCGGTATCGGAATCGCAGACACCAACATCATGAATGTGGACGCCATACTTGCCCTCGGCTAATCCGGAATCGCCGGAGGTGGCAATCGAGAACCAGACGCCCTCGCCGTTCTCGTCCTCCCAGACGTCAACATGCGCCACGACGTTGCCCTGAGCGTCAACGATCGGCAATTTCTCCAGCTTCAACTCCTCCGTTACGGGTGTTCCCATTGCTGTAGCGTCATCCACGGTCGGGCTGGAAACCTGGGCGAGGGCGCTTGCCCCGCCGAGAGCGATAGATGTTGCAAACACTCCGGACAGCAAGGTTTTGCGAATGTTCATACCACGATGCTCCTTTCCTTGTGTGGATGGGAACGATTCTCATCCACAGTCCGGTGGAGGCTTGGCAAGTGTTGTGCCACGAAGGCTCCCAAGCGGTGCTACCGCCTCAGAGCGTAACCGTCTCTAGGCAGTTTCCTCCGCCCAGATACGGGCGCGGCGAGCGATCTGCTGGGCATCGAGTGCGGCGAGTGTGGCGGAGAGTACCTCGGAATCATATTTACCGGAATCGCGAAGCTCGAGCAAACGCTGGTACTGCGCCTGCTCACGTCGATCCAGATCGGCCTGCGAGGCGCGAGTAGACGTCAACTGCGCTATGTATTCCTCGCGCTGAGCCTCAGGCAATCCGGCTCCCAGAATCTCGCGGATCACCTGATCGCGCTGCTCCTGAATGCGTTGCGGATCGCTGATGGGCGCATACTCCGCCACCACTCTCGGGAGGGTAAGTCCCTGCACCGCCAGCGAAACTGCCGCGACAAGGAAAGCGATGAGAATCAACAATGATCGGTGTGGTGCGTCCACGGGCAGCGTTTGCGCGGCCGCCAAGGTGATCGCCCCACGCATACCTCCCCAAA
>JAMLHR010000063.1 GCA_023957015.1 Thermomicrobiales bacterium | reverse complement strand
TCTGGAGAATCGGGGCGTTCGCCGATGACGAGCACATCATGGGCACCGGTTTCGATCAGATCGGTGACCACACCCAACTCTGTTCCCTGCTCGTCTCGCACCTTCAGACCAATCAACTGGAAGAGGAAGTATTCACCGGGTTGAAGCGGTCTCGCATCGGCACCGCTGATCTTGACGCTGAGACCGCTGAGTCGACCGGCAACTTCCGGTGTATCGGTCCCCTCCAGCTTTATCAGCGCGCCCTTTTCAGTGAAACGGACGCTCTCCAGTGTGATCGGTGTATCGCGTTCACCAAGGTAAACGGTCTTGATCTTTTTGAGGTGCTCCGGTTCATCGGTGAGGAGGTGCATCCGCATCTCACCACGGACGCCGTGCGATCCGCCCACACGACCAACCGTCAGGCGCACCTGCTCCACGGGCGTTGTGGGTTCGGGGCCGCGAGTCTCCCGCAGTGTTGGCGGTCGCCGACGCGCTCGCGCTTTGGAGGAAACGCGCACTGGTCGCGATGACGGGGAGTCGGTAACCGACTCCCCGTTCGCCGCTGCTGGATTCGAGGTGGCGTTAGTTTCGTCCTTCAATGTCCAGGCTCACTCGCATATGTTCACGGGATCCGACGATCATGAGGATGGTGCGGATGGACTTGGCGATCCGGCCGCCACGGCCGATGACCTTACCGAGGTCTTCCTCCGGAAGTGTCACCTGGACACGTACCGAGGAACCACGCTGATCGGCGGTCACTTCCAACTCGTCGGTCTCATCGACAAGCTGGATGATGATCCACTCGACCATGGCCCGAAGCTGCTCGGTGATATCGCCCTCGCTGCTCTCGAACGAATCGATCGCGGCCTGGGCATCGAAACCAAGCTCGTCAGCACCCTCGACGTCTTCGAAGTCCTCGTTCTCGAAATCGTCCCGTGGTTCAACCATTACTTGGCCGCTTCCGCCGTGCGTACAGGCTTCTTGTTGTAATACTTGTCAGCCGGAATCACACCCTGCTTCTTCAGCAGGAACTCAACCGTCTCAGTTGGCTTGGCACCAACGCTGAGCCAGTGCTCAGCCCGGCCTTCCTTGAGGGTAACTTCGGCGGGATCGCTGAGCGGATTGTAGGTGCCGATGACCTCAATGAATCGACCATCGCGCGGGGAGCTGTGCTCCGCGGCAACGATACGGTAGAAGGGGCGCTTCTTGGCGCCCATGCGGCGCAGTCGCAGTTTGATCACAGTAAATACGTCTCCACAATGCCGAACACGGCACAACGTCTGATTATCACCATCGGTTGTCAATTGAGGAGTTGACAGAGCCGAAATGCTTCAGCGACGCTCAAAGGTGTCTGAGCACATGGCTGCACTGTTGCCATGCCGATGCGCATGAAAGCAGGACCACACATAGGCGGCCTCGATTGGTGAGGATAGCACAATTCGGCGCACTGAAGCCACTATTGCGCGGCCACGTCGTGATCATCCGCCCAAACGAGCGCGGCTTTCACGGCTCGTTGCCAACCCCTGTAGCTGGCAGCACGATCCGCTTCCGACATCGTCGGATCGAAGCGACGATCCAGATGCCAGTTCGCGGTGATCTGCTCCAGGTCATCCCAGAAACCGACCTCGAGTCCCGCCAGATAGGCGGCACCGAGCGCCGTCGTCTCTGGCACCTCCGGTCGCAGCACCGGTTTGCCGATGATATCCGCCTGGAACTGCATGAGGAAGTTGTTGGCCACCATGCCACCATCGACCCGCAACTCTGGCAACAGGATACCGGTATCCTGCTGCATCGCATCCAGCACATCGCGGGTCTGATAGGCAACCGATTCAAGCGTAGCCCGGATGATCTCCGCCCTCCCCGTTCCACGGGTCAAGCCGAAGATGGAGGCGCGAGCGTATGGATTCCAGTACGGTGCACCCAGTCCGGTAAATGCGGGGACAACGTAGACCTCACCGGAGGAATCGATGGATGTTGCTATGGTCTCGGATTCAGGGGCGGAATCGACGATCTGCAACTGATCTCGTAGCCACTGCACCGAAGCTCCAGCCATGAACACGGCACCCTCAAACGCGTAGGTTGCCTTGCCATTGAGTCCCCAGGCGACGGTGGTGAGCATGCCGTGGCTGCTGATCTTTGGTTCCTCACCGATGTTCATCAACAGAAATCCGCCCGTGCCGTAGGTTTGCTTGGCCATGCCAACCGTGAAGAGCGTCTGACCGAAACTGGCCGCCTGCTGATCTCCGGCATCACCGGTAATCGGGATAGCACGGCCAAACCACAGTGGATCGGTTTCTCCCAGCCGAGCGCTGCTCTCCATCGGCGTTGGCAGGATCGCCGCCGGGATATCCAGCAGAGCAAGGATGTCCTCATCCCATGTCAGCGAATGGATATTGAAGAGCATGGTGCGACTCGCGTTCGAGTAGTCGATCACGTGCGACTTCCCGCCGGTGAGGCGGTAGATCAGAAAACTATCGACGGTGCCAAAGGCCAGATCCCCGCGCTCGGCGCGCACGCGGGCACCATCGACGTGATCGAGAATCCAGCGGATCTTGGTGGCAGAGAAATATGGATCGATGATCAGGCCCGTCTTGCCGGTCACCATCTCTTCATGCCCAGCGCGCTTGAGCTCGTCACAGAAATCGGCGGTACGCCGATCCTGCCAGACAATAGCGTTGTAGATCGGTTCGCCCGTTGCTCGATCCCAGATGATCGTGGTCTCACGCTGATTCGTCACACCGATAGCGACAACCTCGTCGGCACGAACCGCACCACTGGACAGCACCGTCTGAGCCGAACCGAGTTGGCTCTGCCAAATCACCTCCGGGTCATGCTCCACCCAACCGGGTTGGGGGAAGATCTGGGGGAATGGTTGAAACGATGTCCCCAGCGATCGTCCATCCTGACCGAACAGGATGGCGCGAGAACTGGTTGTGCCCTGGTCAAGCGAGAGAACGGCCTGCGTCATCGTTATCCTCCGGTAGCTCAACGTTTACGCAAAACGGCCCGGGAATGCCGGGCCGTTCAGTCGATTCTGGTCAATACCTATGGCCGGGCAGAAAGGGTACCCACTTCCGCGATATCCCGTTCCTGGCAGCACACGCGTACAACAGCCTGGGTCAAATCTTCGCACAATCCCATCTCACGGGCGCGCGCCTGCACCACTTCCGGTTCCTGTCGCATCACTAACGCCTCTGCCACAAGGCGGCTAGGACGAACAGAACCGCTCTCAATTGCCACGGTATTCACAAGTACTCCCTTGTTATCTCGATCCGGTGTGTTGGCACCAATGTCCACTGCTGATTCGTGGGTACGAATCTATCCGTTGCCCTATCCTAGCGAAATCAACAGCTTGATTCAACACATAAGCGCATTGATGCCTATTCACGTCGATTTATCGAAGCGATTTCGGAAGTTGTTTGCTTATCTGTTGAATGAATTCATTATACTCAGCATCTCTGTGTTCATCGCTCCAGCCATAGAGCTCCTGACAGATATGGCTCATCGACTCCGCCAACGGGATACCCGCATCCGCATCCAGCGCAATCATGGTGCGACGCAACATGACATCGGCCAACGTACCGGCATATTCGTGCTCGAACGAGAACGGGATCACGGCGATGATGGCATCGTGTCCCTCGTGGATTGGTTGACGATACCGCTCATTTGCCTCGGCCAGGGCGTATACATCCTTCGCCCGTAAGCCATAGCGGTTCACCAGCCACTGCGCCTGCGGTTGCGTCATCCAATCCGGACGGTTGGCAACGAGGCGATTGTGCTCGGCGGTCATATTCGCAGACGCCCCTGGCAAACGCGAGGTTCGGGTCGGGCTCTTGGCACCGCCAACCGGACGACCGCAGGTGCGATCGATCTCGTCGATCGCTTCCTCGGCGAGTGATCGGAACGTCGTCAGCTTGCCACCGATGATCGTAAACAAATTGTCGACCTGTGGCTGATGGCTCTGGATGATGTGCTTGCGAGTGATCGCTCCGGTTGAACCTTCCGGTACATATGGCAGCGGTCGCACACCGGAGAAGGTGTAGAGCACGCTCTCCCTGGTGAGATTGGCATCCGGAATCGCCAGATTGGTCTCATCCAACAGGTAGCGGATCTCGTCCTCCGTGGCCACGATCCGTTCGAGATCGTCGGTGAACCGGATATCGGTAGTACCGATAAGGTAAAGGTCGTTCCAGGGAATGATGAAGTACGGGCGCCCGTCCTGCCGGGCTTCGATATATAGCGCATCCTTCGGCGCACCCGGGAATGGCTCGACAATGATGTGGCTGCCCTTGGTGCCACCGTTGTATCGCGGGAACTCGCCGGCAAGCTCAAGGACACGATCGATCCAAGGTCCACCGACATTCATAACGGACGCGGTGGTGACGGTGTGTTCATCGCCCTCGTGATCGGTGTAGATCACACCGGTGATGTGACCATTCTCGATCTGGAAACCGGTAACCTGGGAGTGCGTCTTCACGGTGCCACCGTGGCGGACACCATCCACCACCAGTTCCACCACCAGTCGTTCCGGAAATGTGATCTGGCAATCGTAGTATCGCCCCGCGGCACGCAGACCTTCGGGATTCAGACCTGGCTCGGCGGCTAACGCTTCCTCATCCGTCAGCATCTTGCTGTTGGGCACGGACTTGTCATAGCTCAGCAGATCGTAGGCGATCATACCGAGACCGATCATAAATGGACCGCGCTTATGACCATGGTAGACCGGTAGTGTCAGTGGCAGGGGTGTAACCAGATGCGGTGCGGAGTGCAGCAAGCGTTCCCGTTCCCGCAACGATTCGCGCACCAGCGGAATCTCGTAATGCTCCAGATAGCGCAGACCGCCGTGAATCAGGCGACTCGAGGTTGCGGTGGTGGCGCTGCTGAGATCTTCCTTCTCCAGCAACAACGTCTTGTAGCCGCGCAGACTGGCCTCGCGGAAGATACCAGCACCGTTAATACCGGCACCGATGACGACGAGATCATATTCTGGTTGGGATGCCATGTTCGCGCGATCCTTCTCTCACCGGGCCAGGCCCGCAGGTTATCTCACTGGCCCAATTCTACGCGCCCACCCGGATTCCGTCTGTCGGGACAGACAGGACATCCGGATTAGCTTTGCTTAGCTTTGCGGAGAGGCAACTGGTGTGGCGTCGACAGGCGTGGCCATCGGCGGCCCAACTTCGGGACTTCCCTCGCCTCGCCACCAGGTATGCGATCCGATGCTATACAGGAACATGTTTCCGTTAAAGCCCTGAACATCCTTCTGCACCGCCACGATATCGTTCGGGAATCCAAACCAGATGCCGAACATATCATCCCTGATACCAACCTGGATCGCCTGGGCAGCCGCGATCATGGCATCGCGATCGACGGCACCAAACCATTCCTCAATCGCAGCATCAACACCGGAGTTGTAATACCCGCCCGGATTCCAGCCCTGCATATTCGAGCGTATATCCCAGTTTGAACCGATGAGATCGAACTCGTTGAAGGCCGGATAGGTCACCAGCGAATAGGCGATGAGATCGTAATCCCTGGCGGTCACCCAACGATCATCGAAGATCTCCGAGGCAAGAAGCTGCACGGTGAGACGAACATTGATCTCGGCCCAATCCTGCTTCAGATTCTCCAACAACTGCAGGAGCTCGGGTGGTTCGTTCTCGCGGACGATCAGCCACAGATCCGTCTTGTTGCCGTAGCCATCCTCCAGCATGCCATCGCCGTCGATGTCGTACCACCCGGCATCAGCCAGTGTCTGCTTTGCTGCCTCGACATCTCGCTTGGGAGAGATCAGGCTATAGTCTCGCAGCCATGGTTGGGGCATGATCCCGACCGCGTGTTCATCGATCATGCCGTTGAAGTACTGGTCGGCGTAACGATCGCGGTCAATCGCCAGATCAAGAGCCCGCCGCAGATTCATATCCACCATCATCGTGGAAGTAGCATTGGCGGGATTGTGAAAATTGATGGCGGCGAACATCGTCCTCGCACCGGGGCCAACGAAGAGATTTCCCTCCTGCTCCCAGATACCAGCCATCTGCGAAGGCGTCAGCGGCAGAGCGCTGACCACGCCATCCACCCAGCCAGCGATGCGATTGCCGAGATCATCCTCGACGATCAAGTTGAGCGTATCCGCATAGGCCGCTCCGTCCCAATAGTCGCCGAATCGAGACAACCGAACACCGCGGTCATCGACGCTTTCGACCTGCCACGGGCCCGTGCCGATCCAGTCCGCGGGAGACTCCTCTCGCAGCGAGATCGTGCGCTCACCCAACGGGAGCGCATCCCAACGTGGTTGATACATGGCAGCCTGGAGAACCGGTTGATTGGCGGCGTTCCAGACGAACGCACCATCCGGAGCGTCGAAGGTGAGCACAAGGGTGCGCGCATCAACGGCCTGTGCGTCAGCGACCAATCCGAAGAAGCCTGTCAAGGTGGAATCGTAATCATCGCGATAGACGAGGACGGTGAAGGCGGCATCGGTTGCGGAGAACGCCGAACCATCGTGCCACACCACATCATCGCGGAGTGTGAAGGTGAGGGTGAGACCGTCCTCGCTCCAGACCCAACTCGTGGCCAAGGCCGGTTCCGCATCCATGGTTTGTGGATTGATGCGCACCAAGCCCTCGAACACCGACATCAGCAGCGTCATATCTTGAGACTGGATGGCGGGATTGCCATCCGTCACACCCGCACGCTGAATGTAGAGCGCGAGTTCGCCACCTGCCTGCGGTTCGCCGTAGGTAGCCACCCCGCGAACGATGTTGATCGTATGATCCGGTATCGGCAGCGGTGTCGGCGTTGGTGCAGGTATCGGTGTGGGCGGAGGCGGAGTTGCCATCGGTGATGCCGCCGGCGAAGCTTGTGGTGTCGATATGGGAGTGGTGCTCTGCCGCGCCAACGCCAGCGTGAATGGAGTCATCGTGGCAACGGCGGCCGCTCCAATCACGACATTGCGACGGTTGAGTTTGGGAAATGATGGCTCGGTCATAGTGTCCGTTTCGTCGTTGAATGGCGGTCAGAACTCAAGGTATTGTACCCGTCCCCTCCAGCGAACAACCGATGGTCACCGCGCTACCCGAGCAAGCGAAGACCACTGATCAGGAACCACACACCGTAGCCGAGGATGAGTCCACCACTGATACCCGTGATCCATTGCATGGCCTTACCGGTGACGAAGCGGCGGGATATCTGAGCCAGCGTGGAGATAACGGTAACCCAGGCAAAAATACCCAGCGAGACACCGACAACCAACATCGGTGCCGCGTGCTGACCGAAGCGATTGACTGCATCCGCCGCCAATCCGGCCCCGACGGTCAGCCAGTAGACGATGCCAAACGGGTTAAGTGCAGCCATCAGGAATCCGGTGACATAGCTGCGACCCCGCGGTGCGGGAACGGTATCGACTTCCGTTGTCATCATGGCCGAGCGAATGCTGTTGTAGCCGATATAGGCCATCATCAGCGCACCGGCGAAGAAGAGAACCGCGCGGATCGACTCATGCTCGGCAAACTTCGCCATACCCATGACGATAACCATCGCGTAGATCGTGTCCGCGGAAAGCGCGCCCAGCCCGGTTAGCCAACCGTTCACGAAACCATCCCGCAGTCCGCGGCGAACGATCTCGATATTGATCGGTCCGATTGGCGCCGCCAGCAATACACCCACGGATGCACCATAGAGCACAAACTGCGTAACTTCCGTAACTGACATTCGGATTGTTGCTCCCAAGGTTCCGGTATACAGAACCACACGCTGATTTCGGTGCAGTACCGCAGCAATCATGGCACACTATGAGCAATTCGAAACGAGCGTCCTTCCACCACAATCACCAAACCCGGGAGGGGTTGAATATGGAAGATGATCAACGAGACTTCCACGAACCATCCGCCGATCACGACGATGCGCTCGAGGAAACACTTGAGCAGTTACTCCCGGTACCAGACGAAGCTCCAACCGAACCGGGTCAAATCGATAGTCCCATCGACAATCTTCTCCCTCTTCCCGGCGAAAGTTACACCGCCCCAGACGATGCCAGCACCAGCGAGGAACTGGAAGTCGATACAACCGCGGATGGTGTCGATGACATCATCGTCCTCGCCGAATCGGTGCCCCGTGGCGATGACGATGCCACCACATCATGGTTAGACGATAACGAACCGCTGAGCGATGAATCAGATTTCATCGCAGCGATGACTGCCGATGAATCGGAGACAGAATCCACGGATACCGGTGAAGGCCTACATGATGTGAGTGAGGACGCAACGACAACGGAACCAGTAGCCGGGATTTGTCCCGGCTGCGGTGACGAGGTCGGAGCGGTGGCGTACTGCCCTCGATGTGGAACCGAGCAGGTACCGACGACCCGCACTGCCGCGATCCTCCTTCCATTGATTGCCTGGACCAAACCACTCTCCGCCCGGATCACGCTCCTCGGCGGTGCCGCACTCGTGTTGCTGGCACTCCTCGCTGATAGCGGAGCGGCGGCACTGATCATTGGTTCGGCGATCCTGCCGGTGATCATGGTTTCTCGCATCGCCATGGAAGTGCGACAACAGAAACGTGAACATCAGGTGCAGGTGCTGCTCATGGCCTTCGGTGGACTCGTGTTGGGTCTGATCATAGCCTGGCTGGGTTCCCGCACCGTCAACAACTCCTGGTTCGATAGCGGCGTGCTCAACTATGGTGCGGCTGGTTTCGGTGGCATATACGCACACACAGCCGGATCCGCTCCGTTCCTGGTGTGGTTGATGAATGGCCTGATACTGCCGATCCTCACGATCGCCGCGATCGGTGCCCTACCCTATGGACTGCGGCTTTCCACCAATATGCCCTCTCGAGAATCATCCGGTGTGCTGCTCTCGGCCGCGGTAGCCGCTGGCTACGTGATAGCATCGGCCATCGCGTTCTTCCGGCCACTCTTTTCCGAATCCGCACCGTCACTGGGCACATCGGAATGGACGCTGACCATCATCGGTTTGGCAGTGGTGCGGCCACTGGTGTGGATCTTCGCTGGCGCGATCATCGGTGCGGTGGTGTGGCGATATATGCGCACGGCCGATCTCGGAACCGTCATGGTTCCCGGTGTTATCGCCATCGCGTTGCCACTGCTCTTCTCGCTCCTCACCCTTGGGGTGGAATCGGTGAGCTTGTGGCTAGAGGTATTGCTGGGACTCGTCTTCGCTGCGGCAGGTTGGTATCTCTATCGCCGCTATCTGCTCGCGGCCATGAAGCAGGGTTAGCACTAATCAGGTAGCAAGGCACCAGGTTCTGACGAACCCGGGCCTTGCCATGCTGTTGCTCTGAACTACCGAAATCTGGGTCACGCGCTTGGGAAAGCTCGTGTTCCATGCTGTCCCCACGAGGGAGACAGAACCCCGTACTGAGATCTGGCATCGCGCCAAATTGCTGCCACCCAACCACGGCTGAAGGGTATTCGTGCCTGGTCTGACGGCAGCAGATTGGTGACCGAAGATGGCCCCCAACCGGGTTCACGGAATGATCCCGCACGATCGACAATTGCTCGCGATGTACAGTCAACCACTGTGCCTCATGGATTGCGCTGAATCAGGTCCCCGATGACGCAAGACAATCGGCGAGGAGTCGGCACCTCACAGCAAACCAACAATATGCTTGCTTCGCGCAAATGTCAATCAGGCAATCTGCACAGAATCATCTGGTATGCATGCCGTACCTACGCGCTTGCTTCGAGAATACCGAGTTCCTCGATCTCGGTCTCTGCCAAGACCTCACTCAACGCATGGACGCGGCGCACGATATGACGCAAGGCGTCTGGCGTGATTGTTTGGGCGCCATCGCTAAGGGCGTTGTCCGGATCGGGATGAACCTCTATCGCGAGACCATCGGCACCGGCGGCGATACCGGCAAGCGCCATGCGGTGCACGAGCTCGCGCCGACCCGTGCCGTGACTGGGATCAACGATGATCGGCAGATGCGAGACCGCCTGCACGCCGGGGACGATATTCAGGTCCAGATTGAAGCGAAAGGCGGTATCGCCAGTGCGAATGCCACGCTCACAGAGCACGACATTGGGATTGCCATGCGCCATGATGTACTCCGCACTCATGAGGAACTCTTCCAGTGTGGCGCTGAAGCCACGCTTGAGCAGCACCGGTTTGCTGCTCCGTCCACAGGCCTTGAGGAGATTGAAGTTGGCCATATTGCGGGAACCGACCTGCAACATATCGGCGTAGCCGGACACAAGCTCCACCTGATCTGGTTCCATTACCTCGGTGACAACCGGCATACCGGTGGCTTCACGCGCATCGGCCAGCATCTGCAGGCCAAGTTCACCATGCCCCTGGAACGAGTATGGCGATGTGCGCGGCTTGAACGCGCCACCCCGGAGGATCTGGGCACCAGCCGCTTGAGCCAGCTTCGCTTGCGCGATCAAGGCATCACGCCCTTCCACCGAGCATGGTCCCGCCATGATCACCGGTGTGCCATTGCCGATGACCACGTCACCGACCGCCACCGTGCTCTTGCCCCGCGCATCCAGACTGGCGATCGCGAACGCCTTGTGGTTGGTGACGATGCGAAGAACACCTGAGAGCGACTCAACCATTGGATCGAGCGGGGTACCGATGGCGATCATCTCGCTACCCGTGCCGGTATCAATGCTGGCCGCGAGCGCATTCTGCTCCGCTGCCATCTGGAGAATGCGGGTTCTGGTGGCGATTGCGTTCGCCTGAATCTCGATCAACATGGTGTCCTCCTCTTGCCGGGTTCCAGCCGGCTACCGAATCCTCAGAAAAACCAAAAACCGAGACGATTGTCTCGGTTCCCCCTCAGAACTGTGCTTTGTTTGGCTTGGCCTTCGGTGTTGGTTTCTACCTCAACTCGAACGCCCCGCCAGCACAGCTGGGGGGTTGGTAAACCAATAATAGAACCAGACAGACCCGGCGGCCATTGGCACCGGAAGCGTCTTCTCAGATACGACTGATGTGGTTCGTTCTACACCGTTCATAGCTGGAGCGTAGTGCATTGATGCACAAGCTGTCAATACCGTGTGCTAGTTCGATACATATGAGCGAGCGAGGTTGGAAGCGGGAGTTCGATACCCGAGTGCCTGGTGGAGACGCTTGTGATTGTAGAACACTTCGTACTCGCGAAGTGCAGATGTGAGATCGGAAAGATCGAGCGGGCCATCGTACCATTCCCAGAACTCCCGCCGACACGTTCCGTTCAATCGCTCGACCCGACCATTGAGCTTCGGTGACCGTGGTGGCAACACATACAACGCAATCCCGCGTTGCTGACATGCCTGTTCGAACTCAGCCATGAACTCTGACCCACCGTCGACCTGAATCGCTTGCACCGGAAATGGCATTCGTGCCTGCACATCATCCAGGAACGCTGCAGCGGTCAGCGCTGTCGCCCGACTCCTGACCCCGAGGACGGCATACCGACTCACCACGTCAATCGCGGTGAACTGTCGTCGTTCTGGTCCTGCTGGCGGTCGGATATGCACCGTATCGATCTGGAGCAGTGCCCCGGGTGTCTCCGGTTTCCGCTTCTCTTTGGGAACGCGGGTCGCATACGGACGAACAACAGGTTTCCGTGTCCTGATGCGGAATCGTGGCTCAACGAGGAGGATACGTCGCTTGAGCGAGGCCAGTATCCGCCCTACCGTCGATGCCGAGGTCGTGGTCCCTTCTTTGGCCAGAAGAGCTGCGATCTTCGCTTTCCCCGCACCACGATGCTCCGTCCGCAACCGCAGCACCGCCGCTTCCAACTCCGCATTCCACTGCTGCTTGCGGGTGCGTTTGGGTCTGCGACTCTTGGGGAAGAGACCCTGGATACCGTGGGTGCGGTAGGCCCGCTTCCACCGACCGATGGTCGCGCGCGATCGATGAAAAACATCCACCGCGGCCGCGGTGGATGTTTCCAGCGCGTACTCCACACACCGCAGTCGGAACTCAACCTCCGGAGGGAGGGCATCCACACTCCGTGGCATCTTCGGCATCCGGTAGCGGGTACGCGAACTGACACTGCGTCCCGCCAGCTTCCGCTGACGACGACTGAACTTGCTAGACTTGGCCATGAGAGGGTCTCCTGTGTATCTCGATGTCTCACAACACCACGATACCGGGTTCCCTCTCATTTCTCACCCTCTCTACCGCTCACATGTGTCTGAACTTCTACATACCGAATCCCTGTTGCCCGGCGGCACCATTGTCTAGCCAGTTGGCACGCATCGTGCTATACAAATGTAAGTAAAGACGCACGGTCGGGTCCCAGACATCGATACGGGCACGTGTGTCTCGTTTAACTACAAGGAGTTTCAGGCATGGCCTTCACCCTTCCCCCGCTTGGTTACGCGAACGACGCGCTTGAGCCGAACATCGACGCGCAGACGATGGAAATCCATCACGACAAGCATCACCAGACGTATGTGACCAATCTGAACAACGCGATCGCCGGCAATGCCGAGCTCGAGGCAATGTCCATCGAAGAGTTGGTCAAGAACCTGGACAAGGTTCCCGAGGACAAGCGAACCGCGGTCCGCAACAATGGCGGTGGGCACCTCAACCACTCGATGTTCTGGTTGATCATGTCCGGGGACAAGACGTCGCCCTCGGGCGCCCTCAAGGATGCGATCGAGGCATTCGGCGGCCTCGACGCGCTCAAGGACGCGGTCAACAAGGCCGGTGCGGGCCGCTTCGGTTCCGGCTGGGCCTGGGTCGTGACCGATAAGTCCGGCAAGCTGGACGTCACCAGCACTCCGAACCAGGACAACCCAACCATGGACTCCGACAAGACCCCGATCCTGGGCGTTGATGTCTGGGAGCATGCGTACTATCTCAAGTACCAGAACAAGCGCCCGGACTACCTCTCCGCCTGGTGGGATGTCGTCAACTGGGACGAAGTCGGCAAGCGATACGAGGCGGCTGCCAAGTAGCGGGTTGCGGCAGAACTCGGTAGCATGACGGGGAGCGCATCAGCGCT
>JAMLHR010000062.1 GCA_023957015.1 Thermomicrobiales bacterium | reverse complement strand
GACGGCCAGCCGTAGGCGTCCCACACGGCGCGATCAAGTGTGGCGTGCAGGTTGCGCAGCCATGTGGGATTGGCGTTGTAGAGATTGGTGAGTGTGCGTTTCTTCAGCTCCGCTTCGCTGGCACCTTCCGGATTCAGCCAGGCGTTGCGAGCATCGTCCAGAGCCTTGGCCGCCTCACCGATTGACTGTACCAGCGGATCATCGGCTGGCTCTTGGCCCGGCGGCCATGGGAAAGGATAGGTCTCGAAGGTGGTGGTCGGTGTGTAGCGTGGGCGGTCTTCCAATGACGTACCCATGCGTAGACTCCACAGTTCATGTGCGCGGCTATGCAATGCGCCGAAGAAGTAGTCGTCCTCACGAGCGAAAACAACTACCGCGTGGTTGGCCAAAACGGTAGGGTCATACCACCTGAACAAACGATGCTTCGACACAGCAGGTGTGGCTATATATCGGGAGAGTTTACTCAGCTTCTCCCGCATCTCGCCGCGGGGCCAAAGATGGAGCCACCAACGTGAGTCCCTAAGTTGTGATCTAGACTGCTCTCGCATCGGACGCACATGCTCCTCCACATAGCCGAAAGGAGCTTCGTAGAAGGATGCATCTCTCTGGTTGGCGGAGACACCAAAATCAACGACCCAGACATTACGTGGGCGCCGCGTGATATCCATAGCGTTAATCATGGGTCTGACAACATCAGAATTAGGTCTACCGTTGGGGTTAACCGGGGCCGAAAGAAACTCTTTAGCCGACTCTCGATTTATGTCGAAGGGGCCACTGAGTTGGGTGCCCAAATAGCAGAGACCAACATTCTCTAGCAAGCGTATCGCTTCTGCGAGTCCGACTTCTGGCGTCAAGAATGATGATATTGATTCCACCTGCTGCCCGTTTAGGAGGCGACTGGTTTCAGTTCCATCGTCGAATCCAATAATCGAGATACGAACAGCAGCTCCATCCAGAATCCAAGGTTCGTCACTCCAGGCCATGTAGATATCACCAGAGCTCTTCAGTCTCTGGAGTATTTCGCGATTGGTCCCGCCTCGCATCGAATTCGTAGAGAGCAGGCCCGCCCGCTTGCTGCGACCGATCTCGATCACCCATCGTGCTTTCTCAATGAAATAGCCGACCAAATCCGTGAACCCAGCTATTCTGCCAGCGAACACGCGGTGTAACGTGTCCACATACTCATCCCCAAGCTCATTACGGAGAAACTTGGCTCCTAGAAACGGCGGATTGCCGATGATAAACCTCGCGGCTGGCCACTCCGTCTCTGTCACGGAGCCGTCCTCGTGGAACGTCAGCAGTGCGTCCTTCATCTCAATCGAATCGAGCGGCGAGAGGATTGGTTCCGCGAGTTCGCTGTGGCGGTTGCGATGCAGCCATTGTAGGAAACCGATCCAGATCGCGGTTTGGGCCAACTGCTGCGCGTAGGGATTGATCTCGATACCGCGGAGTTGGGTTGGTTGTACCTGACTACTTTGCAGCAACGGCGTCACCGTGAGTCCGGCCCGGTAGCGCTGAATCTCCAGCTCCAGACTGAGCAACTCCTCCAATGCGACGTATAGGAAGTTGCCACTACCGCAAGCGGGATCGAGAATCGTCGCCTCCGCCAGTTCGTCCAGCAGCGCGTCGATATCCTTCAATGCGGAGGTCTTCTGGTTCTTGGTCAGTGTCGGTGCCGGTTCGTTACCGACCGGTGCCGGTCCGTGCTTCTGCACGACCTCGGCGAAGCGCCGACGCAGTGGCTGCATCACCACCGGATCGACCACTCGCTGAATATCAGCCTTACTGGTGTAGTGGGCGCCCAACTGACTGCGCTTGTCAGGATCGAGGCTGCGCTCGAACAACGTACCGAAGATCGCCGGTTCTATCTGACCCCAGTCCCATTCGGTGGCATCCAAAATCTTGCCGATTTCAGGCTTGGTGAGTTCCGGTACATCTACGGTCTGAAATAGGCCGCCATTCACATAGGGAATGCGGGTGTAGGCGATATCTCCGCCGGTGTTCATCGCTTGCAGGAACTCAGTGCAGCGTTGCTGGAAGAGTTGCGGATAGTCGTAGGTGTAGCTGATCATCTTGCTAAAGATGTTTTTAGGCAACAGCTTGATGTCTTCGGCAAACAGGCAGAACACCATCTGCACCAGGAAGTGGGCGGCAGCTTCCGGATGTGTTCCCCGTTCCTGGAGGCTGCGGGCGATCTCGCTGAAGCGTTTGGCCGCGTCGACGGTGACGCTATCCGGTGTGATCGTGGGGCGAAACCACTCCGGGTCCTTCCACATGTTCGCCAGCAACACGAGGTTGCTGACGCCTCGCTCGGTGTTGAACCCATCGAGTGTCTCAAGATTGACCTCGTAGACCTTCCGAGCGGTGTTGGTGAAGTTGGTATGGATGCGGATGGTATCCAGATCGCACACCACCAGTAACGGCGGATTCTCCAGCGCGTCCTTGTACTTCACAACCTGCAGATAGGCGGCATTGAGATCCTTCTTGGGACCTTTGTATTCGATGGCGAAGTGGCCGCGGTACCAGACATCGGCATACCCATCGCCACCGCCGACCTTGCTGGCACCTTTCTCGAATGCATAGGTCTCACCGCTGGGATCGGCTTCTGTGGGAGTCGGTACGCCGAGAAGAGCGCAGAGATCGAGGAAGTGCGACTTCGCCGCGGCGCTCTCTTTTTGCTGCGAGGCTACGCTCCAGGTCTGTTTGAAACGGGTGACATCCATGCGGGTTGGCTCTCCTGGATTCGGGATTCCTTATGGAGAGATTGTAGCCTGTAGAGGGATCGTGGCAGATGGCATGGTTCCACGGAGCCCCGGGATCAACCCGGAGCCCACGTCTGGAGTCGTTGGATGGAATGCTCCGCCAAGGTGACCGACCTCCCACGCCCCGGGATCAACCCGGAGCCCACGTTTGGAGCCGTTGTGATAATCCCTCTTGCCGCCAAGGTGACCGACCTCCCACACCCCGGCTTCTACCCGGTCACCATGCCCCGACGAGCCCGGGGATTAACCACGAGCCCACGTAAAATGGTGTTATGCGCTGACCCAATCGCGCAAATACTGCGCGGTGGGGGAGTCGCCGCCAGCGACCATCTCCTCTGGGGTGCCGGTGAAGACGACCTTACCGCCATCGTGGCCTGCACCGGGGCCGACATCGATCAGCCAGTCGCTCTGCGCCATCACCGCCAGATTGTGCTCGATGACGATTACCGATTTGCCACCATCGACCAGCTTGTGCAGCATCCCGATCATCGCCTCGGTGTCGGCCAGGTGCAGACCGTTCGTTGGTTCGTCCAGCACGTAGACCGGGGCGTTATCGGTGCGCAGACTCGCGGCCAGCTTCAGTCGCTGTCGTTCGCCACCGCTGAGGGTGTTCAGCGGCTGACCGATGCGGATATATCCCAACCCGACATCGTTGAGAACACCGACGATCTTGCCCGCCGTGCCGGTGGTGAACACCTCGCCAGCTTCGGCCACGGTCAGGTTCAGCACCTGATTGATATCGAGATCGTGCAGCTTGTACTGCAACACTTCGGTACGATAGCGCTTGCCCTCGCACTCCTCGCAGACGGTGCTGACGCTGGCCATGATACCGAGATCGACCGTGATCACACCGGTGCCGTTGCAGACCGGGCAGGCCCCCTCCGAGTTGGCACTGAACAGCGCCGGTTTAACGCCATTCGCCTTGGCGAAGGCAGTACGGATCGGATCGAGCAGGCCACTGAAGGTGGCGGGATTGGAGCGGATCGAGCCCCGGATCGGCGATTGATCGACGATCATCACGTCCTCGCGCTTGGCCAGACCGGCGTCGATCAGTGATGACTTGCCCGATCCGGCCACGCCCGTGATCGTGGCCAGCACCCCGGTCGGGAGATCGACATCGACGTTCTGCAGGTTATGGAGATTCGCGCCGCGAATCTCGATTGCGCCCTTGGGCTGGCGCACGGAATCGCGCAGACCGATGCGATGATCCAGATAGCGACCGGTGATCGTGCCGCTCTGCATCAGCCCGGCCATATCGCCCTGGTACATGATCTGGCCGCCGGTCGGACCAGCACCGGGGCCGATATCGACCAGCTCATCCGCGATCGCCATCACGCTGGGCTTGTGCTCCACCACCAGCACGGTGTTGCCCTTATCGCGGAGCTGTACCAGCAGTTTGTTCATGCGCTCGATATCGGCGGGATGGAGACCGGCCGTCGGTTCATCGAAGACATATGTGACATCGGTGAGCGCCGAGCCGAGGTGGCGGATCATCTTGACGCGCTGGGCCTCGCCACCGCTGAGCGTACCCGCCGGTCGATCGAGCGAGAGATAGCCGAGCCCGATCTCCACGAACGAGGTCAGTATCCGCTGCAGTCCCTGCAGCAAGGGTGCAACTGAGGGGTCCTCGATCTCCTGCACCCATTCGGCCAGATCGCTGACCTGCATCGCGCAGCAATCGGCGATGTTCTTTCCGTTGATCTTGCTGCCGAGTGCTTGCTGGCTGAGGCGAGTGCCGCCGCAATCCGGGCAGATATTGAAGGTAACCGCGCTCTCCACGAATCGGCGGATATGTGGCTGCATCGCGTCCACATCCTTGTTCAACATCGACTTCTCAATACGGCTGAGCACGCCCTCGAAGGTGACATTGATGCCATCGACCTTGATCCGGGTAGGTTCCTTATAAAGGAGGGCGTGAAGTTCGCGTTTGTTGAATGCGCTGACCGGTTTGTCTGGTGGAAAGAAATCGCCGTTCATGAAGATGCGACCGTACCAGCCATCGACGGTGTAGTTCGGCACCAGTAACGCGCCTTCGGCGATGGTCTTGTCCTCGTCATAGATCTTGGTCATGTCGTAGCCGGAGACCGTGCCCCGGCCCTCGCAGGTCGGGCACATACCGCCGAGGATATTGAACTCCGCCTTCTCGGTGATCGTCTTGTTGCCGCGCTGGACCGTGATACCACCACTACCGCTGGCGGAGGGGACATTAAAGGAATACGCGTTTGGTGAGCCGATATGCGGATCGCCCAGCCGACTGAACAGAATGCGCAACATCGCGTTGGCATCGGTGGCGGTGCCAACGGTGGAGCGCGGATCGCTCCACATACGCTGCTGATCGACCACGATCGCGGTGGTGAGTCCATCCAGCAGATCGACCTCCGGTCGAGCCAGCGTCGGCATGAAGCCCTGGATGAAGGCGGAGTAGGTCTCGTTGATCAGGCGTTGGCTCTCGGCGGCGACCGTACCGAAGACCAGACTGGATTTGCCGGAACCGGAGAGACCGGTGAACACCGTCAGGCGGCGCTTGGGGATATCGATATCGATGTGCTTGAGGTTGTTGACGCTCGCGCCGCGCACGCGGATGGTGGTGTGTTCATCGGCCTGATGCATCGTGGCGGTCTCCTTCTGATGTGCAAACACGGCTCGTAGTGTACACGATAATGCGACACCATGTGGTGTCCGGTTTGCAGCGGCGATCCGATCGACCAGATGATCTGCCTGTGGGTGAGCAGAAAAAGGCAGGACCCGAATCACGGAAACGTCTGTTATGATGAAGTAATGCCGATTACGAGAAGGTAAATAGGTATAAGGGAGGGAGAGAACTGTGACTTGGTATCGCCGTTTTCAACTGCTGGCCACTGCGCTGCTGGTGCTGAGCTCGATGTTGTCACCGTTCGCCACGCTCGCCCAGCAAGCCACACCCGTTTATGATGAAACGCCCACACCCACGGAACAGACAACGGTGGTGCCCGATGTCAAACCCACTGATGAAGTGGACGATGATCCGCCGGCAACACCTTCCCCAACAGCTCCCGTCACATTGACACCGTTGATGAGGACGTCTGGTCTGGGAATTGGACTTCTGTCTACCGGAGGTCCGCAGGTCACCGTCAATGGTTCCACCGCTGATGCGGTTCTCCAGTCCGGCACGGTCGTGAATATCGGTATACCGGATGGTGCCGAGGCCGCCAGATATGGTACCGGGGATTGCACTGAAACTCCCGGTTCCTGGGCGCAGGCTTCCTATCCATACGTCTTTGGCGGTGGTGTGTTCTCAGTCCAGGCGCGATCAACAGCGGACACCTCCCTGCTGGGTCCGTGCGTGAAAATCATATCTATTGTCGCGCCCAACATCACCTTCGACGGGTCGCTAGGTCCCATCTATGTGCTGGCGGGGTACGATCGGGTGTTGACCGAGTTCCCGGCTGGTTCCGAGTGGGCCAGATTCAGTGATGCCGCATGTACGGTAACCACGACCACATGGACGAATGCGGTGACCTCCATCTCCGAGGGTGATCCAACCACCGCCTGGTTCCAGGCTCGCGATGTAACCTATCCCCAGTTTCGTGGGACCTGCGTCGAGGTGAACTGGGTGAACCTGCCCACGATAGCGATAAACGGCTCTACCGGACAAGTCAATCTGGCGTTGGGTGCCAATGCTGTGCCCAGCTTCTCCCCGAACTCAGCGTGGAACAGCTACGCAGGCGCCGGATGTAACTCGGCAAACACCCTGCAGACCGGATCGACATCGACCAGCCCAATGACAAGCGAAAGCCCGGTTACCCGTTCCTACCGGGCGTATCTGGTGCCTGCGCCTACCTTCCAGGGTAATTGCGTGACCGTGACCTGGCGCTCTGCGACTCCGACACTCACGATCAATGGTCAAACCGAGACAGCCTTCGTACGGAACGGCGTGAGTGTGACACCCGTGATTCCGGGTGGAGCAGAGTGGGCGGTGTATACCCAGGCGGATTGTCAGGGGCCGATCCCAACTGCCTGGTACACATCGGGACCCATCCTCGGAGCCGATGGATCGACCCAATCCTTCCGCGCTCGCTGGACAGATGAGCACGAAGCGTTGGGCAATTGCGTCAACGTCACCTGGCGGGCAGCCCCGACGATCTCGATTGACGGCCAAACCGCAGAAATTGTGCTCCCCGCGGGTGGATATGAGATCGTTCCTGGTGTTCCGGATGGAGCGGAGTGGAAGACGTTCCCGGCCGCGGGATGTGCCGATGGTGTCCCGGCTACCGGGTGGTTGGCGAAAGGCGAGAGTTTCAGCGGACTGACCTCCGGTCATATCTGGCTCCAGGCCAGATGGGCGAGCGATCCCACCGTCCTCTCAAACTGTCTCCACGTTTCGTTTTCCAGCGCCCAGAACGCTCCGGTGATGACGGTAGCGGGCTCCACCAACGCCACGGTAGTTATTGCTGGAACAGACTTCAACGCCAGTAGCTCGACCGGCAGCGAATGGGCTGCTTTCGAGAACGAGACCTGTACCGAAGACCAGGGGCAAGCATGGTTAACGCAAGGCCGAACCTTGAATGTTCCCGATCCGGGTACCTGGTCATTCCGGGCCAGGCTGATATCCAACACCACCGTTACGTCGCCATGTGTGTTGGTGACATTTGTGAACCTGCCGACGCTCACCGCTGCTGGATCCACCGGACCAATCACGGTGCGGCTAGAGACTTCGGTGTGGATTGCGTCTTCTCCTGGTGCGAACTGGAACTACTACTGGTCGGCCGATTGCTCGGGTGATGTGGCGGGGTTTGGTACGAGTGGATTTGGTTTCAGTAGGAATGAACCCTCCACGCTTTCCTTCCAGCCATATGTGATCGCGGCGCCCTCCATCGTCGGTAACTGTGTAACCGTCACCTGGGATCACCCGCCAACAGTGCTCCTGAATGGCCAGCCGAACTCGCTGGTGACCCAACCTGGTACCAATATCACACCTTCGGTTCCTGCGGGCGCTGAATATGCGGTTTCCCAGTCTGCCGTGTGTGGAGACGCTCTTGTCCAGGGCTGGCGAACCACATCGCTTGACTTCACCAAACCCACCAATGGCACCTACTCCGCACAGGCGCGCTGGATTGGAGATGAGAATTCGACAGGACCGTGTTTGACCATTACCTTCGCGGATAAAGCGCCGATGGCGGTCAATGGCTCTACAGGGCCACTCACGCTCGCGAACGGAAGCTCCGCTGTTCCCTCCTTCCCGGAAGGTGCAGAGTGGGCCATGTTCAGCGGTGAAGGCTGTGAAGGCGATCCGATCAATTCCTGGTCAAAATCGACTGGTGGTGTGGTGAACACGGACGGAACATGGTCCTTCCGCGCTCGCTGGGGAACGAATGACGGCACGCAGGGCAACTGCGTCACGGTAAATTGGACGTACCCGCCGACTCCACTGCTGTATGGCCAGCCAAACTCGCAGGTGATACCACTTTTTACCTTCATCACAGCTTCGGCTCCTCCGGGAGCTGAGTACGCAGTCTTCCGTTCAGAAGATTGCAGTGGTGATATCTTCCTAAGTTGGCGAACCAATGCGTCTCCTTTCAGTTCCAATATTGATTATGTTCTATCGATACAGGCGAGATGGGCTAACGATCCCTCTGCGTTGGGTCCATGCCTGACGGTGACGTTCCGTGCCAACGCACCCATCACCGTCAATGGTTCTGCCGGACCATTGACACTGTTGAATGGAACGACAGCAGTACCAGCCTTCCCGAATGGTGCGCAGTGGGCCGTGTTCAGCGGCGCAATCTGTGAAGGTGATCCGATTATTGACTGGTCGCCATCGACGGACGGCGTGGCCAAATCCGATGGCACCTGGTCCTTCCGGGCTCGGTGGGGAACGGATGATGGTACACGTGGCAACTGCGTTGCCGTGACCTGGCGAGCAGCGCCGACGCTCAAAGTCAACGGTAATTCCACTCCATTCGCGGTGCCGTTTGGTATGTTGCTCACGGCCAGCGTGGATCACGGTGCTGAGGTCGGGGTTTTTTTGGGAGATAGTTGTGTTGGTGAACCGTATTCATGGCACCCAACGTCTTTTTCCACATCGACGTTAATGCCCGGTGTCACCTCGTTTCAGGCTCGCTGGAGCGGATATGATGGTTCGCGCGGCGACTGTCTTTCTGTCACCGTAGAACCTGTGAGCATACCCATACTGGCATCGCGGGTCTGCGGCAACAATAACGATGTCATCACTCTCCCCAAAACGCAAACCGGGATTACCTTCAGCGATTCAGGTTGGTTGGGCAATCACCGCACAATCGTGCTTTCGGATATTAGTGGTTATACGTTCCCAAGCAACCAGCAAACGGTGTTTGAATTCATCGATGATGGTCCGTGTGTGACCGATGCGCCAATCCCGCCAGTGCAGACGGCTGTTTGCGGCATTGATAACGATACGGTGACCGTCTCCGGTCAACCCGCCAACGTGTTGATGACGCAGAGTGAGGCCTGGAGCGGTTCTCACACCTGGACCGTGACGTTCTCCGCCGCCGAGCATCACGCGCTACCGAACGGCACCCAGACCGAATATGTCTTCACCGATGGTGGGCCGTGCGGGACTGACGCACCGATTCCGCCGGTGCAGACCGCTGTCTGCGGTATCGATAACGACACAGTGACGATCCCGGATCAACCCGCCAATGTGTTGGTTACGCAGAGTGAGACTTGGAGCGGTTCTCATACCTGGACGGTGACGTTCTCAGCCTCGGCGCACTACGTTCTGCCGGACGATACCAAGACGCAATACGTCTTCACCGATGCTGGCCCATGCGTGACCGATGCCCCGATTCCGCCGGTACAGCAGGCTGTCTGTGGCATCAACAACGATACGCTGACGATTCCGGACCAACCCGCGAGTGTGCTGGTTGGTGATACCGGCTGGGCGAACGGCGAGCGCACGATCACCTTCTCGACCGCCCAAGATCACGTGCTGCCTAACGGTACCCAGACAAAATACGTCTTCACCGATACCGGTCTGTGCGTGACTGACGCACCGATAATGCCGGCGCAGGCAGCGGTCTGTGGTGTCGATAACGATACGGTGACGGTACCGGTTCAGCCTGCGAATGTAGTGGTTGATGACACCGGTTGGGCAGACGGCAAGCGGACGGTGACCTTCTCGGCGGCGGAGCACTATGTGCTACCGGATGATGTCAAGACGGAGTACGTCTTCACCGATGCGGGTCCGTGTCTGACAGACGCTCCGCTTCCGCCAGTGCAGGTAGCGATCTGTGGTCCTGACAATGACACGGTCACCCTGGCGCAGACCGCACCGCAAGGTATCTCGCTGGACAGCGACACGGGCTGGATCGATAACGCGCGCATGATCGCATATGCAATCGAACCAGGGTATGCGGTTGTCGGCGCTACGACATTTGCGCTCACGGATGCGAACGACCCCTGCCCACCGGAGACACAGCAGGCGATTGTGCAACTGGAGACATCGGATGGTGGCTCAGTCGAGGGGGCACCATACGGGCTGTACGCGCCGGTCGCGTCGCAGTTAACAGACGTAACGCCGTATATGGAAGGAACGATCGGCGCTGGCAATCAGATCGTCTTGAATGATCTCACGCCCGGTTCGTATCGCATCACCATCAATGCGGTTGGTTACGAGCCGGTCGACGAGGTGATCGTGATTAAGGATGTTGTCGGCGTGCAGACAATTGCGCTCAGGATACAGGCGATGCAGGTGCCCACTCCTGAACCGACGGCTGCCAGTCCGACACCCGAACCGACGGTTGTCAGTCCGACACCTGAACCGACGCTGACGCCAGAACCGACGGCGAGCGTCGCTACACCTGGAACGACACCGCAGCCGACGGCAAGTGGTACCCCAACGGATGCGACGACACCACAACCGACGACAACGACGGCGGTGTCAGGTCTCCCGGTTACGGGATCCGGCGGGAACGGCGGATTCATCTGGCTCGCAACCGCGTTGTTCGGATTGGCATTGATGGCTGTCGGCGTGGGGATGAAGCGTCCGCAGCGCAAACAGTTGTCGTGAGGTGATTGACGCCCGATAAACGATGACCTCTGGCTGCCATATCGGAAACCAACGATAATGCGGACAGGAACCGATTGATCCGAGAGGGAGCCGACATGTCCAGCAAGAGCGCAGAGGTCATCGTTATTGGTGCGGGTACGATGGGAGCCGCGGCAGCGTGGGCATTGGCTCGTCGCGGTGTCGATGTCATCGCGATCGAGCAGTTCGGCTACTACAACAAAATGGCAAGCCACGGTGGGCATACGCGCATCTTCCGCCATTGCTACTTCGAGGGCGAGAAGTATGTGCCCTGGACGTTGGAGGCGGACCGTCTCTTCAGCGAGCTGCAGGACCGCACCGGTCTGGAACTGCAGATCCGCGTCGGTTGTCTCGATATCGGTACGCCGGAGAACGGTCACGCGAAGCTGGCGCGAGCGACCGCGATCGAGCACAACCTGCCGTATGAGATGTTGACCGGGAAGGATGTCAACGAGCGTTTCCCCGGCTGGAACGTGCCGGAGGATTTCGAGGCCTGCCTCGATCCGGATGGGGGCGTGCTGCGGGTTGAAAACGTCTTCACCGCCTTCCGACGTGAGATCGATGCCGCTGGTGGTCGTATTGTCGAGAACCAGAAGGTCCTCGGTTGGGAAGCGACCGATGATGGCGTCACCGTCACCACCGCCGATGGTGTCTACACCGGCAAGCAGCTGATCATCACCGCCGGTGCCTGGGCGGGGAAGGTGTTGAGCGATCTGCATCTGCCGCTCCAGGTTACCCGGAAGCCGGTGATGTGGTTTGAGGTGGACGATATGAACACCTTTGCCCCGCGTAATTTCCCGCCATTCATTATCGATTGCGATATCCAGCACTTCTATGGCCTGCCGGCGGTTGCTCCGGATAGCCTGAAGATGGGTATCCATAGCGATATGAATGTGGTTGATCCGGATAACTTCCAGCGTGAGGTGCAGCCGGAGGATATGGTGCCGGAGTTCGTGGAGTTCATTGGCAGTATGCTCAAGGGTGCTCATGCTCGTACGAGCATGACCAGTATGTGCATGTACACGATGACACCGGATGAGGATTTCATCATCGATCGCCACCCGCAGCATGCGAATGTTGCGATCGCCGCGGGATTCAGTGGCCATAGCTTCAAGTTCGCCACCGTGATTGGCGAGCATTTGGCGGATCTGGCAACCGATCCATCGGTAGCGGGCAAGCCCGCGTTCGCCGTCGGCCGGTTCTCGTAAATGCGGTGAACGCCAACATGACCGACCTGTCACCCTCCCCCGGGTGAGGGACATGTTCCTGACCGGGTAATCGTTACTCACATCAATCGGCTTGAGGTGTTCCTCAGGCCGATTGTCGATTTGCCCGAGGACGACCTCATCAACGTATAACGGTTGCGTTTTAAGGGAAATCCCTATATTGTGAATGTGAAGTCGGGGAAAATCCTACGGTGGACACACAAACGAGCGACCGAAGGGTGATCACGCCACAGCGTGCGATTGATTGCCATGGAGTCGACCACGAGGAAACGGTGAGCTATGAATCAGATAGGTGCCATGAGACGCGTCGTAATCTACACCCTTGTCTTCGCGGTGATTTTGTCGACGCTGCGCATTGTACCAACAAACCGTGTCATGGCTCATGACTCCTACTTTGAGCTGACCGATGTAACGGTGAGCTGTGAATCACCGGCTGTCTACTTCAGTTGGGTTACCTCCGAAGACTTCAATGACGTTTTTGTGACACTCATCGGTACCCAGGGCACCGAAATACTGGATGCGTACGACTTCTTCCCAGAGCTCCCGGGTTATAACGGGTGGACACTTGAACGAGATGTTTCTGACGTTCAGGTGCTAAGGTTGGATGTTACTCTGTACTTTGGCGACACTTATCGTTACGAGGTGGATACGACCGGTTGCGGTTCTCGGAACTTTGTGGGTGGTCCTGTTACTCAGCCGTCCCCATCTCCGACGCCGTCGCCAACACCATCTCCGACACCGGTACCGCCCACCCCGACGCCGTCGCCAACACCATCTCCGACACCCACGAACACGCCGGAGCCGACTCCGACCAACACTCCGATGCCAACACCGACCAACACACCGGTGCCGACACCGACCGACACGCCGGAGCCGACACCAACGAACACGCCGGAGCCAACGCCGACCAATACGCCGGAGCC
>JAMLHR010000061.1 GCA_023957015.1 Thermomicrobiales bacterium | reverse complement strand
TCGCCGATCATTTGCATCAGCAGCGGATTGCGCGCCCCGCCGCCGTTCACATAGACCTCGTCCGGTAGTTCCGGCAGCCAGCGACGGTAGGCATCGGCAATCGAGTGCGCGGTGAAGGCGGTTACTGTCGCGATCAGATTGGCGTCCAACGGGTGCTTCACCAGGATAGCCTCCACGAACTCGGACCCGTAATACTCACGGCCGGTGGTTTTCGGTGGCTCAATGTCCAGATACGGATCCTGCAGCAGGCTGTGGAGCAGGGTGTAATCGACCTTCCCGTGGCGTCCGATCTCTCCATCGCGATCATAGGTCTGTGTATCCTGCGTCAGGCGGGTGACCAGCGCATCGATGATCATGTTGCCCGGGCCGGTATCGAACGCGATCACATCCGTTACGGATCCGTTGGCCGGAAGCCAGGTGACATTACCGATGCCACCGATGTTCTGCACAGCACGATTCAGTGTGTCATCGCTGAACACCGCCCAGTCCATGTAGGGCGCCAGTGGGGCGCCTTGTCCACCGACAGCCATGTCGGCAACGCGGAAATCGCTAACGACCGGGCAGTTCAGCGCGGCCGCGATCTCGCTTCCCTCACCGATTTGGAGCGTGCTGGGGATGAGGAGATCGGATTCACGTAGAGGCTGATGCCAGACGGTCTGCCCATGACTTCCCACCAGCACAACATCATCGGCGCTATAGCCATGTGCTTCCAATAATTGGAGCGCCGCTGCCGCAAATTGCTTGCCGATGATGACGTTCATGCTGCAGATACGGGCGATGGCGTTGGTGGCATCCTCATAGAGGTTCAGCAGCTCGGTGCGAACATCCTCCGGGTAGGGCACGGTATCGAATCCGAGGAGTTCAATCCTCGCCTGTTGCGCGTGCCCCGCAATATGGCAAATGGCGACATCGATGCCATCCAACGATGTGCCAGACATGAGACCGATAGTGAGCGGTGTAGGCATCTGGTGAAATCCCCCCCCTATGTAGCGAACCTGTATGGAGGAATCGTCGTCGATACACGGGAGAATGTCACCCGCCCCGGCATCGGATCAGTGCGATGCCGTCAGGTGTCGCTGCCAATACGGATTACCGATTTGCCGACGGTGCGTCCACTCACCAGGCGAGTGTATGCCTCCTGCGTCTGCTCAAACGGATAGACCCGCTCCACAGGAGGGATAAATTTGCCCTCCGATACAAGCGCGATGAGCTGCTCCAGAACATCAAGCGGGGTTGATGCAAGGAACATGTGCATCGTGCCTGCTGTGCCGATATTGACCGCGTAATGTGTCCCTAGCTGCACGATTGGTCCCAGCCAATTACCGCCGCTATAGCCGATTTTGATCATGGAGCCGCCGGGCACCAGGCTGTTTGCCGCCCTGCGATTTTTGAGATTGCCGCCAACGTCCAGAATGGCATCGTACGGGTGTGTCACCGCCAGCGGATCTCGTGCGCGATAATCCAGCACCGTATCGGCACCCAGAGACGCCACCAGATCACGATTGGCGGCGCTACAGGTAGCTGTTACTGTGCCCCCGCGTGCCTTGGCCAGTTGAACCGCCGCTGTGCCAACGCCGCCCGATCCGCCGTGGATGAGGACATGCATACCGGGTGCCACTCCCGCCTTATCCAACGCCTGGAACGCGGTGCAACCAGAGATTGGGATAGCTGCAGCGTGCTCCCACGAGATCGCTGCAGGTTTAAGGCACAGGTTCTTCTCGCGAGGAGCAACGTACTCGGCCACAGCGCCGGTGTCCACACCGAACACGGCATCGCCGACCGCCAAACGAGAACACTCTTCGCCCATCTGCACGACGATACCGGCGAAATCATGGCCGATCCGCTGATCCTTGCGTCGCCGCAGTCCATGCTGGAGTCGAACGATGTACGGGGTTCCCAGCAACAAGTGTTTGTCGGCGGCATTGAGCCCCACCGCCATCACCTTCACCAACACCCTGTCAGGCTCAAGTGTTGGCATTGGGCTCGATTCGATGCTGATGTTCTCCGGGCTTCCCCACTGGTACGCCAGTGCTGCTCGCATCTGGTCGGGGAGAGTTTCATAGGTCATGGGAAAGGCCTTTCAATAGGATGCGTCCAGGATTTAGTAACCTTACGACGTAAGATAGCCATACGGTGTAAGATTGTCAAGAGAGGAACGCCATGCCCGATAACGTCAACAAACCTGCATTGAACCTGGAGCTCATCGTCGAAACAGCCATCGCCATGGCCGATATCGATGGTGTCGCCAGTACAAGCATGCGGAAGCTCGGCAATCAACTCGGTGTCGAGGCCATGAGCCTGTATCACTACGTCCCGAACAAGGCCCATCTGCTGCAGCACATGACCAACAAGGTTGTGAGTGCGATGGAGCGACCTCCTTCCGCTATGCCGTGGAAAGAGGCGATGAGATTGATGGCGATCTCGTCATTTGAGCAGTTGGTACAGCATCCCTGGGTGTTGGGTGAGTTGATGAAGATTGGCCCCACCTATTCGCCGGCCCGATTCCAGTGGATGGATGCAATGCTGGGATCCTTGCGCGCCAATGGTTTCTCGGTAGAACTCACCCATCACGCCTATCACGTGGTGGATGGGCACATCATTGGCTTCGCCTACTGGGCCACCAGCCTATCGATTGATCCTGATGCCGAGGATGATCTTCTGGAGGACGTTCAGCCCATTATGGCTGCGGCCAATGTGCCCTGGCTGCTTGAGCACGTCCAATATCACGTCGATCCTGATGGTACCGAGGATGTCAGTGAGTTTGAGTTCGCCCTCAGTCTGATTCTGGATGGCATCGAACGCCTGCTGGCTGTCAACTCAGCCAGTGAGCTCCGGTTGGGTTAGGTGACCTGAGCTCTCCGCCAGCAGAGGAAATCCCGCCGATCTCTGCGCGGACACTGCCCCAACCATCGACCACCTGCGGATGCACGCGATTCGTCAGCAGGATACTGATCAGCCGTCGCTCCGGATCGATCCCACATACTGGTCCCCATTGAAACCGGTGTGACCATACGCCCGCTCTGGCAATCCCGCGGCAGGATGCCACCGTCTCCTCCGATTCCGGATGCGGCACCATCTGCCAGCCAAGGCCGCGCCGATCACTCGGCGCACTCAGACCGGTCTGCTCGCGCGTGGCTTCGCGCACGATCTCCTCGGGCAGAATCCGAATACCGTCCAGTACGCCACCGTTCAGCCACATACGGGCATAGCGCAGCAGATCACTCGCAGTGCCAAAGACCGGCATTCCCGGCGATACCACCAAGTCCATACCAGGCGTTGCCATCATGCACTTCACCGCGGAGGAGATACTCACGCCAGCCATTAACCGGCGCGGCACCGGCCATCGGACGTTCGAAGTGATTGCCTATTTCCGTAGCAGCTATGCGATTACGTAGTGCCGGAGAAGGAAGGTAGCCAGTGTCCTCCATACCCAACGGGCGGAAGACATGCCGCCAACTGTACTCGGCGATGTTTTGACCGGTGAGCTGGTGGACAACTTCGCCGAGCGTGATGAATCCGAGGCAGCTATATTCCACCTGGGTGTTGGGTTCCGCATACGGCTGCGTGCGAGCGATGTATTCGATATACGCATCAACACCAGTGACTTCGGTATAAGGACCCGCCCACGAGACAATGCCGCTACTGTGGCTGAGGAGATTGCGGATGGTGACATCGCGTTTGGCACCCTCGGTGCCGGAACTTTCAGGGATGTAGGTGCCGACCGGTTCATCCAGGCCCACTTGTTGCTTGCTACCAGTTGCAGCACCGCTGGTGTGGTTGCCACGACCTTGGTCAACGAGGCCAGATCGAAGATCGTGTCCAGTACCATCGGTGTGCGCTCGTCTGCAGGCTCACGTGCCGCCCAGCCAGTGGCATCGTGCAGCACAACATCGCCATCGTGCCAGATCATCGCCACCGCTCCGCTGATGATCTCATCCTCGGCGGCCTGTTCGATCCTGTTCCAGATACGAGAGATATTACTCACCATCGCGACTCCAGCCAGCATTCACGAAATCAGCGGCATCTCGCTGATCGGCGATCGATAGGTCTCTGTTCATTGTATGCATACCGTCTATATATGATGCCCCATCCGGTGGCTTAACAGGAATAGCCCTGTCGTGGCTAACAGGCAGAAGACTGCCGGAATGATGAAGACCTGTGGCAAACCAAGCGTGGAAGCACCGATACCCGAGAAATCCACCGAATGCCGATCCGATTGCGCCGGAGCTCAGGAAGACACCCGATGCGGTTGCGACCGCAATCGGCAGTAATCGTTGCGCGATGATCACACCCATCGCCGCGAATACACCCCAAACCACACCCTGTAACGCCTGCGCTACAAGCAGCATGGTTGCGGTGTCGGCCAGCGAATCCACATTCCCGATCATCGCGATTCCGGCCGCAATCGCCACCAGGCGGATCGAACCGAAGCGTCGCGCCAACACCACCGCTACCGGGATGAGCGGGAACTCCACGAACGGCTGAATACCAATAATCACACCCTGCATCGTACCGGAGGTGGAGTTCGTTGGTCATATAGATCGGGAGAGCGTGTTCACCGACTCGCCGGCGTTGATGTTGAGCGCAACACCGTAGGAGCAGCAATGGCACCATCTCAGGCGTACGGTCTGGCGCAGTTCCCGGAATGGCGGCGTTGGTGCGAGCGAAACGTTTGATCAGGCACCCGGTCATCATGCCGAGTGGGACGATCTGCATCAACGCGCAGATCGCGGTGAAGATCGGCACCATGCGGGTGCCTGCCGTGGCGGCAATCGTGGTGCCGATGACCGGACCGATGATCCAGCCGGCGGTGACGGCCATACGCACCGTCGCGAACACACCATCTCCCGCTTCCTTGAGATTGGCGGCGACGTCATCGTGGATGGCGGCGAAGAGTTGGGACATCGCCACGCCCGCGAAGGCAAGGATGGTGGAGCTCAGCAGGAAGGGCACCCACAATGCCGGGGCGAAAGCGAATGCCAACCAGCCGATGAAACCGGCGATGGCGCACATACGGAAGAACGTAAGTCGTTGGCCGGTCCGATCCGAGCGCGCGCCAACGACATAGCCAGCGATCGGTGCGGTCAGGCTGGTGAGATAGAACAAGACCCGCCGTGCGCAACGAGGCATCCAGCTCATTGACCAGGAACGAGGCGATCTGTGGTGTTGCTGCCGCACCACCGAGTCCGCTGATGAACAGGCCGATTAGAGCCCCACGATACAGCGGAGTCCGCAACACGATCCGCAGGGGACTTTCCTGCAGGACAGGTGTCTCGGTGGCGATCGGTTGGTTGTGTGTGTCCAGCGGAGTGCCCTCGCCGATGCTACTTCTTGCTCAGGCCCTTGCTGGTTGGCTGAAATCGGCGATGATACCCACGCTCGGGAACCTCATCATCGGCTGGAATCTCCACATCGCGAACCGTTGTATCGCTATGGACCACGGGCTGGTTGCCCAGTACCTGCACCACCAACGGATGCTCGTGATTCAGTTCGGTGGTGACCAGTTCCTGTCCCTGGCCGTTAATGGTCTGGCGCTTGGTCAGTACGACCCTTGCGCAGGAACTCCATCACCTTGGCTTCGATGTGTTCGCTGGGTAGCAGCGAACGATCCAGGAAGCGCCACAGCGTCCGACTCATGTGGCTCTGGGTGGGCACGAATCCCTCGCCCTGTTTTTCTGCTATATCTCTGGCCGCTGCCTGATGTTGATATAGGTATCGATCGCGATGATCACCGCAGCATCGACATCGCTGGGTTCCATCTCGATCAACATCTCCTCGCCAGCGGCCGCGACGAGCTCCGGACTCACCGAGCCCGGCACACCCGCGATGATCACCCGCTTACCGAGTCGATTCCGCAGGGTGGTTACCAGGCGAATGAAATCCTTATCGCCACTGAAGATGATGAATGTGCCGATATCCGGTCGCACCAAGGCGGTATTGATGATATCCACCGCCATATTCAGATCGGATCGGCTGGTGAACCGTTCCCTGCCGGAGGCATCGGTGACACGTTTGGCGGGGTAGTGAAACGCCTCGAATCCCGCCACATCCAACCGTGTGCGCACGGTTCGGGATGTTGATCGAAATCGGCGTAGGCTCTGGCAACGCCCATCAGACCGTAGGTCATCGCCATATCTCGCCACTGGAGCGGATTGGGTTCGCGACCGTACGAGTTAATGGTGGAATAACGAATGTTCTCGAAATCTACGAAACGCGGCTACTTCGTCGTTCTCAACGGGCGCAGTCCACCCATTCACACTATCAGACACACGCCTCTTCACATACGCACTACTCGCCGACCATTATCCACGTCCGGTTTCGCCGCACGGGAACATCTTTATCCGCGCAACCTCACACTATTGCGACAAGTGTACCTGAAGAACACCAACTTCCCGAAAACGCCTAAGGGCGATGGCCATGCGTGACCATCGCCCTTAAGGCTGATAGCCCAGGCTAGTTGGCGGGTGTTGCCGCTTCCAACGGATTCACACTACCATCGGTGCCGGCATCTGTGGCCGTGAGGATCACCACGTTGTAGATGCTGTAATCCGGCTGCCAGATCACAGCAACGGGTTCCAGATCGTCGTACATCGAGAAGATCATCACGCCTTCGTAGCTCTCACCGGGTGCCAGCGGCACATCGTTATCGAAGAGCACGGTCTCTGTGTCCGCGCTGGCTGTTGCCCAGGCGCGGCTGTTGTTCACGCCACCATTATCAAGCAGGGTGAAATCATACGGACCAATGATCAGCGAGGAACTGGACACGTTCGTCACGGTGAAATGAACCGCCTTGTAGACTTGACCACGCTCGGGTTGCGAGTACTGGTCATAATCCATCCAGTCGGCTTCGATCTCGTTGACCACCAGTGTGCCTACCGGATTGCCGCGATCATCGGTCCAGGTGGCGACGCCACCGAAGCCATGACCAAACGAACTATCCTGCACGTCATCGCCACCGAACTGGGCCAGCACCAGAATGCCATACTCCGGCTGCCAGACAAGGGCGGCACCATCGACATCTTTGAGTGTCTCGAACACGAGTACGAGATCGGCGCTTTCACCATCGGCCAATGGCACATCTTGGCTGAAAAGCACGGTCTCAGATGTTTCCGCCGCCTCAACCCAGGCAGTGGAGATGATGCGACCAGTGGCATCAATGAGCGAGAAGTCGTAGTTACGGATGATCATGGATCCACCGGAGATATTGGTGACGGTGAACTCTACTGCGCGGTATACCGAACCACGCTCCGGCCCGTAGTAACTGTCGTACTCGTCCCAGTCATCAACAACACCTGTCACACTCATGGTGGCGACTTCTCTGCCGCGGCTATCCATATACGTGGCCGTGCTATCGAATCCGGTAGCAACCGCCGATGGTGCATCTTGCGCCATGGCGGCACCGATGCTGGAGAACAGCATGGTGAACGCAAGTAGCGCAGTTATGAGCTTTTTCATGGTAAATCCTCTCCTTGTTTCCAGCCGATACACACGGAATAGAACTATACCGGCCATTTATATACTAGACGATTCAACCACGGATTTGGTTCATTAGGTGAGATGAAAAGGAACAGCACCCCCGGATACCCACGGCACCGCGAAGTAATTCTGCGTGGGATGGAGTACCTTGGGAACTCCAGTGAGGGGCCTCTGGCACCGAGGTGTGATGCGCAGGGCTAGTTTTCGTCCTCTGGCTCAATTGGTTCAATCGGTGGATTATCGCCGTCACCATTCTCGGAATCACCGCTGTCATCGCCAGTGTCACCGTTGGAGTCATCGGGCCGTGTCTCAATCGGTTCGATCGGCTCAATACGCGCCTCACGCACACCGGTAATCGCGGCGTAGTGAAGCACACTGGACTCAGCACCATCGGCCCAGTTCGCGCCACGATCAACCTGCTTCAGCGCGTTATCCAACTGTTTCCGCTCCCACTCGCTGAGGTCTGTGCGACTACGGGTGGGCTCCAACCCCTCGGCGATCCACTCCATTTTCACCTCGCTGGGACCGGGTTTGTGGCCAGTCACAGCGCAAATCTCCTGTTTGGAGACATCATCCGGTACCGGGAACTCCTTCGGCATCGGTTGACCATCCGGACCCGCAATGAGGTGGGCGAACGCGGGATTGGTGTGCATGATCCGCATCATATCGCCGAAGATCGGACCGGCCGCTGGCGTACCATCGACCTGCTGGAGCTCGCCACCACCGTCACCGGAACGCCCGACCCAGACGCCACAGGCGCAGGCGGAGGTGTAACCCATCGTCCACAGATCGCGCCAGTTCTCCGTTGTTCCGGACTTGGCGGCGGTCGGTCTATTCAGTGCACGCGCCGCCTCGGTAAGGGCGTTTTCGTAGCCAAACACGCGGGATCGCGCCTCGATATCGGTGAGAATGCTGGTGATCTGATAGGCGATACCGGATTGGATGGCCTGCGCGCTCACCTTGTCGGTGCTTTCCTGGTTTGTTTCGTAGAGGATATTGCCCTGGCTGTCCTCAACTCGCTGCAGCGGCATCGCTGGCACATACTTGCCGTTATTGGCGAAAGTGGCATAGACGTTGGTGTGCTCCAATAGCTTCACCTCGCCGGAACCGAGACCCAGAGCCACACCATAGAAGGACGGCTCCTGATCCAGACTTGTTTTCATCCCCATGCGATGGGCCACATCCATCACGTTTGCCACACCGGCATACTCGGTGGCTTTGACCGCGCCGATATTGAAGGAGTTGGCGAGACCTGTGCGTACATTCACCGCCCCGTAGAAGAGCTTGGTGTAGTTATTCGGCTTGTAGTCTGTCTGTCCCGGAACCTCCCAGGTCGTGGGAACATCCATATAGACATAACCCGGATGCCAACCCTCCTCGAATGCGGCCGCGTACGCGATCGGTTTCATGCTGGAACCCGGCTGAATACCCGCCGTGGCGAAGTTCACTTGACCGGCAATCGCTTCATTCTTGAAATCGGCGGAACCGACCATCGCCAGGATCTCGCCGTTCCAGGGTGTCATCACCACCATCGCGGCATTGTTGCGGTTGTACTTGGCGACATTGGCGACACCCTGTCGGATCACTTCCTCGGCCTCGGCCTGCACATCCAGATCGATACTGGTGTAGAACTCGAAACCGCCGTAGATCGCTTCCTCGCCGAAGTGCTCGACGATGTAATCGTGCATAAACAGCGTGAAGTGTGGCGCGGCCTTCATCAGCCCTTCGCGCCGCTCCCGGTTTACCTGGAGTGGCTCCTCCCAGGCAGCCTTGCGTTCGGCACGGGTGATGTATCCCAGCTTCTGCATCTGATCCAGCACGTATCCCTGTCGATTCTTGGCGCGGTTGAAGCCTTCCTCGGTGGTGGGGGTGAAGGTGGTCGGTTGCTGGGGGATACCGGCCAGGAATGCGGATTCCGCCAGCGTCAGTTCGCTGGCGTGCTTGTTGAAGTAGGTGTTGGCGGCGGCTTCGATACCGTAACTGCGGTTTCCATAGAAGATTTGATTCACGTACATCGTGAAGATATCTTCCTTTGAAAACTCCTGCGTCATAGCGACGGCGACCAACGCCTCGCGATACTTGCGATCGATACTGCGATCGGCGGCGTCGATCTGCTCGGGGTAGGTGGTGCGTACCAGCTGCTGGGTGATGGTGGAGGCACCGGAACTACCGGCACCGGAGAACATGATCATACCGGCGCGCAGAAACGCGATCGGTTCGATACCGTGATTGGTCCAGAAAGTGGCATCCTCAGCGGCGACGGTGGCGTTAATGAAATCCTGCGCCATCTGATCCATGGGGACGAAGGTACGCCAGCCGTAATCCGGATGCTCGATCTCCTGCAGCAGGCGTCCCTCGCGATCGCGAATACGGGTGGTCTGGAACCAGTTGACGAAGAGCGGTCCGGCGGGCGGCAGGGAGGAGTTCACCTTGCGGAAATCGCGGATGATCTTCCAGGTACCGCCGACGGCGGATGTGACGGTAATCGCGATGAACGAGAGCATCAGCGTCAGGCCGAGGCCGAGCACGGCCACGATAAACGTGCGCCGGTTCATGAGCGGGTTCTCTTTGCGCTTCTCGTTGCGCACACCGGGCATCAGATGTGGGGGTAGGCTGCGACCTCGCTGACCGTAGCGACTGCTGGCGTATTTGGCGCGGCGGCGCTGGGTGGCGGGGTATCGGCTGACACTGCGGCCGAGTTTACCCTGGGCCATATGGGGAGTCTCCGTGTGTTCGCGGGCCGGTGAGCGTCATGACAGGATAGGGTGTGGCCAGCGGCGATTGTACAATCGCTCCATAATGGTAGCGCCTGGAGCCAGTCACTGGCTATTCAGACCATGTTCGTACAAGGATATCGCATGTCAGCCCAAGCCAGACTTCCGGAAACGCCGCACGATTTGCCGTATGACCGCGCCAAGGTGGATGCCTTGTTGGAGCGCGTACGCCAGGGCGAGAGGATTCGGTTGATCGATGAGTTGCTGGCCTGTGTGGACTGGCGCGGTGCGTTTGGGACCGATGATGGTCAGCCAGTGGACCTGGAGCATATCAGCAAGCTGATCGCCTATTACCGCGAGAAGTTCGCCGATATCGGTCCGATTTACATGGCGGAGCTGCTCAGTACCGAGTTCATGACCGAGCAGCGGGCACGCGGCGATGTGGTGTTCAGTGATGCGCTATTGGAGTTGGGTCGCATGAATCCCGATCTGTGGGCCGAGATTCGACTGTTCTTTAGAAAGAAGGAAATGGCCACCGCCATGCTCGTCCTCGCGCACGAGGACTTGAGCGATGAGGAGGTCGAGGCCCGGCAGATGGAGTGGGAGGGGTAACACCCTCACGTGGACCCGGGGTTGAGCCCCGGGTTTGATCGACTATTCCCATCACGCGATTCTCCCTCACGTCCGCCCGCGGTTGATCCGCGGGTTGGACGACCAGTTCCCAAACCGCAACTCCGTCACTACCTACCCAAACCACGCGGGTGCCATCCGCAACCTCGCGGTACATAAAGAGCCATCATCCCGCCCACTGCCTTTGAATCCAGGCTCTACGCACCCTCAGGCGGATCCCGCCATGGACAAGCTGTACCGCTCGAAGAAGTTCGAGTCGGATGATGAACGGGTCGCGATGTTGCTTGCTCAGTATCAGAAGTTGGTTGGGGAGTAGATGATGGCTTCAAGAAACGTGCTTTCCACCGCTCCACAGTTGCAGTAGTGAGACTTACTTTCGAGTTTTGCGCTCTAGATGCTCGTCGAGTGTGTTCCACTTACCGGTCTCACGGTCGTACCATAGGTTCGTGGGTTCACCTAACTCGACGAGACGTGCGAGAGCCGTATCCAACTGTTGAGAAATATCATCGTCGAGATTGAGACTACTAAGTCGGCTGTCTCCTTGATCTGACTCAATAACGAGAGAAATGCTCGGTCGTACCCCCTTGCGCCTCGATACCGCAACACTGCCGGTTGCCTTCTTGAGTTGATTCCAGGCATCAGAGCCAATAGCCTGAAGAAAGCCCCCCGATACGCCTGCGAGTGTGAGCAGTACAAGAGGAGGAAGGTCATCAATAGATCGGCGGTGATACACTCCCCCGAATTCAATAGATACTCCAGCTCTCTCGATCTCCATGATTAGGTCTTGTGCTTCGATTCTGCTGTAATTCTCGGAAGTGCTAATCGATAACTTCATCAAAGCCAACACCTTCTCCCGTTTGAAATCTAGCCCATGGCGTTCGAAGCACCGTTGAGTTGCGTGATCCAGCAAACCTCGGCATTGAGTACCAGAATAGAGAAACAACCTTTATGACAGATACCCCAGAGCCATCGCGAGTGCAGCCGGAGCCTGACTAGCAATGACTCCACCAATGGTTCCGGACAATACATCAGTAGTGAAACCTTTTATCCAACTTCGGACTACGTATTTCTTCCCATCCGGATCAGCGTGATCAGCTAACGAGCGCTTTAGGTCTTTGACTCTATCTGGGCTAATCCCAATTGCTTCAAGCCCCTCTATCAGAGCCGCATCGTCTCCAGGTGTCACTTCGTGCCTTGCATTTTGCTCCAAAGATCCACCAGCAACACCAACCACTGTTTGATTCCCTGACCCGGTGACGACAATATGCTGTTGCACGACACTACCCTCGTTTGTCCCTCTGGAAAATCGAGAAACGAGCCGGCTTGCTTTCGATCTGAACAAATCCGTATCGATTGTGCGTTTACTACCCCCAGGAAAATCAATATCGAGGGATATCCCCATCTCTTCCTCGAATCTCTGATTTGCGGTCTTGATATCCTCATCGCCAATCCGATATCTCGTCAAATCCTCATCGGAAAGAGGTTCAAGCTGTGCAAGGAGATCATGGTATTCAAGTACATAGCGTTCTTCTAGCTCGGCTTTTGAGGTAGGCAACGCTGACGCGAATGCATCCAGTTCGCGGACAAGATCATCCATTTTGATTCTATCTGCACTCATACCGATTCCTTACAAAGGTTGCCAATGCCCCAACTGCGATGTCGCAAGTCTCGAGATGAAACCTGCCAAGTACTCATTCAGAATAAGAACTAATGTTCTAATCTGTCAAGGATATAGAGGCCGTAGACGTGGGATACTTATGCAATGAGTTCGTAATCAACAGGAGCAGACTGGCTTGTCGAGGGTTCATTATTTCGTTGATGAAGCTGGCAATTTCGACTTTAGCGATAAGCCGGGTGCAAGCAAGTACTTCATCCTGACGAGTGTCAAGATGACCGATTGCTCGGGTGCTGATGCACTCATCTCACTCCGTAGAGAGTTTGAGTGGTCTGGCGTTGAGTTCGACGACGGGGCTTTTCACGCTACGAGCGACAAACAGGCGGTCAGAGACGAGGTTTTCAAGCGCATTGTGACGATGGATATCAGAGTAGATACCTGGATCATCGAGAAACTCAAGGCACATTCGGATTTTCATACACTGGAAGGTATGTACAATCTCGCATGGAACTCCCATACACAACATACGCTCTATCAGGCTGTGCCATATCACGAAGAGCTTCACATCTATGCGGGTTCAATAGGGGTAAAAAAGAAAAACCGAAATCTTATGATCAGTCAAATCCGCAGTGCCGTTCATGATACAGGTCGCGATCAAAGGGACACCGTCATTAGCATCTGCGAAGCGAAGGTCGATCCTGGGCTCCAGGTAGCTGATTACTGTTGTTGGGCTATCCAGCGGAAATGGGAACGCAACGATACGAGATCGTACGATCTCATTCAGCATAAAAT
>JAMLHR010000060.1 GCA_023957015.1 Thermomicrobiales bacterium | reverse complement strand
TCAGCTCAGCTATCGGTCTACCACCGGGGCGAACAGGTGATCGATCTGTGGACTGGTCCAGACGTGACCGGTGAATCGTTGATGGCGGTCTACTCGGTCACCAAGGGCGCGGCCTATTTGGTCGCGGCACTGCTGATGCAGGATGGACTCATCGATCCGGATGCACAGGTGACCACCTATTGGCCAGAGTTGCTCGCTGGCCAGAACAGGTCGCTCACCGTACGCGATCTCCTCATGCATAAAGCGGGTCTGATCAGTATCGATAGCGGTTTCAGGCTGGACCAGATCGGCGATGACGCCCGGCTCGCCCACCTACTTGAGACCCAACAACCGTTCTGGGAACCCGGTACCGCGCACGGATATCACGCGTTCGTGATCGGGGCGCTTGTCGGCGAGATCGTTCGCCGGGTGACTGGCAAAAGTCTGCAATCCATCTACGAGGAAAGCGTTCGCAGGCCGCACGATATCGAGTTCTACCTCGGTCTTCCCGAAACGGAGCACTCCCGATTCCTCACGGTGGAACCGTCGCTTGATCCGCAACCGGAGACGGAGGTCGAGTATCCGCCAATGCTGGCGATCGCGATGAATATGCACGCCCCGGAGCCGACACCGCTTGAGGAGCTCCCCAATCTGCCTCAGTTCCGGGTATCGGGTCAGTCCTCGGGCGGTGGTATCGGCAGTGCCCGAGGACTGGCGCGGATGTATGCTGCTGCGATTGGTCTCGAAGGCGGGACGCCCCTTCTCGGTGAGGGGATCATCGATGAGATCTGCGCTGTGAAGACCTCAGGAACGGATGTGGTACTGGGCATCGAGTTCCCGTTCATGCTTGGGTACTTGGATTTGGCAGCGCGCTTCCCCAGTCTGGACGGGCGAGCGTTTGGACACGATGGTGCCAATGGATCGCTGGGATTCGCGGATGCGAGGAACGAGATCGCCTATGGCTATACCAGACGTCGCTTCCGCGCCGGAAACGGGAGCGAAAACGAGGCGCTGATCAATGAGGTCATTGATTGCATTCGGGCTCGTTAGGGCATCGATCATCGTTTCCCGACGCCAAGATGACCGACCCTCGCGCTCCCGCGGGTGCATGGTCATCTTCTCTTCGTGATCGACGGGCTAGGCTTCAGGCTGATCCCGATACCGCACGGCACAGCCGGGATTGTAGCGCGTGTTCCACCAACGATAGACGAGAACCGGCACCGCCAACACACCGGCAGCGGCGATATAGGGCCAGGTGCGCTCGAAGAAGACGGGCGCGAGGATGGAGAGAAGGATCACCGCCCAGAGCGCGATGGAAATCGGTTTGATCAAGCCACAGAGATTGAGCACGGTTACTGGACTCCTAACGAGGACGATGAGACCAACAGGTTCAACCATAGTCCCATTACTTCCCAAAGGGAAGTGTCAGGTTCCGTGAATGCGGAATGCGTGCACAACCATCGGTCGTGGAGGGCGCGACGAACTTCGCGCGTGCGGCCAATTTATCCACGTCATTCAGAGGCGCGCAGCGCCGTGGAGTCCTACGCGAAGCGGAGTATGTTCCAAGGGTAAGCTTTCGCCGTGATCAATGGTCGAGTCTGCCTACGGCAGTGTGCTTCGCACGGTGATTCTTCGCTTCGCTCTGAATGACGAGAAAACATCGGTAGTGGAGGGCCTCGTGCCCTCCTCGGGAGGAGTCTCGCGTGCCGCGATACATGCCCACGTCATGCAGTTGGTCGCGGGCATGTATCGCGAAGTCTGACGGCGGAGTTAGGTGGTGTCGAGACGTTGAACCCGGACCCCTGCGATCTCGAGCGGAGCCGCAGGGTCCACGGCGCTGCGCGCCTCTGAGTGACGAGGAAGCATCGGTAGTGGAGGGTTTCATACCCTCCCCGGGAGGAGTCTCGCGTGCCGCCAATTTGCCCACGTCATGCAGTTGGTCGCGGGCATGTATCGCGAAATCTGACGGCGGAGTCAGGTGTTATTGAGACGTTGAACCCGGACCCCTGCGATCTCGAGCGGAGCCGCAGGGTCACAAGCGCGGCCGCGACCGGAGACATATCCGGTGTTCGCGCTTGATCGGTTCGGGTCTACCCTCCCCGAGAGGAATCGCTCCGCCTCCAACCTCGACAGGCAACCGGGAGGGCCGGACATCGGTCCTCCCGGTCCCCGCTCTATGCCCTGGTGATGCTCACCCGCACGGATTCACCGGCGATGGTCACCTCGGTGATCTCGGCCAGGTCATTCGTGTTGGTCAGTGAAACCGCCAGCACCTCGGCAGCGATCCAGTCATGGTGCGTAGCGACGGCATCAGCAACCGATCCCTCGGCATCAAACGCCAGCACGATGCGATCATCGATATTCAGTTCCAGCTGCTTGCGCAGATCCTGGATGGTGCGGACGAAGTCGCGCGCCACACCCTCGGCGATTAGCTCCGGTGTCAGCTCGGTATCGAGCACGACGGTGGCAGCATCGCTCTGGGCGGCGGCGTAGCCCTCGTTCTTGCGCATCGTCACCAGCAGCTCGTTCGGCGCCAAGGTGACCGGGGTGCCATCCCCCAGGGTGAGGGGGACATCTTGCCCGGCGTTGACCTTACCCGCGACATCGTTAGCATCGAGTCCGCCGATCGCCTGGCGGATCGCACCCAGCTGCTTGCCGAACTTGGGACCCAGCAGCGGCAGATTCGGCTTGACCTCATAGCTGAGGATGCCTCCGAGCTCAGTGATGGCACGAACGTCCTTCACATTAAGCTCGTCCGTGATCTGATCCTTGAGTCGCACCACCGCCTCGGCATCGGCGGGATCGGGTGTGTGCACGAGGATGGCTGGCAGCGGCTGTCGCACCTTGATATTGGCCTCACTGCGCGCCGCACGCCCGAGCTTGACCACATCCAGCACGGCCGCCATGGCGCGGTTGAGATCAGCGTCGATCAGCGATGCATCCGCGGTCGGGTAATCGGTGAGATGGACGGAGCGCGGTGGCGCGGTGTCACCGGGTGTAAAACCCTGATCCCCGGGGATAAACCCGCCACCGGGTGTGAAACCCGGTGCTACGACCAAATTGCGATACATGGCATCGCTGAGGAACGGCATGATCGGCGCGGTCAATTTGGCGACGGTGACCAGGGCCTCGTAGAGCGTCTCGTAGGCGTTGGCCTTGTCCGCATCGCTCTCCGGCTTCCAGAAGCGACGGCGATTGCGGCGGATGTACCAGTTGCTCAGTTCCTCGACCACGAAGTACTCGATGGCACGGGCGGCGCTGGTGGGATCGTAGCCATCCATCTTCTCGCGCACGGTTGTCACCAGCGCGTTCAACTGGCTGATGATCCAGCGATCCAGCAATGTGCGCTCGGCAACAGGTGTCGGATTGGCAGCCGGATGCCAGCCATCGATATTGGCGTACGTCACGAAGAAGCTGTAGCTGTTCCACAGCGGCAGGATGAAGCGACGGCGCACTTCGTCCGTGACATGTGGTCCGAAGTTCATATTCACGCTCGGGTTGACCGTCGCGAACAGCCAGCGCATGACATCCACACCGTATTCTTCAGCGGCGTCATCGAACCAGATGGCGTTGCCCTTGCTCTTGTGCATCTCCGCGCCCTTTTCGTCGCGCATCAATGCGTAGGTGAAGATGTTCTTGAACGGTGCCTTGCCGGTAAGGGCCACGCTTTCGGTCAGGAGCGCGTAAAACCAGTTGCGGAACTGACCGGGGAAGCTCTCGCTGATCAGATCAGCCGGGTACCACTTCTCCCAATACTCCTTGTCGTTGCGATAGTGGAGCGTGCTCATGGCAACGATACCGGCATCTAGCCAGGGGTTGCCGACATCCTTGACGCGATGGACGCGACTACCGCAGGACGAGCATTCGATCTCGATGCTATCCAAATACGGGCGGTGCGGTGTGTGCCCCTCGAATGCCTCCCAACCAGCGACGGCGCGTTCCTTCAGCTCGGTTTCGGAGCCGATCACCTCGAAGTTGCCGCACTCCTCACAATCGAAGATCGGCAGGGCAAGACCCCAGTAGCGCTTCTTGGAGATCATCCAGTCGTGCATGTTCTCCAGCCAATCGATCTCGCGTTCGAGACCGAAGGACGGATACCAGTTGGCGGTGCGCGCCTGCTCCTTCAGCTGCTCGCGCATGCCGTCCATGCTGATGAACCACTCATCCACCAGGCGGAAGAGCAGATCGGTACCGCAACGCCAGCAGACCGGGTAGCGGTGGGTGTACTGCTCGGAGCGGTAGAGAATCCCCTGCTCCTTCAGGTATTTCTCGATGTCTTTGGCGGCCTCGGCGGCACCGCGACCTTCCAGCCAGCCAAAGCCGGGCAGGAAGTTGCCGAACTCGTCGATCGGCGCGATCGCGGGCAGATCGTTCTCGTTGCCGAGCGCGAAGTCTTCCTTACCAGCACCGGGGGCGTTGTGGACGATGCCGGTGCCCTCTTCCGGACTGACATCCTTCCAGGCAATGACGTGGCGATCAAGCTCGGCTACCGCCGGGAGGTCATCGAACGGTCCGCGATAGCGCTTGCCGACCAGCTCCGCACCCTTGGCGGTGCGCACGATCTCGTGCTCGCCGCGGATCGCGTTCTTGAGCGCATCGACCGCGACCCAATACTTCTTCTCGTTCTGTAGCACCAGCGCGTAATCCAGTTCCGGATTGACGGAGGCCATGGTGTTAACGGAGAGCGTCCACGGTGTGGTGGTCCAGACCATCAGGTTGGCATCTTCCGGATCGTCGACTATCGGGAAGGCCACGAAGACGGCCAGGTGTGTGCGCTCCTGATAGCCCTCGGTGACGATTTCGTGCTCGCTCAGACCGGTGCCGCAGCGCGGACACCAGGGCATGACGTCATGGCCCTTGTAGATCCAGCCGCGATCGTGGCAGGTCTTAAGGAAGTGCCAGATGGTGTAGTTGTTCTCATCGGACATGGTGAAGTAGCTGTCATCCCAGTCCATGAAGTAACCGAGGCGCTTGCTCTGCTCGGCCTGGCGGGCGCTGTAGGTGAGCACGCGCTGCTTACAGCGTTCGACGAAGTTGGCGATACCGAACTCCTCGATCTCGCGCTTGTTCTTGAGCCCGAGTTCCTTCTCGACCTCGACCTCGACCCAAAGGCCCTGGCAATCGAAGCCATTCTGGTAGCGTTGCTCGTCGCCGAGCATGGTGTGATAGCGCTGGAAGAGGTCCTTATAGCTGCGACCCCAGGCGTGGTGGACACCCATCGGATTGTTGGCCGTGATCGGACCATCGATGAAGCTGAAGGTGGTGCCGGAGCCGTCGTTCTTGTGCAGGTAATCCTGCACCACGCCGTCTTCCTGCCACCAGGCAAGCTGCTCCCGCTCCAGCGCGGGGAAATCGACTTTAGTTGGGAGTGGAGCAAAAGCCGCTCGTTTGGCAGTAGTCTCTGACATACATCCCTCATTCGTAGCCTCGGGGTTTATCCCCGGGGACGTGGCCCCCGGATTGAGTCCGGGGGTTCAATCACCAATTTCATCCGTAGCCCCCGGGTTGAGCCCGGGGGTTCAAGGTGCGATTAACACCGGTACAGTTTCCGATCGTACGCCCGCACTCTATGTGCGGGAACATAAAGCACGGGCGTACGTCTCTTGGTTCGCCTTTATCCAGGATCGTGTCGGTCCAAAGTGTTGGACCGAGACGCCTACGGCGTCTCGGGGGATCGTTCGCTTCGCTCACGACTAAGTCCCCCATAAAGAGGACGAGCAAGCCCGCGGTACCACCTCAATTGATCATCGTGAAAATGACCCACTTGTCACCGAATGACGGATCGGCATCCCGGTTGGCTCCGGAGTGATCTCCCGCGAATCGGCTGGCGGCCCGGCTCTCATCATCCCGGACTGGCTGTGCGATTCCGTCTCGCGGGCGCTGTCTCCATCAACGCCTGTATATGTCGCACCGGGAGTGATCCCGGTGCGTACAGCCGCTATTGTAGCATCCGGATTGAGGGAAAGGACATATGCTTGCTGGCGGAAGCGACGGGGATCGAACCCGCGATCTCAGGGTTGACACCTGGCCACCATGCCAAGGTGACCGGGGTGCCACTGGCCGCCAAGTGGGTGGTCGGTCAACATGACCGGACTGCTCTATCAACCAATGCCATAACTGCCGCATCCGACGCAACCGGGAATGAACTCCTCGGTCTGCGACGACGTATCGAGGTTGATCGAGATGACCCGGAACGGCACCTGAACACCACCGAAATACGTCATTCGCAACTGGGCAACCAGATTCTGGAGCTCGTGTCGCTCGTACGGTAGTTCAGCGATAATCGTGCCGCTGTTACCATCTGCGGACGGCATGAAACTGAAGGATTCCGAACCGATGTGATCCATGTGAGTGCTCCTTGGTAATGATGTCCCGAAGCAAGTGCTTCTAACATCTATACGCATCGGGAGCGAATGGTTATGGAGTATGCCAAGGTGACCGGGGTGACACTTGCCGTGCGAAGGTGGTCAACATGACCGGCAGGGTGCCGGAGCATGCTAGCCAACCGTTGTAGTGGCGGACCTGTGTGTCCGCCCTGTGAGGCAACGCTAGTCGGTCGATTCCAGCAACAGATCGATCGTCTCCTGCTCGAGTCGCAGTACCAGCGTCAGGAACTCCTCGCCGCCATCGGTATCCGCGCGCTCAATCGCGTTCAGGTAGGCCAAACGATCCTTGGGATAGATCGGAATCGCCGGGTATCCGCCACGACGCACCAGGACATTCATCAGCATGCGAACGAGACGGCCATTGCCATCGGCAAAGGGATGAATCTTCACCAGATCGAGGTGCATACCCGCGGCGTGAATGACCGGATGAATATCGTCCGGTCGGAGATTGATCTCATTGGCGAACTGCTCCACCAACTCCGGCACCTTGAGTGGATTCGGGAAGACCGTCCGCGATCCCGCCACGCGTACCGAACCCCGACGGAAGTACCCGGCCTCGAGGTGGTTGGTTCCGTAGAGGATTCGCTGATGCAGTTCAAGCAAGTCCGCGACGTCAATAGACATCTTTCGCTCTACGACATCGGTAGCGTAGTCCCAGGCGATGGCGTGATCGCGCGCTTCCAGATGCTCTCGCAGCGACTTGTCCGGGATAATCGCATCCTCTTCGATGACCAGACGGGTTTCCACACTACTGAGCGTGCTGCCTTCGATGGCGTTGGAGGTGTAGGTGAGCTCGGTCCGTAACCACTCACGATACTGAGCGATATCCGCCTCGGGACCTCGGGGGAATCGTTCGATCAGAAGGGCGCGTCCGGTGTTAAGCGCCGCTATCTCGGACGCCATTACGACTTCTGTATGCCTGGCCACATCTGGATTCATAGTGTGTGAATGATATCATCCGTCGCCGTGCCAAGGTGACCGGGGTGCCACCTGCCGGAGGTTGGGTGGTCAACATGACCGGCAGGGTGCCGGGGGCTGGAGGGTCGGTCATGTTGGCGTTGATAGACTATATCTCGGTAGGAACAAATGTTCTGCAAATGTATTGACAAGCACTAGTATCATCGCTACCATGTAGTTAATCCGGTACGCTGGAGGGACAAGAAAAAGTCTTGGGCGAGACCACCACTGGGTGGTTTCGTTGTTGATGGGATGTCCTACTTTCACATGACATCAGATTCGACTATTGACACCACGCATTGACTATAGCCCTTGCGATTGCTACCCTATATTTGAAGCTTGCCAGCATGACTGGCGAGACGGGTTCAGCGAATGCAGGACCAGTTGAGGGTGAGATGCACTGCGAAGCGGGGCTCTTACCCTCTCTTTTTTGGTAGAACCACTAACCCGTGGCCATCATACCCGCGCGCCTCTCGCTGACACAGTTTTGACTCCACGATCAGCCAATCTTCCTTCGGCGGCTTTCCCAACGCATATCGAGCGATCGGACTCACTACCAGGTCGGCCATCTGCAACCCTACAATGTTTGATCTCTTCTCTCTGAGTACCAGATCAACAATACGATCATTGAGCCTGGTCGCAGACACGCGATCGGTACCCGTTCGGCAAAGGTTGACCCATGCCCTCTCAATCGCAGCGTCGAGTACGATACCTCTGCGCTCAGCCACGATAATGCCATCGTGAGCGGTAGGTCCAATCTCCCTAACAAAGCGCTCGATCAACACTTCCAGAGCGAGATCATAGGGATCAAATACGAAGTCATCATACCTGTCCACATAGGCTTGTTTATCAATAACGCAGGCCATCACCCGAATATCAGCTTCAGCAATCAGACGGTTTAGCCCCTGAATAAACCCGGCCCTGACAGAGGAATCTGCCAAACAAGAGAACTCTCCCCTGGCTCTAACGATCTCTGATGTATGGAAAACCACATCTGAGTTACCAAAATGTTGCTTTTTGAATGCATCAACCGCTGGTATCAGCGTGTGATGAAGATACGTACGATCCACAATAACGCCACCCAAAACAAACACCGGGTAAGCAGGGTCGATTCTGAGAAGATTGTGATCACCAGACTCATCCAGAAAGAGCACCTTCAACGCATCTCATCCAATCGCGATAAACCCAGCAGATAACCAATTCCGCGCCTGAGACTTCTTACATGCGCTCTTGCCGGAATCGTAACACCGTGCCAAGATGACCGACCTCCCAACCCCCTACCCCTCCTCGGTCATCTTGCCCACAACCCCCGGCAGCAAGCGCACCCCGGTTACCTTGGCGTGAAAATCTCTCCCGATGCGTATAGATAGTAGAACATTCGTTCTGCTATCGTCGCGACGCTCGCGAGGATAACCCCACCTCACAACCAGGAGCACGACCATGCCCGAGCCAGATATCGGCAACAGGCCATTCACCGGCTTCCCCTTCGGTCTCTCAAAGACCACCTACGAGCAGGAGTTACGGTACCTCCCCACCGCCGAACTGGAAGATGCGCTGGAGGTCAAACGCTGGCTCGCGATCGAGCCGGAGTGCACCGAACCCCAGGTGCAGCGCTACTTCGCCTATCAGATCGAGGTGATCCTGGCGGAACTACATCGTCGCCGCGTACTCCAGCGTAACCGGCGCGATCATCCGCTGGTACCAGCCTGGAACGGCGGGGACCTGCGTAACAATCGCGAGCGCATCGAACGCGTGAAGGCGCGCTGGCCTATCGAACTCTTCCTCACCCAATCGCTGGGCTGCAAGCTCATTCCCAAGCGCAACAGGCAGTTCGTCACCAACTGTCCGCTGCCGTATCACGACGATTCCACACCCAGTTTCCACGTCGATACCGTCAAGAACGTCGGCTACTGCTTTGGCTGCCAACGCGGTGGCGACGTGATCGAACTCACCCGCTGGCTGCTCAACAACGGCACATTCATGGACGCGCTCATCGCGCTCGAACAGGAAGGACAAACCTATGACCGTATCAACACTCGCAGCATCACTCGCTGAATATGACGCCCTCCCCCGCCCGGAAACATCGCTGTTCGCGGAGAGGCTGCGCGTTATCAGTCTGACCGAGATCGAATCGAAACCGATCCAGTGGCTGTGGCCAGGCTGGCTACCGAAGGGTATGCTCACCATCCTCGGCGGCTACGCTGGCGATGGCAAAAGTACGATCACGATGGCATTGGCCGCGGCATTCAGCAATGGCGGGACCTTGCCGGATGGCACCCGGGCACCGCAGGTGAATACGCTGTTGATGCTGGCCGAGGATGATCCCGGTCATGTCGTCAAACCACGACTGCTCCTGCACGGTGCGAACGAGCACCGCATCTCTGTCGTTCAGCATGTCGGCACCGACGAGGGCAGGAATCGCGCTATCAATCTCCGTCGTGATCTGCCGTTGCTACGTGAGTTGGTTGAGCAGAGGCAGATCGGATTGATCGTCATCGATCCCCTCAGCAGCTTCCTCTCCGCCAGCGATCGCAACAACGAGGGCGATGTCCGCGATAGCCTGACGCCATTCATTCAATTAATGGAAGACACCGGTGTGGCGGTGATCGCGATCATGCACATCGGCAAGAACGATGGCTATGCCCGCTCAATGCAGCGCTTAATGGGCAGTACGGCCTTCACCGCGTTGGCTCGCAGCGTCTGGATGGTGGTGCCACTGCCGGAGGAAATGCAGACCGAGGGTATGCCAACCCGGAAAGTGCTGGGTGTAACCAAGAGCAACTATGCGATTCCACCAGCACCACTCCTCTTCAGCCGACCGCTCGATGAAGCGATCCAGTTCCACGGTCAAAGCTCGCTCGATCTGGAAGACCTCTTCCAGTGGCGACCGGCTCGCGGCGACCAGGCAACCGGTTCGCCGGAACGCGACAAGGCGAAAGAGTTTCTGTATGCCTATCTGGCCGGTGGCATGAAGCGTCCATTTGAGATCGAGGCGGCGGCGATCAAGGAGGGTCACACCAAGCGCATCCTGCGACGCGCCAAGGTGGAGATGAATATCCAGAGCATCAAGGTGAAGGACTGCTGGTACTGGTCGTTGCCACTGCCCGGTGCCAAACCGGGCCAGGTGAAGCCGTTTTAGCCCCGGAACCCGGATGTGAAAATCCGGGGCTACAAGATGACCGGCAGGGTGCCGGGGGCTGGAGGGTCGGTCATGTTGGCGACGGTCGCAGAGCGATATGGGTGGCTCATCACTTCCGACGATCTGCGTTTGGTACTCTTTCAATCACGTGTGGAGATTTTACGGTCAAGTCTGGCGGGAACTATTCATGAGCACTCCAACCGATCACGAACGCGAGTTGCGCGCCGAGACGCTGAAGGAACGCGTCTATCTCTCCTTTGCTGCGCTGGCGGTTGTCATCGCCATGACATCGTACGAGGGGGTCGAGGCAGGCGAGGTTGCCACCACGCTGGTGCTAACCGTGCTCGGTATGCTGTTGGCTATGCTCATCGCCGAGGTGATATCGCACCTGGTCAAACACGAGGCTCTACCAACCCGGGTCGAGTCATTCCATATGCTGAATGTCACCTTTGGCTCTCTGGGCGCGGTCATCATCCCGTTCGCGCTGCTCACCGCCTCCGCCCTCACCGGCTGGAACGTTCAGGCTGCGCTGACGTGGTCCATCGTTTGGTTGGTGCTCTCGCTGATCTTCGCCAGCTATCACGCCGTGCACAAACTCAGGATTACACCTCTGCAGAAATCCGTTGTGCTCGGTGCGGAAGCGACCTTGGGGCTGGTGGTGATTGCGCTCAAGCTCCTGGCCTACGGATAGCCGATTCCCTCAACATCTGGCCACCAACACCGGGAGTTAAGGAGATCGGTCACTTTCACTACGGACATCGACCAACTCCGCACCCATCAGCAGACACGAAAGCGAGCGCTTGCCGCGGGTAAACGGCACCAGCACAAGAGACAGACCCACCACACCCCACACCAGGAGTGTGAGCACACTCGCGTCCGAGATCTCGCTCGCCATATATGGCAAACCGATCACACTCGCTCGAGCCGTTCGCTGCAGTATCGTGCCCTTCGTCCACTCACCATCGATACGCCATCGTGGCGATAACCACACCGTCTGCATACCGACATTGCCGTGCCCCAACAGCGCCGGTATATAAAGGAAGAGACCAGTGACACCAAGTACCACCGCGATCTCCAACCAGCGCTCCAGACGGCCATCAAGCGGGCGGTCGAGCACCAGCAAACCGATACGCACACTGACCACACCAGCCAGATTCACCGCCATCACGGCAGCCATCGTGATGAACATGGAGGTATACCTACGCCAGATCGTGATCGGTCGAGGTGTGAGTCGGGAGGCGGAGAGATGCGCGGCCCGCGGCATCCAGAAGAGCACGACGGGCGCGATCACAGCACCGATGAACGCACCAGCGGTGTTCGTCATGACATCATCGATATCTGCCCAGCGATAGGCGCAATCGTAGATACCCCACAATCCGGTGGCCTGCGTCATCTCCACAAACACCGAGGCCAGGAAGCCGCTGACCACGGTGAAGATGAAGCCACGACCGAAGAACCGGCGGACGATGATACCCCAGGGAATAAAGAGGACCACATTGAACACCACCTGCAGGACGATCTCGGATCGCAGCGCCTGGCGTCTACCAACCGCAGCGACGACACCGCGGACATCGTCCATAAACGCGAATGGCGTGAGGTTGATGGTAGTGATACCGTGCAGCTCGCACCATGCAACGGACCGTGGAGGCAAAGGCAACCAGGTATAGGTGGCAATGGCGGTGAAATAGATAGCGGTGGCGGCGGCACCGAGCATGCGGCTCATGCTCCAACGACCGTAGTGCCGATACTGCCAGATGAGCAGCGGCACGAATGCCATCAGGAAAGTGGCTGTTCCCAGAACAATTCCGGCCTGCGCCGACCAAACCCATTGATGCATCAAGACTCCTGGTTTGCTACGACCGGTTCCGGATGTGTTGTCGAGCGAAACATCGGTAGCGGGGCAGCTCGTCTGCCCCACAAAGGGGAGACAAGCTCCCCTGCTACCGATCCAGGCCTATCGCCACGAGAACGAGAACCGGCTGTAGGAAGATGCCTACCCCACCCCTGGGGAAAGAATACCCGGTCATCTTGGCGTCGTGTAACCCGGGTATGAGATCCATCTGCACAGAGAGAATGGCTTAACCCTGTGATCTGATGGTCCGAAGGATTGAAATGGTATTTCCGCGAAGGACCAAAGCGACATCGTCACTCAGAGGCGCGGAGCGCCGTGGAGTGTTCTGGAACTATGCAACACTTGCGGGTGCAGAGAGGAGCAGAAGATGCCTCACCAGAAGACCGAACGGCGACGCTATTCACCGGAGTTCAAAGCCGCTGCCCTGACCCGGGTGGCCAACGGAGAGCGACAGGTCGATGTCGCCAATGACCTGGATCTGACACCAACGACGTTGCGACGATGGATTCAACAGGCAGCCGCCTCCACCGATCCCCTGCAGCATCCAACCTATGCGGAAGTTGTGGCCCAGAACCGTGCGTTGCAGGCGAAACTGACCCAGGCCGAGGAGGATGTCGCATTCCTAAAAAAGTGTCGGCGTACTTCGAGAAACAGTCCCAGCAGTCGTAACAACCGATCGCTGCTGTGACCTCATCACGGAGTACGCCACCCCGCGATCCGTCACCCGGAGTTGCCATCTCCTGGGGATGCATCCCGCCACCTATCATCGCCACCAGAACCGGAAGCATCACCCACGCCCCGACCCATGGGCAGCGGTGAAAGCTGCGATCATCCGACATCACGAGGAGACGCAGGGACGGTGTGGACGCAGAGACATGCATGCCTGGCTCCGGCGTGAAGGCATCATGGTCAGTTACGAAAAGTGCCACAAACTCATGCAGGAGTTAGAGATACGGGCGGTACGTGGCACCAGACACCGACCCAAGGCACAGGGGATCAATAACGAAGCGGTTGCCATGCCGAACCTTTTGTGGGAAGCAGATCACCCACGTGATTTCTCCAGCGCTATCCCCGGTACCCGCCTGGTCGGTGACTGTACCGAGTTTGTTTGGCACCGACGGGGGAAACACCTCTACCTGCATGTGGTCATGGATCTGTATCACCGCGGAGTGATGGGCTGGGCACTCTCAGACAAACCCGATGCCATCAGTGCTCTTGCTGCCATGGAGATGGCCCGCAATCAGGGTGCCTTCCGCACTAACGTAATCTTTCACTCCGACCATGGCAGTCAGTACATGTCCAACCGGTTTCGGGACTATTGCCAGCTGCAGGGAATCCGTCAGTCGATGGGCGCAAAGCGGGTCTGTTACGACAATGCCGTGGCGGAGTCCTTCTTCGCCACCCTGAAAGGGGATCTTCCGGATATCAAAACGTTTGCCACGAAGCAAGACCTCGCAGTGTGGGTGGTGACATGGATCGAAGGGTGGTACAACTCTCGCAGGCCGCATAGCTGGAACCGGGGATATCCCCCATTCTCACGGCCACCGACAATCGAGCATCCCATCTGTCGCACAACTCCATAACACTCCAGAATGAC
>JAMLHR010000006.1 GCA_023957015.1 Thermomicrobiales bacterium | reverse complement strand
CATCGCTGCAGAGGATACCCGCCACAGCCGCACCTTACTGTTCCACTTTGGTATCACCACGCCGACGATCAGCTACCACCACCACAATCGTAGCCAGCGCGAGCATACGATCCTGAAGGCCCTGGAGCTGGGAGATGTTGCCCTGATTACCGATGCTGGCACCCCGGCGATTGCCGATCCGGGACAGGAGATCGTGGCAGCCGCGCTCGCGGCGGGGCACACGGTGGTTCCGATCCCCGGTGCCAGCGCCGCTATTGCGGCGGTGAGTGCCAGTGGACTGGTCTCCGGGCCCTTTGTCTTCCTGGGTTTTTTGGAGCGCAAGGGCGAGGTGCGCCGGGGTGCGTTGGGGAAGGCGCTTTCTACGGGCTGGCCAGTGGTGCTCTTCGAAAGTCCGCAGCGACTTGGTGCAACGCTGATCGAATTACACGAGCTCTTCGGCAATCGCTCGGTTGTTGTTGCACGTGAGTTGACCAAGAAGTTCGAGGAGATTGTCTCGGGAACATTGTCGTCGCTGGCAACAACATTCAGCAACGATGCCATCAAAGGGGAAATCGTCATCGTTATCGGTGGAGCAGAGAGACAGCCTGATGCGAGCAATGCCGAGGAGATCGCACGAAGCCTCATTTCACAAGGACTCAAACCCGCGCGAGCGGCGCGGGAGCTAGCGCAGATACTCGGCATTCCCGGTGACGAGGCCTACACGCTGATTCGATCGATCAAAGGCTCCGATGATTAGGTAGCAGGGCAGTTGATCTGTCCTTGAGTCGCTATTACGGGGAGACGGGGCACGCTACCGTAGGTGGCAGCTTGCTGCCCTTGCTGTTCGGCTCCGCCTCGGCCACCTTCGGTGCTCCCCTGCTATCGAGTCAGGTGGTGATTTCTCAGCAAGAAACCACGTTAACCCGCTTGATTGAGTGGCTGGAATCCGAGTTTGCGGTGATGCATGCGGATACTCTGGAGAATGCCGACGAAGATCATGCTGGTCCAGAGCGAACTAACACCCGCGCTCACGAACGGTAGCGTGATACCGGCCACAGGCATGAGTCCGACATTCATACCGATATTGAGCGTGGCCTGGAAGAAGAACATACCCGCGGCGCAGACGGCGATCATCTGACCGAAGTGATCGCGAGCAACTTCCGCTACCACCAGGCAGCGCCAGATCAGGATCACCATCGCGACCATGAGTCCGATCATACCGACAAAACCGAACATACCGCTGGCGTGGGCGAAGATGAAGTCCGATTCCGCCACACCGAGGAGATTGAGGGTGCTCTGGGTGCCACCGCGGATACCCTCGCCGAAGATGCCACCCGCACCGATTGCCGTGCGGGCCTGGATGATCTGGTACCCGCCCTCGAGCGGCGCGCGATCGGGATTGAAACTGACGATGAGTCGGTTCTTCTGATAATCGACCAGCACGAATCGCCAGGCGAAGAGGAGCAGGAACGGCAGGGCGACGACTGTGAGCCAGATCCATAGTCGGTTGGTGCGCATGGCCATGAGTCCGCTAAACCAAATGGCGATGTAGACCATCGTCTGACCGAGATCCGGACCAATCAGGATCAGGAGCGAGGGGAGACCAACGATCAGCGCCGCGATGATGAAGTTGCTAAGACGGCGCATCTCGGCGCCTTGCCCTGCGCAGTAGGACGCAAGCGCCAGAATGGTTGTGATCTTGGTGAACTCGCTGGGCTGAATCAGGGTGAATCCGACATTGATCCAGTTCTGGGCGCCGCCAACGGTGACGCCGAGCGGTGTCTGCACCGCCAGGAGCAAAAGGATACCGCCGGCATAGGCAGGCCAGACCACGGCCTCCAGATAGCGATAGTCCACCGTGGCGAAGAAGAACATCAGGACGAGACCGACGATGCCGAAGAGGAGATGTTTGGTGCCATCGTTATTCGTTGCCGGACTCGGCAGGCCAACGGCGCTCCAGATGCTGATCGTACCGAAGGCCATCAGCACTCCCATGGTCAGGAAGAGCATCCAGTCGAAATCGCGCCAGCGGTCGGTGGAAACGCTGTACGCGGGCACATCCATCTTGTGTCGTCGAGGCATATACATGGTTGCTGTGGTGGGAGCCTCCGTTGTTCACGAGCGTGAACGCTAACTCCATGATCGTACACCACCCGCAGGTGACAATGTCGACACAGTTCAGGTGCTATTCACGGTATAATTACAGTAGCAAAGATGTACGTACGTGTACGAGGGGAGGCGATCAGTGTTTCCGATCAACGATCTTTTCGATGCCTTCCTTATTGGTGGATTCCTCTTCGGTTTGTTCTTCACTATCGCGTCCGTCGCGCTCGGCTTCGGTGACATCGGTGCCGACACCGGCAGCGATGTCGGTAGCGATATCGGCCATGATCTCGATCACGGCGGCCATGGTCCGGACTTGTTCAACGTCAGCTCGATTCTGGCGTTCATCACCTGGTTCACGGGTGTCACCTATCTGGTGCGGAACGGACTCGGCTGGTTTGTCGGCCTAGCCGTTCTGATTGGTTTGCTTTTTGGTGTGGCCGGGGCGTGGTTCATCGCCTGGTTCCTGTATTCGTTTCTACGCAAGAACAGCCCCGAGCTCAATCCCGCTGATTGGGACCAGATCGGACAAATCGGACATGTCTCCGGCACGATCTTCCCGAACGGATACGGCGAGATCGTATACGAGCAGCATGGCAGTCGTCACTCGCTGCCAGCGCGCTCGAAAGAGGGAGTCGGGATCGATCGCAACACAGAAGTCGTTGTATTGGCAATAGAGAAGGGCGTTGCTGTGGTTCAGCCTTGGGCTGACCTGATGCAGGAGATCAGTCTCGAAGAAGAGCAGTGAAGCAATGATGCTTCGTGAGGAGGAACGATGAATTTCATCTCGATAGCGATTGTCGCTGGCATCATGGTGGTTGTGGTGCTGCTGTTGGCCATGATCGTGGCACGTTTGTACCGCAAGGTTGGACCAAACGAAGCCCTGATTGTCTACGGTTTCGGCGGGACCAAGGTGGTCAAGGGAAGTGGTAAGGTCATCTGGCCCATGATCCAGCAGAGTCGCGAACTCAGTCTGGAGTTGATGAGCTTCGATGTTGCGCCAACTCAGGACCTCTACACCAACCAGGGTGTGGCAGTGAATGTGGAGGCCGTTGCTCAGATCAAGGTGAAGTCCGATCCGGTCAGTATCCTCACTGCATCCGAGCAGTTCCTGAGCATGGATTATGAAGCCATGCAGGGTCTGATCCGACTGGTGATGGAAGGCCATTTGCGCGGTATCGTCGGTCAGCTCACGATCGAGGCGATCGTGAAAGAACCGGAGATGGTGGCCGATCGCATGCGCGCCAATGTGGCTGAGGACATGGCCAAGATGGGCCTCGAAGTCGTCAGCTTCACCATCCGGGAAGTCACAGACTCCAACGACTATATCTTGAATATGGGTAAGCCGGATGTGGCGTTGGTTAAGCGTACCGCCGACATCGCGATTGCCGAGGCCGAGCGCGATACCGCTATCCGCCGAGCCCAGGCGATGCGAGAGGCACGGATCGCCGAAGCCGCCGCTGAGCAGGAGAAGGTAACGGCTGAGTCCAGAAGCCAAACCGTCCAGGCTGAGGCCGTGCGCGATCTCAACATCAAGCAAGCTGAGTACGAGCGCACCGTGCAGGAGCAGCGAGCTCGCGCCGAGAAGGCGTACGAGATTGAGGCCAGCATCCAGCAGCAGAAGATCGTTGAAGAGCAAGTCCGTGTTGAGCAGGTCCGCAAGCAAGGAGAGATCGCGGTACAGGAGGCGGAGATCCTCCGCCGCGAGAAGGAATTGATCGCGACCGTGCTTCGCGCGGCCGAGGTCGAGAAGCAGCGCATTGAGACCCTGGCCGAAGCCGACCGTCAGCGACAAGTTTTGCAGGCGATGGCTATCGCCGAGCGCACCCGCCTTGAAGGTGAGGCGCAGGCCGAGGTTGTCCGTCTCACCGGTCAGGCCGAGGCCGATGTCATCATGGCCAAGGGTAAGTCTGAGGCCGATGCGATGCAGATCAAGGCTGCCGCGTTCCAGAACTACAACCAGGCTGCGATTCTGGACAAGTTGTTGGGACAGATGCCTGAGATGGTTCGCGCTGCTGCTGAGCCGCTCAACCGGGTCGACAAGATCACCGTGGTTTCTACGGGCGGTGATGGCGATGGTGCCACCACCGGTATGAATCGCATCACTGGTGATATGACCACCTTGGTCGCGCAGGTACCGGCGTTACTCGAGGCGCTGACTGGTGTCAACTTGCAGGAGCTGCTGAAGCATGTTCCCGGCACGGAGGACCTGTACAGCAAGCAGGCTCCGCGCACTGCTCCAGCCCGCAAGCCGAGCGATGAGACCACGAGTAAGGTTGATGCCGAACCGGTTGTCACCGTTCCGGCAGAGGATGAGGACGTTCAGTAGCATCGGATTTCATATCCGGTGGAGTTTTACACCCGGTGGGTTTCACACCCGATTGGGGCGAGGGATCGCACCTTGCCAATGTTTGGGATAATAGAAGGGAGGCCGCATGGCCTCCCTTTTCCGCGAACGAGAGAGTGCCTACACATGCAGAATCCAGGCGAAGTCCCCGGTGGTGATGCCCAGTTGGTCGTCCCTCAGGCGATCGGTGAACCGGGCAAGCGCCGATTCCGAATCGTGGCGGTGATCAACGGTCTTACCTGGATCCTGTGGATGGAGAAGCAGCAGGTTCAGGCACTTGGATTGGCGATGGAGCAGATTCTGGAATACATACCCTCCCACAACGATCTGCCGGATTGGGCGCTACCGACACCAGAGATCGATGAGCATACGGACTTGCAGTTCCGGGTCGGACGTATCGAGATGGGATTCGATGCCGGTGACCGACAGGTCGTCATTGCGGCCCATGATATCCAGGATGAGGATATGCATTCGGCTCCGGATGTCCGGTTTCGCTTCCCATTGCAGATGGCACGAGCCTTCGCCGAGGCGGCATCGGAATTGATGAACAAGGGGCGACCACTTTGCCCGATGTGTGGCATGCCGAAGGATGAGGAACACGTCTGTCCGGAGCAGAACGGCCACCTGCCGTATGACCTGGATGATCCGTTCGTTGATCTGACGTGACGAATACTACCTCGTTCCGCATGTCTGCCGGCATGTATGCGTTTTTGGCGCTCTTGCTGGGGTTCTCCTCAATTTCCACCGATCTTTATCTCCCGGCCATGCCGACAATGGAGAAGCAGTTTGGCGCCGGACATGGTGCGCTGGAGTGGACCGTCTCCGGATACCTGTTGGGATTCAGCATCGGTCAGCTTTTCTGGGGGCCTTTCAGTGACCGCCGTGGTCGGAGACTCCCGCTGGCGATCGGTATCGGTATCTTCATCGTTGGCTCACTCGGATGCAGCATGGCGGGGAGCGTCGAGGCGTTGCTATTGGCGCGCGTGGTGCAGGCGCTTGGTGCCAGCGCCAGCGTTGTCATCGGCCGAGTGGTGGTTGCTGACCTCTTCCATGGCAAGGCTGCTGCTCAGGTGCTTTCGACGTTGACCGCGATCATGGTGATCGCTCCGATGATCGGACCACTGCTTGGCGCAAAGCTGCTCGGCTGGTTCGGATGGCCTGCGATCTTCTATTTCCTGGTGGCAATCGGCATTTTCGCGTTGACGATGCTGTTTCGGTTACTGCCCGAAACCTTACCGCTTTCCGCGCGGACACCAGCAGATCAGGGATTGGGACTCCAGCGCTATCTGCTGGTGGTGCGACACCACCGGTTGCGACTCTATGGACTGGTGGTGATGGCCTATACCGCCGGTGTGTTCTCGTACGTCGCCGGATCATCTTTCGCCTTCGTGTCGTACTACGGATTGACGCCCGATCAGTATGGTGTGGTCTTTGGCGCGGCCGCGCTGGGTATCATCGGTCTGAATCTCGCCAATCGTCGCCTGGTGAACCTGTATAGTGCCGATCACATCATGGTCTTCGGTCTCATCGTTGGGGTTGTGGCGGGAGCGATGATCATCCTGGGCGTGATGATTGGTATTCCGGTGTGGGTCTTCGCGATCCTGACCATCCTGTACTGCTGCTCGAACGGATTAGTGACAGCCAACGCGCTGTCTGGTGGACTGAACTCGGTCACCGAAGAGCGTGGCCGTGCCTCTGCCTTTCTGGGATTCTCGCAATACGGCGGAGGCATGATTGGCTCGCTCATACTCGGTTTCCTCGCTAACGGCACCCTCTATCCGCTGGCGTTCATGCTTTTTGCGACATGTGCACTCAGCCTGGTGTTCGCGCTACGGATCAAGCCGGTGCACTGAGGGTGCTTGCCAGCTTTCGGTCACCGTCGGATGATGTCGCTATTGAATACCTGAGCAAAGGAGAATATGTTGATGTCCAGTCTCGATTCGATCATTGCATCTGCTGAGTCCGCCGGGACACGCGTCGGTTACTTCGCAGCCATGCCGGATGGCTCTGCGTGCAGTCATCGAGCCGATGAGGTGTTTCGTTCCGCCAGTACCATCAAGATCGCGATCATGATCGAGCTCTTCCGCCAGATCGATGATGGTCAGGTCTCCCTTGCGGATACGTATGTGTTGCAAGAATCGGACAAGGTTCCCGGTAGTGGAGTCTTGCAGGAGATGCATGCCGGGCTTGAGTTGACGCTCAAGGATGTTTGCTACCTGATGATAAGTATCTCGGATAACACCGCCACCAACATCCTCATCGACCGCGTTGGCATGGCAAACGTCAATACCACCATGCGATCGCTGGGGATGACGCAGAGCGTGCTTGGTCGACTCATGAAAGGTCGATTGGCGCTTGAGGGCGAACAGGAGAACTACGCCACGCCCGGCGAGTTCGCGCGCATGGTCGCCGCCATCCTTGATGGCACAGCGGCCACTGCCGAGAGCTGCATGGCAATGATGAATATGCTGCGACTTCAGAGCAACGAGCGCCGTATCGGCCGCTTCGTGCCGGAGGGTACCGACTGGGGCAGCAAAACCGGTAGCTACTCCACGGTCGTCAACGATGTCGGCTTTGTCCAGACCGCAGACGGTCCTCTGGTCGTCGCCGTATTCACGGAAGACGTGCCGGATATGGTCGCGGGTGAAATCATCATCAGCGAGATCGTGCGAGAGTTGCTGGCGGAAGATATGTAGAGTTGAATAAACGTTAAGGAGTGGATAATTGAACTTAGGGTAACCAAGGGAGGTACCAGATGATTCTCTCGGGATCGGAGGTGCTCCTCCTGTCTGCTCCCGATCTATCCGTCAACGGTGCCGCAGCCTTCAGCGAGGTGGTGGATCCGCGCGATGGACCAGCCATGGCTTGTCAGTTGCTGGATATCCTGACCATTGCCGTCTGTATCCTCTGTGGTGAGGATGACTGGGTCAGTGGAGGAATGGGCGAAATCCGGAAGCTGGGGCTGACCGCCTGATTCAGGACTGGAGCATGCGACAACACCCATCTCATGACACCTTTGGTCGCGTCTTTGCCCAGATCCTGATCCTGTGCAGTTTGAAGCTGGCTTCTGTATCGATGGAGTCCAGGAGAGCCTCCCGATCGTCCGGCAGCGGGGTGATTGCGATTGATGGCAGAACCACGCATCGTTCCGGTGATCCGCAACGCGAGCAGTCACCGCTCCATCTGAGTGACGGCCTATGCGGTCGAGCAGCGACTGGTGATCAGCCAGAACGCCGTTGGGAGCAAGGCCGACGAGATCACGGTGATACCGGCACTTCTGGAGCGATTGGTGCCGAAGGGACTGAGTACGTCACCGATGCGATGGGATGTCAGCGATCCTTCGCCGACAGATCGTGGCAGGTGGTGAGGACTATGTGCTGGCCGTCAAGGGGAATGTGAAGGTGCGTTGTTTAGGCGTGGTCATTACCTTTGCCCTCGCACTTCAGGAATGCGGAGGATGATATCATTGGAACATCAGACCATCGACAAAGGGACTTGCGGTCGGTTGGAAACGCACCTGTGCGGTGATTGCCGATCCAGCCAGGTGATCGCCTGGCTCAATCCTGCCCAGCAATGGCCCGGATTGCAGAGTATCATCCGCATGCCGCCACCCGTGCGTCCGCGTCAGCGCCACTGGCGGTTCCCACCACCAGTACCCGCTACTACACACTCAGCCTCCTCGGATGCAGTGCGACTCAATCAGGTCATCCCGCAGCCACTGATCGAGAGCAGGAGTGCACCGGGTGTGGACGCGTGATGCCTCGGGAAGATAGCAGTCGTGTTCGTCGCGGGTATGCGCAACAGAATCTGGCGGTGATCCGGAAATGACGCTCAATCTGCACCAGAAATCCACGCTAATCCCAAAAGCCTCCACATTCTGCGCAAACGCGCGGGCTGGAGCATACCGGATATCCTCTTCGACATGCTCGGTCTCACCTAAATGCGATTGCCCTGAATACAGGCCAGGGTGAATGCACTTCTTGATATAGTGATTGAAACGCCACCGGAGCCGCAAACTATCCCGGTCCTTTCTGGCCGGAGACCAGGATATGTCATGCAGGAAGTCATCGGGAGTCTTTTACCCTTCGCGTTGACGATTGCTTTGGGCCCCATACCGATCATTACCATCGCAATCATGCTGCAGACGGCCTCACCCAAACGGACTGGTGTGGGCTTCGCCATCGGCTGGATGCTTGGGATGACGGTACTGGCGGTTGTCCTAACGATGCTTTCCTCCCAGATTCCGACTGGTGATGCTGATCATCCGCGGCGGTGGCTTGGACTGGTTCAATTACTGCTTGGTATCGGTATGCTGGCGTTAGCTGTAAAGAAGATCCGATCTCGTATTGGGTCGGTCGAGGAAGCCGCTGTTCCTGGGTTCCTGTCGTCACTGGCCGATACAACGCCCGCACGAGCGGTGCTTGTTGGAGTGGTTGTTTCGGCGGTCAACCCCAAACATATCGTGCTGGTGCTCCCTGTCGGGACGCTGATACTGCAACATGGGCTTGATACCGGGCAGGTTATTGTTGCTATCGCGTTGTTCGTGGTGATCTCATCGATCACCGTTGCTGGCGCAGCGATCGCCTATCTTGCTTCTCCGGAGCGGATAGGAATTGTGGTCGATGCTGGTTACCGATGGATGGTGCGCAATATGGCGGTCGTTTCGGCGGCGGTCCTGCTGCTGATCGGCATCAATATCCTTGGCAAGGGGATCGCGAACTTTTGGGGATAGATGTCGGATACGCCGATCTGCAATGCAAGCGTGATCGGGAGAGACGAGGGAGCAGCATGCGAGTAGCACACCTCTTTAGAACGATAGTCTTGGTATCGCTGGTGATGTCCTTGGGCGTCGCGGCTCAGGTTGTCTCCGCCGACTATGTCTCGCCTCCGTGGTGGTCGAGTTGGTCGAACTGTGACATCGCACCGCTGGAAGCCGGTGACGGCGATACGTTCTTCGAGCAACTGCCTCGTCTGAAGCTGGTCGAAGGGGATATCGAGGTCACGGGGATCTTCTTCGCTGGTGACAGGCCGCTGCCGGTGGGTGGGGAGTTTCCGGATGGGAGTTTCGCCAAAGTGTTTTGGCAGTTCTCCGAGCGAGTAGAGGATTTCTCGATATCGGGTGTTCTTCTCGATGCGTCTGATACGGCTCTCCAGATGCTGGCGGATCCTCATCCTGCCAACTCCTCTTCGAGCGTCTCGGCGGAATGGTCGAGCATTCTTGAGATTCCGGAGGCAGGTTGTTGGGAGATTCGGTTATCGGCCATTGACCAGTCCGGCGAAGCGTTTGAGACGCGGTTTGTTTTTGTTGCCGTGGAGTAGTCTTCGGTCGCCTGCTGCAGATAGACATCTGGGCAAAGGCCAGCGACGCCAAGCGATTGAGGGCGTGTTCCTGGATACAGATGTGTGGAACTAGCCAGGGCAATCGCATTTAGGCGAGGCCGAGCATGTCAAAGAGGATGGACATGCTCCACCCAGCGCGTTTGCGCAGAATCCGCAGGCTCCGTTTCTTCGGATTGGGTATGGATTTCAAGAGATTGAGCGTCAGTTTCCGGATCAGGGCCAGATTCTGTTGCGCATATCCGCGACGAGCCCGGTTGCCGTCTTCCTGATACACCATATCCAATACCCAATGGAGCTCGTTCTCGATCGCCCAATGACTGCGGATTACCGCATTGAGACGCACCGCATCCGCCGGTAAGCTGCTGATGTAGTAGCGGGTACTGGTGGTGGGTGTCACCGTTGGATCATGGGCAGGCGTGCGGGTGGCCGTGATCCGGATGATGCTCTGCAATCCTGGCCATTGCTGGCTGGGATTGAGCCAGGCAATCACGGCTGGATCAGCGATCACGGCACAGATTCGTGTTTCGAGGCGACCATGCCCCTTGTCGACGGTGCGATGCTCAATGATGTCGACCTCCATATCCTGGGGTGCCAGGGCAAAGGTATCGACCACACCCTCCAGCAGGGCAGCCTGATTCTCCTTGAGCGCAAGCACATAGTCGCCACCACCGGCCACGATCTGGTCGGCGAAGGAGCGTTGACAGCCGATAGCATCAATGGTGATAACCTGTCCTTTCAGCACCAATCGCTCCAACAGTGCCGGAATCACCGTGATCTCGTTCGCCTTGGTGCCCACCGCTTCCTGGCCCAGGACCAACCGGTGTTCGACCGCATAGACACTCACCAGGTGCAATGGTGACTGGGCGCGTTGGCGATCTCCGGAACGACGTGCGGTCTTCCCGTCAATCGCGATCACGCCCTCCGCAGGACGATCAGGCAGGCTCTCCCGGACCCACTGATAGAATCCCGCCTCAAACTGGACTGGATCAATCTGGGCAAAGACGCGACCAAAGGTATCGTGAGAAGGAATCCCATGTTCCAACCCCAACCAGGCGGTCAGTTCTGCCTCCCGAATCTCTCCCCATTCTTCTACCCCAACCCAATCATCCTCACCGCAGAGAATGGCGCAGATGGCAATGGTCAGGATATCCAGCAACTGGTGCTTCAGTGCCGGCCCATCGCGAGGATCGACCACCTCGCCAAACGCCGCGGCGATCTGAGGAACAGGATAGACATCGGGAGCAGGCATGACGAGCACCTCCAGGACACAGCATGGACACCAAGAATCTGCCCGCAGTGTGCCAGATTGTCACATCACGTCAAATGCGATTGCCCTGTGGAACTAGCACAAAAAGTTGACACCCACGCCTGTCCCCCCGTACCATACGAAGGCACACGAAATGATGTGTGCGTGTTTTTACGAACGGATGTTATGAAGCGCTTTTCGCTGCACACCATCGTAGTAGTCCTCCTTATTACCGAGCTCCTTCTTGTAGGGAGCATTTCTGGTGAGCGAGGACAGCGAGCAGCGTAAGCTGACAGACGGACGAGAAACGTGCTGGCCTCCTCAAACAGGGAGGCTTTTTTGATGCTCCGGAACAACGACGTCCTCGGTGCACTCGATTCCCTCCCCGGTGAAAGCCAGCGGGAGAACCGTTGCGATCAATGGCGATTGCAGGCCGGAACTCGAAGAGCCAGGTTGTTCGTGGCACACAGTGCCGATAGAGGAGCGAGATATGGTCGCCACAGATCCCACAACCCAACGAGCCGAAGCCACCCAGCATACCGGGCCCGAGGTCTTGACCGGGGCGCAGATTACCTGCCGCGCCATTGAGGCCGAGGGCGTCACAACGGTATTTGGGTATCCTGGTGGTGCCGTTATCCCGCTCTATGATGCGATTCCCGATTCCGGCCTGCATCACGTGCTGACCCGCTTTGAGCAGTGGTCCGGCATGGCTGCTATCGGCTACGCCCGCGCTACTGGTAAGGTCGGCTGCTGTATCGCCACCTCCGGACCCGGTGCGACGAACCTGGTGACTGCCCTTGCCGATGCGATGCTGGATTCAGTGCCGATCGTTGCCATTACCGGTCAGGTGATTGAGCCGCTGATCGGCCGCGATGGTTTCCAGGAAGTGGATATTACCGGTATTACCCTGCCGGTTACGAAGCATAACTATATCGTGCACAATGTTGCCGATATCGCCACTACCATCAAGGAAGCCTTCTACCTGGCCCGATCCGGTCGACCAGGACCCGTGCTGGTGGATATCCCCAAAAATATCTTCGTCGCCAAGACCGAATACATTCCCGCCAAGCTGACACCGCGCAAGAGCTATCAACCCACCACGATTCCGAATATGCGCCAGGTGCGACTCGCCGCCGATGAGATCGCGCAGGCCAAGCGACCGCTGATTATGGCCGGTCATGGTGTCATCCTCTCCGGTGCCGAAGCCGAGTTTACCGAGTTGGTGGAGAAGACTGGTATCCCGACGATCTTCACGCTCTTGGGTCTGGGTGCGATGGACGAGATGCATCCGCTGGCGATCGGCATGATGGGTATGCACGGCCATCGCCGCGCCAATCGCGCGCTGGACGAGTGCGATCTGCTGATCAACTTCGGCGCTCGTTTCGACGATCGTGCCACTGGCAATCTCTCCGGATTCGCGCCGAATGCACGTGTGATCCATGTCGATATCGATCCCGCCGAGATCGGCAAGAACGTCAAGACTGCGGTGCCGGTGGTAGGCGATATCAAAGAGGTGTTGAAGCTCCTGACACCCGAGGTCAAGGCTGGCGATCATTCCGCCTGGCGCACCTGGATTGAGGGCCAGCACAATCGTGTTCTCCGCGCTGCACTCGAGGACCGACCGGCCTGGCCAGAGCCATACGCCATCATCAAGGAAATCGCGGACGCCACCGGTCACGAGGCGATCGTTACCACCGATGTCGGTCAGCACCAAATGTGGGCGGCTCAGCATCTAGGTGTGAAGCACGGCAAGCGCTGGATCACCAGTGGCGGTCTCGGTACAATGGGCTTCGGCTTACCGAGCGCGGTTGGTGCCAAGATGGGCCGACCCGATCTCGAGGTCTGGACGATCATCGGTGATGGTGGCTTCCAGATGAGCGGTACTGAGTTGGCGACCGCCGTTCAGGAGAACCTCGATATCAATATCGCCATTATCAACAACGGGTATCTCGGTATGGTGCGGCAGTGGCAGGATCTCTTCCACGCTCGCAATTACTCCGAAGTCGCGATCAGCGGACCCGATTTCGTCAAGCTGGCCGAGGCGTACGGTGCCACCGGTATCCGCGTCCGCACCGACGCCGAGATTCGTCCAGCCATCGAGAAGGCGCGTTCCATTAAGGGGCCGGTGCTGATCGACTTTGTGGTCGAGCCGGAAGCGAACGTCTATCCGATGGTCGCACCGGGTGCTTCCAACTCGCAGATGATCGAAGGTCGAAAGGAAGAGGAGTAATCCCATGGAATCTACACACACTCTTGTCCTGTTAGTCGAAGATCATCCCGGTGTCCTGAATCGCGTTGTCAGCCTCATGCGCCGACGCTCCTTCAATATCGATTCCATCACGGTCGGTCATTCCGAACAGGTTGGTGTGAGCCGGATGACCATCCAGTTGCGCGGCAACTCGGAGGACATTGAGCAGGCAGGCAAACAGCTATACAAGCTGCTGGAGGTCGTTAAGGTTATAGACCTGCAGCCGAACGAGGCGATGATTCGAGAGCTCGTGCTGGTGAAGGTCGCCGCCAAGGGTGCGGTTCGCGCCGAGGTTGTGCAGACGGCTTCCATCTATGGTGCTCGTGTGCTCGACGCCACACCGAGCAGCGTGATGATCGAGATGAGCGGTGGCGAGGAGGAGATCGAATCCTTCCTCACCATGATGCGCATCTACGGTATCCGCGAGATGGTGCGCAGCGGCAAGGTTGCCCTGCCACGCGTGCTCAGTAAGAAGACGGATCGCCAGACGCGTCAGATGAATCCGCTGGCCGCAGACTAACATTGCGTTTCACTTGGCCTCAGGGTGGGGCCGCGAACGAACCTCGGTGGCCAGGTTGCCATCGAAGATGGAGGAATCCGGAACAATGGTCGCAAAGATCTACTACGAAAACGACGCCACACTTGCTCCGCTTCAGGACAAGACAGTTGCCATCCTCGGCTATGGTGCCCAGGGTCATGCCCACGCGCTCAACCTGCGCGATAGCGGTATCAGCGTAGTCGTTGGCCTTAAGGAGGGCAGCAAGAGCATTGCCAAGGCAGAGGCTGAGGGGCTGAAGGTTCTTCCGGTGGCCGAGGCCGTCAAGGCTGCGGATGTGGTGATGGTGCTCGTGCCGGATCATCTCCAGAAGTCCATCTACGAGAACGAGATCGAGCCGAATCTGACCGCTGGCAAGACACTCATGTTTGCCCACGGTTTCGCCATTCACTTCAAGGCGATCGTTCCGCCAGCCGATGTCGATGTCAGCATGTGCGCGCCCAAGGCCCCTGGCCAGCGCGTGCGGGAGCTCTTCCAGGAAGGCATCGGTGTTCCGGGCCTCGTCGCCATCGCGCAGGACGCGAGCGGCAATGCTATGGAGACCGCACTCTCCTACGCCCGCGGTATCGGCTGCCTCAACGCCGGTGTGCTGGAGACAACCTTCCGCGAAGAGACCGAGACAGATCTCTTCGGCGAGCAGGCCGTGCTCTGCGGTGGTGTTTCCGCACTGATGATGGCCGGTTTCGAGACATTGGTTGAGGCTGGGTATGAGCCGGAGAGCGCCTACTTCGAGTGCGTCCATGAGATGAAGCTGATCGTCGACCTCATCTACGAGGGCGGTATGACCCTCATGCGCCAGGTTGTCAGTGACACCGCCGAGTACGGTGACTACATCACTGGTCCGAAGATCATTACCGATGAGTCCAAGAAGGCGATGAAGCAGGTTCTCGCCGATATCCAGGATGGCACCTTCGCCAGGAACTGGATCGAGGAGAACGAGACCGGTCGCGCAGGCTTCCTCCAGCTTCGTGCCGACAACGAAGGTCATCAGGTGGAGACGGTCGGCGCCGAGCTGCGCGCGATGATGCCGTTCCTGAAGAGTGGCAAGGCCGCCCGCGAGGCTGCCGCAGCCAAGCGCAATTCATAGTAGGGGCGGACCCCGCAGGGTGTCCGCCCGCTTGGGAGGGGTGAGTACCCCTCCCGCAGAAAGGGCAAAGAAATGAGCGACGGAGAGATTAACGTATCGGCTGTACGTGACCGCGTGATTGTCTTCGATACCACCCTTCGGGATGGCGAGCAATCACCAGGAGCCACACTTACGGCGGAAGAGAAACTCGAAGTCGCGGATGCCCTGTTTAAGCTCCAGGTGGATGTGATTGAGGCTGGTTTCCCGGCGGCATCGCCTGGTGATTTTGAGGCCGTACGTGAGATCGCGCGTCGCAGCGCCGGTACTGGCGTGACCATTGCCGGTCTGGCGCGCGCCAACAAGAGCGATATCGAGCGTGCCGCCCAGGCGGTGGCTCCAGCCGAGAAGGCCCGTATCCATACGTTTATTGCCACCAGCGATATCCACCTGAAGTACAAGCTGCGGATGACGCGTGAGCAGGTGATTGAACGTGTGCGCGAAGCAGTCACGCTTGCCCGCTCGTATGTGGAAGATGTTGAGTTCTCCTGTGAGGATGCGACCCGTTCCGATCGCGAGTACATGGCGGAAGTGTTTAGTGTGGCCGTCGAGTGCGGCGCCACCACCCTCAATGTGCCAGATACCGTTGGCTACACCACACCCTTTGAGTATTACGAGCTCATCTCCTACCTGAAGGAGAACGTGCGTGGTGCGGAGAACGTAATCTTCTCCGTCCATTGTCACGATGATCTGGGTATGGCCACCGCCAATACGCTCATCGCCGTCAAGGCTGGTGCGCGGCAGGTTGAGGTCACGATGAATGGTATCGGTGAGCGCGCCGGTAACACCTCGTTGGAGGAAGTCGTGATGGCGCTGGCCACGCGTGGCAACGAACTGGGCGGCGCTCAGACGCGTGTGGTCACCGAACGCCTGGTACCAACTTCGCGACTGGTGAGCGGGCTCACCGGTTTGGCGGTGCAGGCGAACAAGGCGATCGTTGGCTCCAACGCCTTCGCGCACGAAGCCGGTATCCATCAGGATGGCATGCTCAAGGAACGCACCACCTACGAGATCATGAATCCCGCCGATGTAGGGTGGGAAGGCAAGAGTCTCGTGCTGGGCAAGCACAGCGGTCGCGCTGGTTTCCGGGCGGCGCTGTCTGATCTCGGTATCAAGCTGGATGATGAGGCTATGCAGTCGGCCTACGAACGATTCCTGGAGCTGGCTGACCGCAAGAAGCACGTCACCGGTGCTGATATTGAGGCGTTGATTGCCGATCAGCAGGTTGTCTCCGGGAGCGCGATTCATCTCGATGATTTCAGTGTGACCTCCGGCAAGGGCGGCGATGCCAACGCCATGGTGGTCGTCAGTCGAGACGGTCAGCAGTTCGCTGGTCGTGGCACCGGAAATGGTCCGATTGATGCCCTTCTTGGTGCCATCGATTCCGCCCTTGGTCTTGAGACCGAACTCGTTTACTTCCAGGTCGAAGCGGTGACGCCGGGTGAAGACGCCCAGGGTCAGGTACACGTGCGTGTGCGCCATGATGGCCAGACCTACAGTGGTCACGGATTGGCTACCGATACCGTCGAGGCATCGGCCAAGGCCTATCTGGCCGCGATCGGCCATATCGCTTCCGACCAGTCGGAGGTGGTGCTGGCGGCGACGTCATCCACCTCACGGTGGACGTAGCATGACAGCCCGAGAAGATGTTATCTGGCAGAATGCCGCTGTAGCCGCCAACTACGGTGTCAGCCGGACTGCCATCCCTTTTGTTGATATGCACTTTGAGGTCATGCATCGCTTGCTCGATGCCGCTGGCCTTGAGGTGCGGACCATGCTCGATCTCGGCTGTGGCGATGGCATCGTCACCGCCGAGGTCATGCGTCAGCAACCAGTCGCGCACGCCACTCTTCAGGACTTCTCCGATCCGTTCCTGGATGCGGCTCGTGCTCGCTTCGCAGATTCGCAGCTGGACACGATGTTTGTGGCAGGAGATTTTCGTGAGACCGATTGGCATGCCGCCATTGAGGCGCGTGGGCCATTCGATCTGATCGCCAGTCGATTCGCTATCCACCACATCCCCCATGAGATGAAGCGATCACTCTATGAGACCGTCTTCTCCTGGCTCAAGCCGGGTGGGATGTTCGTCCAGATCGAACACGTCGCCAGTGCGACTGATTTGTACAACCGCGCGTACGATAAATTGATGGTGGATTGCCTCTACGCCGCTCGTGGCCACGAGGCCGATTACGATGAGGTGTATGCCAGTTACCGTGATCGCGCGGATGGCGGGGCCAACATCCTCGCACCAGTTTGGGATCAGGTGGAATGGCTGCGCGAGATCGGCTTTGTCGATTGTGATTGCGCTTTCAAGTGCTTTGAGCTTTCTGTATTTGCCGGACGTAAACCGGCCGAGAACCAAGGATCAGTTTCGTGACCCAACCCAAGACACTCGCGGAAAAGTTGTGGGATCGGCATGTGGTGAGGCATGCGGATAACGAGCCCGACTTGCTCTTCATCGATCTCCATCTCGTGCATGAGGTGACCAGTCCGCAGGCGTTTGATGGCCTGCGTATGCATGGCCGTCGGGTGCGTCGGCCCGATCTAACGATCGCCACGGCTGACCACAACGTGCCCACGATCGGTATCAACCTGCCGGTTGCCGATCCGATCTCCGCCAAGCAACTGAGTAAGCTGACCGAGAACGCACGTGATTTCGGTATCAAGTTGCACCCGATGGGTGCGCCAGGGCAGGGTATCGTCCACATTATCGGTCCGGAGCAGGGTCTCACCCAGCCTGGTATGACGATCGTTTGCGGTGATAGCCACACCAGTACACACGGTGCTTTCGGTGCCCTCGCGTTCGGTATCGGTACGAGCGAGGTCGAACATGTGCTCGCCACGCAGACGCTGCCGCAGAACCGTCCGCAGACGATGGCGATTACGGTCGATGGCACCCTCCAGGAGGGTGTGACCGCCAAGGATGTCATCCTGGCGATCATCGGCAAGATCGGCACCGGTGGTGGTGTCGGTGCCATCGTCGAGTACCGCGGCGAAGTCATCCGTAACCTTTCGATGGAAGGCCGGATGACGATCTGCAATATGAGCATTGAGGGCGGTGCCAAGGCTGGCATGATCGCGCCAGATGATACGACCTATGCCTATGTTGAGGGACGCAAATACGCACCGAAGGGTGCGGATTGGGAGGGTGCGTTGGATGACTGGCGCACACTCCCGACCGACGAAGGTGCGACCTATGACCGGGAAGTGATCCTGGACGGTAATGCTCTCCAGCCGCACGTCAGTTGGGGTACCAACCCCGGCCAGGTGACCTCGATCGATCAGTTCGTTCCCGATCCCGATATGTTTGAAAACGAGGGTGATCGCGAAGCCGCTGCCCGCGCACTCAAGTACATGGATCTCAAACCCGGCACACCAATGCGCGATATCAAGGTGGATACCATCTTCCTCGGCAGCTGCACGAATGCCCGCATTGAGGATCTCCGCAGCGCCGCTCGCATTCTTGAAGGGCGTCGGGTTGCCGATGGTCTCCGGGCGATGGTGGTTCCGGGTTCGATGCGCGTGAAGGCGCAGGCGGAACAGGAAGGTTTGGATCGGATTTTCCTGGAAGCCGGTTTCGAATGGCGATCCGCCGGATGCTCGATGTGTCTTGGTATGAATCCGGATCAGCTCGCCCCGGGTGAGCGCTGTGCCAGCACCAGCAATCGCAACTTCGAGGGTCGCCAGGGTAAGGGCGGTCGCACGCACCTGGTTTCGCCCCAGGTTGCCGCTGCGACTGCCGTTCTCGGCCATTTCGCCACCCCCGCCGATCTCACGTAGCCTCCGGGTTTGTCCCCCCGGACAACGGAACGAGGTTCGAAACAGGAGCACGCAATGGAACCTATCAAGAAAATCGAGGGACGCGTTGCGCCACTTGATCGCAGCGATGTCGATACCGATCAGATAATCCCCGCCGTCTGGCTGAAGCGTGTCGAACGCACCGGCTTCGGCGAGGGCTTGTTCTCCGCATGGCGCGAGAGTGACCCTCAGTTCGTGCTCAACCGACCCGAGTTCGAGGGTACGAAGGTGCTGGTTGCCGGTCCGAACTTCGGTACTGGCTCCAGCCGCGAGCACGCCGTTTGGGCGCTGATGGATTACGGCTTCCAGGCCGTGATCTCGCCCAGGTTCGGTGATATCTTCCGTAACAATGCTACCAAGGCCGGTCTCGTGCCGGTGCAGGTGGACGAGCAATTCGGTGCCGAGTTGATGGAGGCCGCCCAGGAACACCCGTTCCTGGAGGTCGTGGTTGATGTCGAAACACGCACCGTTTCCGTGCCAAGACTTGGCATGCAGACCACATTCCCGCTCGATGACTTCACCCAGCATCGGTTACTGAACGGTCTCGATGATATCGGTATCACTATGCAACATGAGGATGACATCGCGGCTTATGAGGCCCAGCGCAAGCCCTGGATGCCCTTGGTCGATCATCCGGAGGCAAAGGTTTCATGACATCCGGCAACGTCTACAACATTACGCTGCTCCCCGGCGATGGTGTCGGACCAGAGGTTATGACCCAGGCGACTCGTGTCGCTGAAGCTGCGGCCACGAAGTTCGGCTTCTCGCTCAACTTGGATACGCGCCTGATCGGCGGCTGCGCCATCGACGCCTATGGCACACCGCTGCGCGATGAGGATATCGAGGCCGCCCGGGCTTCCGATGCGGTGCTTCTGGGCTCCGTTGGCGGACCGAAGTGGGACAACCCTTCCGCCGCGGTGCGTCCGGAGCAGGGCTTGCTCAAGATTCGCAAGGAACTTGGCCTCTTCGCCAATCTGCGACCGGTTACCGCTAACGAGGCGCTGCTGGTCGCCTCACCGATCAAGGAGAATCGCCTCCGCGGCACCGATATGTTGGTCGTGCGCGAGCTCACCGGTGGTATCTACTTTGGTGACCGCAAGCGCTGGACGGACGAGCAGGGCCGTGTGGCGATGGACACGTTGATTTATCGCGAGTATGAAGTGCGTCGCATCGTCGAGTTGGCGTTCGAACTGGCGCGTGGCCGCAAGGGACGTGTGACCAGTGTCGATAAGGCCAATGTGCTCGATTCCAGCCGCATGTGGCGGGAAATCACCACCGAGATCGGTGCCGCCAATCCGGATATCACGCTTGAGCACATGCTTGTCGATGCGATGACGATGAAGCTGATCCAGCAGCCAGGTGCTTACGATGTGATCGTCACCGAGAACATGTTCGGCGATATTCTCACCGATGAAGCGTCAGTACTCGGTGGTAGCATTGGTTTGCTACCCTCGGCATCGCTTGGCGCTCCGGCTGAGAATGGTCGCCGCATCGGTCTTTACGAGCCGATTCACGGTTCCGCACCGGATATTGCCGGGCAGGGCATCGCCAATCCGGCTGGGATGATCCTTTCCGCCGCGATGATGATGCGGATGTCGCTGAACGAGTCCGAGGCTGCGGCTGCGATTGAAGCTGCGGTTGATAACGCCGTCAACGACGGTGTTCACACCGGCGATCTCGGCGGCTCTGCCTCCACCAGCGAGTTTGGAGACGCGGTCCTCACCCGCGTGTAGATGCCCGCCGTGTAGACCTGGACCGAGCAAGCGCGACGGAGGATTCTCCTCAACGCACACTGCGCTTGTGAGTTGTCCGGGTTGAGGGTATCTCTCGCCGTTGCCTGTTGTATAAAGTAAGTTCCTAATATATAGTAATGAGATCAGGATTACACTTGACCTCGTTCGTTTTGCACTCTCAGGAGATGTCTCCCATGGATTCCCGTCCACTTAATCTTGCTATCGTTATCGGCTCCGTTCGCGAAGGCCGATTTGGTCCTACCGTTGCTCGCTGGTACGCTGAGCGTGCGCGCATGCACGGTGGCTACACCGTCAATGTGATCGATCTGGCCGACTACAACATCCCCGGTAATATGACCCGCAACAGCGATGTCGAGCGGTTCTCCGAGCAGATTGCCGCCGCCGATGCGATAGTGGTGGTGACACAGGAGTACAACCATAGCTTCGCCGGACCGCTCAAGACGGCCATCGACGCCTTGAAGAAGGAGTGGCACGGCAAGCCGGTTGGCTTTGTTGCCTATGGTGGCATCTCAGGTGGCCTGCGTGCGGTCGAGGCGCTGCGGATCGTCTTCGCCGAGGTGCACGCTACGACCATCCGTGAGTCTGTCGCCTTCCCGTTGGCATGGACGAAGTTCGATGCCGATGGTCAGCCGGTGGAAGCTGAGGTGGTTAGTAATGCCGCCACACTGATGCTGGACAATCTGGAGTGGTGGGGCGTGGCCCTGCGCGAGATGCGAAACCGCGTCCCATACGGCCAGTCGGTTCAGGCCGTTGCTGCGGACTAATCGCCGTTGATGATGTTGGAACCCCAGGGCTTGCGCCTGGGGTTTCGTCTATCCGGCCGTCAGTGCATCGGCAGTGTTGACGCGATCCATAAAGCCGGTGAGCTGTCCCAGTGGGTAGGAGCGGATAAGCTCTGGTTCCGGGAAGGTCTCATCCGTCGAGTACATGAGCACGTCAATACTCTCCACCCGGAACTCACCGAACGTGATATCGCGGTAGGGTGTGAGCAGGGGCACCAGATTTCCGATCGGTGCTCGCTCCAGATACTGGGCGATCACGAACTCCGGCAGAAACGGGAACCTGGTTCGCGGTGGCTGGGAAACGAAATCGACCAATACGTCGTGAATGCGACTCAACCAGCCATTGTCGTGTACGTCCAGAATCGCGGCGTCGTTGAATGAGTTCGCCCCACCCAACCGGATATCGAACGGACGAAAATCGCGCAGACTCAGTTCGCACTGCTCGAGATAGTCATCCAGCCAGCCGCGCGTGATCTCATCGCGGCCATTGGGGGCGCTGCTGAGATATCCCAGTTCCTGAACGGTGATGGTGTAGTGCGATTCGGGGACGATGCGGGCGTAACCAAGGTTGAGGAGATCACGCTGAAGGTCCTGGATGGTGGGATGGAAGCATTCGGCCGGCACACGCGCGCAGATGATGACGAGGCCGCCACTCCGCCCGTAATAGGCGTCGGTATCGTGACGTCCATCGGCCACATTGTCGATCTGGCGGAGATTCGCCCAGATGCGGCGATAGCTTTCGTCCTGCTCGGTGGGGACGTCTGGCAACCACCAGAACGGGTGCCTCCAGCGAAGCACCCATTGTCCTGCGGATTTCATCCTTGGGCGAAATCCGGTATCTGGCATGGCTAGGTGATGCTCTTGATCGTTATGCGGGCGGGACCGCCCGGTGTCTCCACGCTGAAGCTATCGCCAACCTTGTGGCCCATCATCTGGCTGCCGATCGGCGATTCCTCGGAAATCTCGTTCTTCATCGGTTGCGCTTCGGCGGGACCGACGATCTTGTAGACCTCTTCGTCGCCATCGAAATCGACGGCCACGGTGCGTCCCATGGCGACAACACTGAGGTCTGTGCTGTCCTCTTCCATGATCTCGGCGTTGCGGAGGGTGTCCTCCAACTCGGTGATGCGCTTCTCCAGCATCGCCTGATCCTGCCTGGCCACGTCATATGCGGCATTCTCGCGCAGGTCACCGTGTGAACGGGCCTCAGCGACGGCGGCAATGACCTCGGGTCGCTTCACCTCAATGAGTTCCTTGAGTTCCGCGGAAACGCGTTCGTATCCTTCGGCCGTGAATCTGACCTTCTTGTGCTTATCCAAGGTACTATCCTCGTTGTTTTCCGACCTGCGGTGTTGTATTTATGCGCAAGCCTGATCCTGTTACTAGAACCAGGCTCGCGATTGTCGTTACATTCACGCGATTGTGCAGGTTAATCCCAGTTCGTTCCAGAGGATATTACTCGAATTCGAACGTCGCTTCTATTTCAACAGTAATTCCACCTGGAAGCGAACCCATTCCGACCGCGGAGCGGGTATGCTTACCGGACTCGCCGAGCACCTCAACCAGCAGATCGGAGCATCCGTTGATCACACCCGGGTGACCACCGAACAGCGGATCGGCATTGACCATACCGAGGACCTTCACGGTCTTGGTGACACGATCCAGCGATCCCAATGCGGCCTGGACGGTGGCCAGAATCTGGAGACCGCAGGCTCGAGCGGCTTCATAGGCTTGTTCCGGTGTGATATCCGCGCCCACCTTACCCGTCGGATGCACGTTGCCCGGTCCTGTACCGGCGATAAAGAGCAGATTGCCGGTGGTCTGATAGCGCACATAGTTAGCGGCCGGACTGACCGGTTCCGGCAGGGTGATACCGAGTTCCTGGAGTTTCGCTTCTGCTGACATGTGTCTTTCCTATATAGTTGGCGGCTACTTGTAGCCGAGGACATTGCCGATGCGCTGGATCGAGTGTTCCAGCAGGAGATCGCTGGTGGCGAAGCTGAGTCGGAAGTGACCAGTGCAGCTATCGCCGAACGCGGTGCCCGGTACAACCGCTACATGGGCGTCGTCCAGGAGCTTCTTGCAGAGCTCCTCAATGGACATTCCAGTCTCGCGGCCATCGACATAGCCGTAGAACGCGCCTTCGATCGGATCGACATTCAATCCCTTGATCGCGTTGAGTCCCTCGGTGATGAGAATGCGGCGACGATCCCAGGCAGCGACCATCTCATTAATGATGTCCTGCGGACCGGAATACGCCGCGACTGCGCCCGCCATCGCAAAGGAGGTTGCGCATGTAACGGAGTGAGACTGCATGATCATGATCTTCTTGATCAGGTCGGTTGGTCCGGCAACATACCCGAGTCGCCAACCGGTCATGGCATAGGCCTTGGAGAGACCGTTGAATGTCAGGGTACGGTCGTGCATATCCGGCAATGTGGCGATGCTGATGTGAACGTTGTCTTCGAAGATGATCTTCTCGTACATCTCGTCCGTCAGCACGATCAGATCATGGGCCTTGGCGAAGTCCGCGATGTCGTTCAACTCCTGGATGGTTGCCACGCGACCGGTGGGATTGTTCGGCGAGTTGAGCAGGATCACGCGCGTCGCTGGTGTAACGTACTGCTCCAGCAGATCGCGGGTGATGGCGAAGCGATTGTCGGGATCAAGCGGTACGCCGATCACGCGGCCACCGGCCATCTCCACCATCGGCATATAGCTCACCCAGGCTGGCTCCAGTAGCATGACATCAACGCCTGGCTCGACAAACGTCATGATCGCCTGGTAGATGGCCGACTTTCCGCCCGGAGTGACGATGATATCCGTCTTCGGATTCACTGAGATCTCGTTGTCCTCGTGCAGCTTCTTGGCAATCGCCTCCAGTAACTGTGGCGTACCCGGGCTGGGAGCGTAGTGCGTATCACCCGCATTCATCGCCGCAGCCGCGGCCTCGCGGATATGTTCCGGTGTGATGAAGTCCGGATCGCCGCCACCGAGATCGATGACATCGATACCTTCAGCCCTTAACTCTCGTGCCCGCTGGCTCACAGCCAGCGTGGGGGAGGGGGCAACGTTGCGCACGCGGCGCGCGAACAAGTGATCCCGGGTTATCTGTTCGGTCATGGCGCTCACCATCATTAACTGAAGAAAAGGACTATGGAGGTTCATACTGAAGGTATTGTACCCTGATACCACGATAGTTATGACCGCTTCAAAAATGCCTTGATCTGACGCCATCTGTCCCCTATGCCGGGGTGGGCAAGGAACACAACCGGGGCGCTACTCGTTAGGAATCGTAAGATCAGCAACGAGATTCGCCCGAGAATGCGACAGCGAGGAGAGGACAATGCATCGATCATCCCTTCACCGTTTGCGGCTGAGCCTGACGAGCTTGCTCGTGGTCATGATGTTGGCTGGGTCAGTTCTCGTCCCCGGTGCGGCTGCGGCGCAGCAGCAGTCCTTTGTCAGTCAGCTGACTGGCGTCACGATTACCTACAACTCCCCATACCAACCTATCAGCGATCTCTACTATGTCGATGAGAACATGGAGATGATTGGCTTCGCGGGATCCGCAGACATTCTGGCTATGGGATTCCTCCCAGCACTGATTGATCTCAATGGTGCCCGTGATGTCTTCCTGGATGGTCTTTTCGGCGAGTTCCAGGCCATCGTGAACCTTGATGCCGGTAACTACGATGGTGTCTCGTACTCGCTCGATATCGCCAATGTCGATGGTGTCGAGATGGGTGTGTTCTCCCTGTTCATGAACAAACGCTCCCACGGCTTCGCCGAGTTCGCGATCTTCATCGCGCCGCCGGTGGTCTTTGGCGCGGCTATGCAACTGATGCAGAACAGCATTACCATCGATGGTGTTGGACTCATGCGGGGTGTCAATCCAACCGTAATGGGTGAGATGGTGCTGGCCAATGTCGGTGTCACCGGCGGTACCGCCGCGACTGATGTCACTGAAATCCAACAGAGCACCGAGCAACCAACGACCACTCACCACCCAAACCAATGGAGCAGGCTGGACGCGTATCTGACCCAGGTCCAGGCTGGAGTTCGCGTTCTACACGACTCACCTTACAGACGGTTCTCGAGACCACGAATGCTTTGGCTGACCAAACGATCACCGCACAAGAAGCGCGACCGATCATGGATGAAGCTCCACGCGGCGCTGGCACTATCCAACAATCGTGCTGCTGCGATCGCGGCACCCGCTGGCATGGAGAGCTTCCATAGCGAATTCCTGGCCACGGCGGAGTCCATGACGACGATGGGAGTGACGTGGCAGTTCTTTGTAAGTGGGAATGCCACAGCAGAGGAATACTCCGGTACGGTCACGAACGCGATGGCGGCCTACGGCTCTTTTGCAACTGCACTTGACCGCGAGATGAACTCATCTGGTACAGAGGCGCAGACAACGACGTCCTCCACTTCCACGGATACCGCCGATGCCAGTCAATACCTGGCCGCCATTCAGGGGCGCTCGATACCTATCACATCTCGCTGACCAACTTCACCGATAACCTTGGCCAGTTTAGCGGTGCGACGACGGATGTACAGAAGCAGGCGCATATCCAGGCGCGACCGTCGATGAGGCGCTATCCTGGTCGACCTATCTCGATACCGCCAACTCCTGACACCGCCACCGGCCACGAGAGTGTTCACGCGGCTTACATCGCCTGGGCGACGGAAGTAACGGCTCTTGGCGATACCTGGATGGGATTCCTGCGGGGGGAAGGTCCGACGACGGAAGATTTCAGTCTGCAACTCGGGAATGTCCAGGCTGCTGAGGAGGCGCTCGCCATCGAACTGGCTTCGGCAGGATCAGCGCAGACCACCACCAATGCCGGCGACGACACGGGAGCAACAGATACCTCTTCACGCTCAAACCGCACGACTCGCGGTAGTTCCAGCGATGTGACTCCAGAGGCCACCGAGGAGAGTACGCGTACGGGCCGAACCACTCGCGGCAGCACTACTGATGTAACACCGGAAGCCACCGAGACCAGCTCTCGTACCGGCCGCACAACGCAAGGAACTGATCCGGATAATGCGCTGTCAAATATCAGCGAGACCAAGGGAACCCGCGGCACCTCCATTGGACAAACGACCACGGCCGTCAGCGAGTGGTTGGCACCTCAGTTCGATGTGCTCTTCACCTGGGACGATGCCTTCATGCTATATGAGGGGCAGAACGGATCCACGAATAGCGACACTGCATCCGGCCTGGATCAACTTAACCTGCGCTGGGAGGATGACGATGGCAACATCGCGCTCGTCCTGATCACCGTGATGGAAGGAAAGGCAGGTGATCCTGCATTCGTTGCCGAGGCGCTTGCCGCCGATCCGGCCGCGGTGGAGGAATACTTTGGCGCTGGTGCGGAACTCGTGGACTATACGACGAGTGACGATGCCAGTGGCATGCTCATTCACATTGTCAGCGATACCAGCAGTGGTTGGCTCTACACGCAGTTCACGTGTCTTGATGCCTCGTGTTCGCAGTTAGTGCGGGTGCAGGTTGTTTCAGATGACGTAGGTATGCCGGCAGCGCTTCAGGACATGCGCAGGGGTCTTGCCGCGGATGACATCTCGATAACGGATGCCATGCGGGTACGGACCGTTGAGTCAGCCATCGACGAGTACGGGAACTAGGTGCGAAGTGACTCCTGTCAGGATCACCCAACTGGTGAAGCTACTGCTGGTAATGATGCTCTGTCTGGGTAGTAGCTCGGTCGTTACTGCCCAGGACGCGCAGCCAATGACCATCCGGCCGGAGCTGATCGACTCGATCATCGAGATTCGCGGCCAGAACTATGTCCTCGATCACGCCGATCTCGAGGAGTACCCGCACGGGCGAGGCGAGCGTATCTACATCTCCAGCCTGGAGAGCAAGGGATTCGCTGAGATCTCCTTCTTTGACGATGAGGACTCTCCGGAGCAAACCATCGCGGTGATGCTATCGGAATTCGAATCAGCTTCTTCCCGATTTGAGGTGTTGAAGCAGGGCAATGTTGGCAACATTCACTACGCTCTCGCCCACTTTCGCCTACCCGGATACGAAGGTTATTTCTATATCGAGGTCGCTCAGGATGTCGATGGCAATGTCGATATTCAGCAGAATTTCTACAGTCTGAATGCGGATTTCAGCGAGCAGCTCGCACTGGTACGTGAGGATGTCACCATCGATGGTGTGCCATTCCTGCAGGCACCGGTGATCGACCTCGACGACATTATCGCCGAGCACGCAGCTCAGCAAGCAACACTCGCGGCCACTCCGGTGGTGGAGACGTACGTAGTTCGCGACAGCGATGTCACCATTGTTTCGCCGGTACGGTCCTATAACGAGCTCTCCAACGACGTGCTAGATGTGGTGTTCTTCACCACCGCAACCGGGGAAGCCAACGGCCTTATCGGCTATCTCCAGGATGATGAGACGATTCCGGCAAATGTGATTCGCGCGATTGTCGCGGACACCCGAGGGCGAGCGCCCGGCTGAGGAGATTGAGGTGAAAACGCTGAGTGACGAACACGCGGTCGGACTCTATCTTGTGCCGTCGAGGGAGGGCGATATGCTGATGGTAATCTCGGCGTCCCGCCATGATGGGGATATCTGGCGCATAGAATCGCTGGCCGCACCACCGGATGCGTTCATGAGCGAATATCAGGAAATCATCGGACACGTCTCTATGGATGATCGTCCGATCTTCGAGGATACGGATATCGAATCGCTGATTGAGGACGCCGAGATGGCGCCGTAACGATGGGAGTAGCTATGAACATTCGAACCGGCAGTACACGGATCGCGTTGACGCTCTTTGGGGTACTTCTCCTTATCGTCCCGTCGGGAGCATGGCCGCTCAGCCTCAGGACTTCACGCCCGAAGCCTACGTCTCGGTGCTCACCGATTTTGAGATCAACGTTACCGGACCGGTCTTCGCGATCACCAAGGCATCGCTGGACCATTACCGCACCGGCGATGGCGAGATCGTGAGTATCGAATCCGAGGACTCAATCGCGGAGGTGAGCTTCTTTGACGACGAGGACACGCCGGACGATTCGCTTGATGCCTATCTGGACAACATCGAAGCAGCGGCGCAGTCGTGTTCGAGGTGATTGATCGTTCCAGCAAGGGCACTGGTTCACTACGCTCACGTTGCTTTTACCTACGACGATGTGGACATGTTGATCTACGCGCAGGTTACCGAGGATGTGGTGGGTACGGTCGATCTCTTCGAGATGATCATCACCAATGCGGACGTGTTTGCGGAGGAACTCGCGGCGCAGCAGGAGATCGAGATCGATGGCATCCCGTTCCTGGTGGATGTCGATGGTGCTGCGTTGACGGGCTCGACCACGGATACCGATGCCGGTGATGACATCGACGATGACGCTGGCCTAAGTGGTAATCCACGGGAGGACGCGCGCATAGGCGACGGTCAGACGACCGTTTCCGGACTGGATTCGACTCCCGAGGTGAATACCGGCGACGATGACGGCATGGGCATCCTGACGGATTCGAGCAGGGGCGGCCCGGTGTCTGGTCAAGCAGAGTCTGAGTTGAATCCCAGCTGTTCGGCATATCGATCCCGAGATGGATGGTTCGACCATACCAGCGAGGAGGATCTGGTCGATAGCATCACGCTCAGTGCCGATGGCTGGGTGACCACGCCTTACGCGTACCTTGCGGTGATTGACGATCAGGCGCATTCACCTGCGGACTACCTTGGCTATTGGTCGTCAGATGAGTACGTGCTCGGAGTGCTCATCGGTAGTGATGACGGCGAGTACGAGGTGTTGAGCTCGCGCTCGCGTACCAACGGTGTTGGTGTTGTCATTCTCTACACCATCAACGGTACGGATTACGTGCGCGTCAATCAGATGACGGAACTTGAAGATGGCACGCTGTTCATGTCCCAGATCGATACCTCGGTTGATGAAATCGCGGAGGCATTTGATGTCGCTACGGCCGTACGATTTGACGTTTTCTGATGGCGAGCCTCTGCCGCAGATTCTGACCACCCGACAAGTGGAACGCGCGGTCGGCGAATAGCTTCAGGAATCTCCAGAACGGCCCCGGTGTATCCGGGGTCGTTCTGCTTAACCCGCCATTAGCACTCTGTACTTGCAGAGTGCTAATGGCGGTGCTATGATTCTGAACGTCGAGATCAGCATGTAATGCGTGCTGATACGAGTGAATGTTGAGTAACTTGGCACAAGACGTGTCAAAGTGACGATTTGCAGGAGGAAACGCAATGTCTGAGATGAACCTCAAGCCGTTGGGTGATCGCGTAGTCATCAAGCCGGCCGGTCGCGAAGAGATCACGGCAAGCGGCATCGTGCTGCCGGATACCGCCAAGGAAAAGCCAATGCGTGGCACGATCATGGCCACCGGTGAAGGCTGCCGCGACGAAGATGGTGATCGCATCCCGATGGACGTCAAGGTTGGCGATGAAGTGCTCTTTGCCAAGTACGCTGGCACCGAGTTCAAGCTGGATGATCAGGATCTGCTGATCCTGGCCGAGAAGGACATCCTGGCTGTTATCGGCTAGTCCTCCCGTTGTTCCCGGGGCACATCGCCCGATTGTTTTCATGGAGTAAAACCAATGGCCAAGATCATTGAATTCAACGAGGATGCTCGTCAATCCCTTAAGGAAGGTGTTGATGCGCTGGCTAACGCCGTCAAGACCACGCTCGGCCCGAAGGGTCGCAATGTCGCCATCGACAAGAAGTTCGGTGCCCCCACCGTCACCCATGATGGTGTGACCGTGGCCAAGGAGATCGAGCTCGAAGACCCATTCGCGAACATGGGTGCCCAGCTCCTCAAGGAAGCCGCCACCAAGACGAACGACGCTGCGGGTGATGGCACCACCACCGCCACCGTGCTCGCCCAGGCGATCGTTCACGAAGGTCTGCGCAATATCGCCGCCGGTGCCAATGCCATGCTGCTGAAGCAGGGTCTGGACAAGGGTGCCGATGCTGTCGTCGATCACGTGCTGGCTTTGGCCACCCCGGTCGAGACCCGCCAGGAGATCTCCCAGGTTGCCGCCATCTCCGCCGCCGATCAGGAGATCGGTGAGCTCATCGCGGAAGTGATGGAGAAGGTCGGTAAGGATGGCGTGATCACGATCGAGGAGTCCCGCGGCTTCGAGTTCGAGACCGAGTACACCGAGGGTATGCAGATCGATCGCGGTTACCTCAGCGGTTACTTCGTCACCAACACCGAGTCCATGACCGCCGAGTTCGACGATCCGTTGATCCTCATCACGGACAAGAAGATCAGTTCGATCCAGGATATCCTGCCGACTGTCGAGGCCGTTGCTCGCACCGGTAAGGCGCTGGTTATCATTGCCGAGGATGTCGATGGCGAAGCCCTCGCCACCCTGGTTGTCAACAAGCTGCAGGGTCGCTTCAACAGCCTCGCCGTCAAGGCCCCAGGCTTCGGCGATCGCCGCAAGGAAATGCTCAAGGATATCGCCGCCCTCAGCGGTGCCCGCGTGATCAGCGAGGAAGTTGGTCGCAAGCTTGATAGCGTGACCATGGAAGACCTCGGTTCCGCCCGCCGCGTTGTTGCCACCAAGGACGACACCACGTTCGTTGATGGCCAGGGCGAGAAGTCCGATGTCGAGCAGCGCATCAATCAGATTCGCGCCGCCATCGAGAGCACCAGCAGCGATTTCGATCGTGAGAAGCTGCAGGAGCGTCTCGCCAAGCTTGCCGGTGGTGTGGCTGTGATCAAGGTCGGTGCCGCCACCGAGACCGAGCTCAAGGAGAAGAAGCACCGCGTTGAGGATGCACTCAGTGCCACCCGCGCCGCTGTCGAAGAGGGCATTGTCCCGGGCGGTGGTGTCTACGCTGGTGCACGCGATCGCCGCACTCGACGGTGTCGAGGCTGAGGGCGATGTCCTGACGGGCGTCAACATCCTCCGTCGCGCGCTTGAGGAGCCAATGCGCGGTATCGCCACCAATGCTGGTCGCGATGGTGCGGTCGTGGTTGCGCAGGTTCGCCAGCTGCAGGCCGAGAAGGATGACCAGAAGATTGGTTATAACGTGATCACCGATCAGTACATCAACATGATCGAGGCCGGTATCACCGATCCGGTCAAGGTCACCCGCAGCGCGGTTGCCAACGCCTGCTCCATTGCCGGCATGATCCTCACCACCGAGGCGCTCATCGCTGACAAGCCGGAGAAGGAAATGCCAATGCCGAATCCAGGCATGGGTATGGACTACTAGTCCAGCGAATATCACACGTTCACGGAACACTCCGGGCCAGCTGGCCCGGAGTGTTCCATTTTTCGGGCGCTTCCATTATGGAACCATAGTGTGTATGATCTCGTTACAACGTAAACAACTATGTCAACGACCAGTCATCGGTAAGGAGACCTGGATGAATCGTCGAGTATTCGTAACCACTGGCGCCGCCGCATTCGCACTGACTGCAACCCGCATTGCTGCTCAGGCAGGTGAGACAACCTATCAGACCGAACTCACCGGTTCCACAATCGATAAGTGATTCCGGATTCACTGTTCGATGAGTCCGGCGTCGAGAACGGCGCCGAATCCGCTGTTGAGGTGATCCGGGATGCCAACGCAGGGTATATCGAGTTTTTCCCAACCATTGATGATCCAGAGGCTTTCATGGAATCGTCTATCGCCGATCTGCAAGCCGACATTGCAAACGCTGAGGTGATTCAGACTGACGCGTTCGACGATGGGGGCCTGGCATTGATGCACGCTGAAACCCGGTGGTGTACCGACGGCGCTGTATCGTGAGCCTGCAGATGGGAGCGTATCCGCTATGATCTGGGTCATCTCGTTCCGCAGTTCGGTAGATGAGTTTGAAGAGTGGTAATCAACGCCTTCCAGCTAGTGACGGTCGATGGGATGCCACCATTCCTCTTCCTGGAAGACAGTGATTCCGTTGGACTCGTAGCAGCGATTACACCAGTGGCCACAACCAGTACACGATCCTCCCGAACCTCACGGAGTTCAAGCACGACCACAACAACGACAACCCGCTCATCGCGAAGTTCACGCTCTGCGTCGGACAAGACAACCACTCGCGATGATGATAGCTATCGCGAAACCGTACGTGCTCACCGGTTGAAAGTTCCAGGAGACGTTCCTCATCTTCGCCCAATCACTAGGTATCCTCACTGACCCGACGTCCTCAAAGAGCGCAACCGACCAGGCGCTTGCCGATATCGATGGGATCGCCGATGAATGGCTCCTCTACCCGGAGCGTTTCGCGGAGCTGATTGCCCCCGCATCCGAAAGTTCGCTGCCGGGCTTTATGAGACCTGGTGCGATGAGATCGCTTTCTCGCAGATACATGGAAGTCCGCCAGAGTCGGGGACGCTAACGCGGATGATATCTTCGACTAACTCGCCGTGGTTATTGATGCCGACGATGCCCTGGGAGTAGAACTGAATGAACCAGCGGGTACGAGGTATCGCATGTTCGCCTTGCATAGATTCCAGCCTCCGTGTGGCGTAGCTAGTTTCTGAATGTTATCGACGATGCCGGAGTTACATTCGGCATCGTCATTGGAACCCTCATCCCTGACAGCGTGATTCGCTCACTAGCATCTCCGTGTCTTCAGGCAATGAAGGGTGACCTATGAACAGTCCACTCCGAAGAGGTGTCGTGTCGCTGGCAGCGATGCTGCTGATGTTCCTACTCTCTGGTGACAGCTTCGGCTCGCCCAACCAGTACAGATAGAGTGTCTTACTGCGCAGATTGCTGATATCGACGTCGTGTTGAAAGACCCGGGTGGCCTGGTTTTTCACCCGGCCAGTACGAGTTTGCCGTCGATGACCCTGCTACTCAGGAGGAGTACATCTGGTTTTAGCGGAGTCCACGTACAATATCCCATGAACTCATCCTGGTGGACACGCCGTCTGATGCGCAAGTGCACATGGAAGCCACCATCCCCAATCTTGAGGCGTTCTATAGCTCCTGGAGATTCCTGATCAGTCCATCGATGTGGATACCACCTGGTTCCTCGGTGAAGCAGATATGGATGGACACCTGATACTCTGTGTACTTCGAGTATCAGGTGGGTGTATTCGGCGATATCGACCTGGCGTATATGCAGTTTCCTTACCAAGGCTGATTTTTATTTCGATATGCTGCGGGCTCAACGAGAGTTGACCGTTGGCGGACTCTCTGTGCCACTGAATCCTGATAAAAACGCGATTTCCGGATATCGTTGGTATGCCCGTTTCAATATGCCACTCCGGTAGCGAATGAAGCGGATAGATGGCTTGAGCTAGGTCTCGATGGCGATGCCGGGCTGACCAGTCCAACCCTTGGCACCTCGCGGGAGGGGATGCGAGTCTGTGAAAGATTCCCGTTCAGTTACGACTTCGCTATCTTCTCGAGCCCGGAAGGTGTTGGGATGTGCTGACGTTACTGACCATCGACGGTCGGGGCTATGTCAGCATTTATGTTGATACGAGTGGTGATGATACGCCAGAGACCGTGCTTGCTGAGTGGCAGCTCGATGAGTATCCCGTCAGTCTCGAATCTGATTTCGTTATTCTGGATGCCGCCCGGTCTGAGACCTCAGCCAGTGTGGTCTATACCACCGTTAACGCCGAAAACCGAGCAGTGGTTGTGATCATAGATGTCAGTTTCCAGGACGACGGTACGATGATCTACACCGAGCTCACCACCAGCCCGGAGGCGATAGCTACGGCCTACGCTAACTATGCCAATGGCGTTCGGGTCAATGGCGGACTGCTGGATCTGACCTGGGATGTGGAGTATATCGAGGCTTTGGTTCCGTAGGTAGAGGTACTCAGCGGAACTACCTGATTAGCCCATCGGAGCGCGCGATCGGCAATTGAGAGGGTGCGTTTGTTGGAACTTCGATCCTGCCTCTGGCGTTAGTGGTTCAGGTACGAACGCGATTGATGACTCTAGAAGGGGAACACATGAAACAATTGGTTCGCACAGCCGCCGGGCTGTTCACCGCGATCCTGCTGGTGTTTGTTCCATTGGTATCGGTATCGGCCCAGCCCTCGGAACTCGATACCGTGTTTACCTCGCAGATCACTGGCGATGACATTGAGATCGGCGAGAGCGGTGCTCTCCAGTTTGTCCCAGACCAGTACGAGTTTAGTGTCAACACTACCTTCCAGGAAGAATACATCTGGATTTGGTCGAGCTACTCCACCTACGAACTCATTCTGATCGACGGTCCAACAGATGCCGAGCTCTATACCGAGATCACGCTTGAGAATATGGAAGCGTTCTACGATTCCTGGGTTCTGTTGGATACCGAGTCCGATGTCGATACTGCCTGGTTCCTGGGCGAAGCCGAGATCGATGGTGAGCCGCTATACGTGTACTACGAGTACGAGGTCGATGTCTTTGGCGATGTGGACTTCGCCTATATGCAGTTCTCTATCGATATCGATCTGATACCGGATATGCAGCTGGCGCAGGACCTGATCACCGTTGGTGGACTCTCTGTTCCCCTGAATCCGGATCTGCCGACGATCGCGGAACTGATCGGTATGCCGCTGGACGATACCGAATCGACGCCAGCAGAGGACGAGGAGACTACCACCCAGACCGGAACGACATCTCGCACCAGTCGCACTGTCTCGACAGACGAAGATGAGACCACCGATCAAACCGAAACCACCACCACTACATCACGGACGAGTCGAACCGGTACTGTGAAGACGGATGAGACCTCCGGGCAGACGAGCACTACGACCCGTACCAGCCGTACCACCGTCGTCGACTCAGACCAGACCAATGACTCCGAGACCTCCGGGAGCAAGGGAACGAGCACTGACCGAACCACCACTAATACGCAGACGGACGAGCCCGAGGATGGTGGTTGGGCCGATCTGGGATTGATCGATGATGCCACCTGGGAGAGTCCAACGCATGGTGCCACCATCGAATGGGACCTGGATTTATGGGAGTTCCCGGTTGATTACGAAAGCGCGATTCTGATCGACCCTGATGGTTGGGATTCCTTGACCCTGCAGACCACCGATGGATTGGGCTATGTCTTTGTCACCGTCGACTACACGATGGACTTCACTCCCAGAACGTTGTTGGATTATTGGCAGACAGAAGAGTATCTGAGCGGTGTGGGAGCGGATGCGGTCATCATTGATTCCGCCCAGACACGTGATTCCGCCAGCATCATCTATGTCACGACGAATCTCGCTGATGAACCGATCGTGGTGATCATGGATGGCAGTTTCCAGGACGATGGCACCGTGGTCTACACTCAACTGACGGCCGCGCCAGAGACCATTGCTGAGGTCTACGCGAACTACGTGGACGGCGTGTTCTACAACGGTGGTGCGCTCAATCTCACCTGGGATGTCGAGGAAATCGGCGAACTGCAGCCATAGATCCCAGAGTGGGTTCCGGATGCGTCACCTTTGGTCTAGATCGGTAGCAGGGGAGCTAGTCTCCCCTTAGGGGGCGGACGATCTTCCCCTCTATCGATACCTTGTTGATAAGGAACCCGCGGTAAGGATCTATCTCGTTTGATGGAATGCAGGACTGGTTGGCGCTAACCCAGCGCCAGCCAGTCTCCGCGTTTAGGATGGCGTTGGTCCGGGATAGCGAGAGACAAAGTCCACCACTTTGATCCAGGTTGGTGTAATGCGCACCAGGGCCATATTGCGGTTCTCGGCCCGGACGGCTCGTTCCCAATCCGGCATCTTGTCCTCACCGACAATGCGGCGAGATGCCTCAACGTATTCTTCCGGCAAACCCTGATCGAAGAGCACCTCCGCCGTTCCCCGAACGGAGAGGATCAGAGGTGGGAAGTCCGTTGTATCTACCGTGAACGCAACCTCAGGATGGGCCACGATCGACTTGATCTTGTACCAATCGGGAGGCGAGGCGAAGACGAAGTGAGTCCCGTTCCAGAGATAACTGACCGGTATGACTCGTGGATGACCATCAATACCGATGTATGCGAGCCGCGCCGGAATCGGTGCCGCAGTAAGCTCCTGTACGAAGGGATCGGTATTGATGAGATGTGTGATCTCGTCGAGTTTCATAGTGGACCTCCATCGATATCGTGATGCTTGCTACATGAACATCGGTGTTTGAACGTAGTGTCACGCATCTCGATGGGAATGACTTCTTATTTCTTGTCACCTGGCATGGGTGGGACAATCTGCGGGTATACGCGACGACCATACTGGTGGATCGCGATCGCCTGGGTTGGGCAAACACGAGCACCGGCGAAGATCTGCTCGATGGTGGCATCGTCAGGATGCTCGATGACGGCCTTTCGCGTCTCTTCGTCGATCGTATAGATGCCAGGTGCTGCGGTGGTGCATTTGGCCATGCCAATGCAACGGTGTGGATCAATGGTTACGGTGATGCCTGGTTTGATCTCCATCAGGAACTCCTATCAGATCTCGATCAGCAGCAACGGTGCTGTAACCTCGACGTATCTTTCACCGACAATGGTAGCGTGCGTACCGCCGTTGGTGAGTTCCTGAAGCCAGGTCGCGAAGGGCTCCACCTCAGACTCTGGCATGGCCAGTTCGAATCTGACATCAGTTGTGTAGGCGACATCGGTTAGCGGGAGATCTTTCGCCCGGATCGCGTTTTCGATGCGACCGGCATCATCGTAGCTGGCGCTTGCTTGCACGATTGCCAGAGGCTTGCGTTCGACGATACCGATACTATCCAGCGTCTCGCTGACGGCACCACCATAGGCGCGGATCAATCCACCCGCACCGAGCATGATCCCACCGAAGTAACGGGTCACGATCGCGAGCGTATCGGTTACGCCGCGCTTGCGCAGTACCTCCAGCATCGGCATGCCTGCGGTGCCAGAGGGTTCGCCATCGTCACTGGATCGCTGGCTGGCCTGACCTTCACCGATGATCCAGGCCGTGCAATTGTGATTCGCGTTCCAGTGTTCCTTGCGCACGGTCTCAATGTGTTGGCGGGCTTCACCTTCCGAGGTCACGCGGAAGAGGTGGCAGATGAACCGTGATTTCTTGATCTCGATTTCATGCGAGCCGTCCGCACGAACCATTCGATACGGTGCATTCATTCTGGAGAAGTCCTGGTGGCACCATGGCTGGTGGCGATGCTCATGTTGGTGTAGTTTACCTTGTGGGGCCACGCATATGGATGTGGCTCTCGCTGCGCGTATGAATGGGTGAGTGGTAGCAGTGGGTGACGATTCAGCATCAACGGTCGATATTGTCCTGATTGGTGGTGGCATCATGAGTGCCACGATGGCGACGATGATTCAGCTGATGCGTCCCGACTGGTCGATCGCGATGTTTGAACGGGCGGAGTCCGTCGCCACCGAGAGTTCCAATGCCTGGAACAATGCGGGCACCGGTCACGCTGGTCTTTGTGAGTTGAACTACACGCCCTTACAGAAGAACGGCTCAGTCTCTACTGCCAAAGCACTGACAGTCAACACCCAGTTTCAGGAATCATTGCGATATTGGGCGGAGCTTGTTCAACGCGGCTCCCTGGTTCAACCGGATCGCTTCATTCGTTCCATCCCCCATGTGAGCTATGTCTCCGGCGAAACCGACGTTGCCTTTCTACGGAAGCGTTACGATGCCCTCGCTCACAAGGCGCCATTCCGCACGATGGTGTTCAGTGATGATTCCGATCAGTTGGTGCAATGGGCACCATTGATGTTCGAGGGACGAGGTGGCTCTACTCCGATCGCAATGACTCGCTCGGTGGCTGGTACCGATGTCAACTTTGGTGAACTTACTGCGCAACTGGTGCAAAGCGCCATGAATGGTGGTATGCACCTGTTCACACGACACCAGGTCACCGGCCTCTCACGTCGCGGTGACGACTGGCGGGTCAAAGTCGTGAACCGCGACGGCGGCGGGAAGAAGTTCTTCGACGCTCGCTTTGTTTTCGTTGGAGCTGGTGGCACCGCACTGCATCTGTTGCAGGCATCGGGAATTGATGAAGCCAAGGGCTATGGCGGGTTTCCCGTCAGTGGACAGTTCCTCCATTGCACCGATCCGGAGTTGATCGCGAGGCATGCCGCCAAGGTCTATGGGCAGCCGCAGTTAAACGCTCCCCCGATGAGCATGCCTCACCTGGATTCGCGCGTGATCGACGGTCAGCGGGTGTTGCTGTTCGGACCTTTCGCTGGTGTTGAACCACGATTCCTCAAGGCAGGTTCCTGGACCGATCTGTTCCGATCGATCAAACCGAATAACCTCAGGACCTATCTTGATGTCGCCCACGATGAATTTGGTCTGACGAAGTACCTCATTGGTCAGGTCCTGTTGAAGCAGGGTGCCAAAATGGATGTGCTTCGCGACTTCATACCTTCGGCACAGGATAGCGAGTGGGTGTTGCACAATGCCGGAATGCGTGTACAGACGCTGAAGCCCGGTGCCAATCGCCACGGCAAGCTGGAGTTTGGTACCGAAATCGTCTCATCCGCGGATGGCACAATTGCCGGACTGTTGGGTGCCAGCCCTGGGGCATCGACGGCGGTTTCGATCGTTGCGCATATCCTGGAACGGAGCTTCCCCGCCGAGATGGCGCGCGGAGTGTTTGATGACATCTTCCCGCTGCGCACTGCAGCCGCGACCGATTATGAGCGCACGTTGCTGGCGGGTGAGGACATTATCCGGGATGTTCTCGGTCTCGAGGGTTACGGTAGCAACATTTAGCTCATAGCGGGGATACGTGCATGTCCCAGTTCAAGATTTACGGACACAAGACCTTCCTGTCCGAGAACTCATCCACTCTATCTGATGCGATTCATGCCGCGAGCGTGGCTGCACTCGGCTTGCCGGAGGGGAAGCGTTTCCATCGTTTCCTCCCACTGGAGCCATGGCAGCTGATCGCTCCTTCCGACCGAACGGAACGGTATCTCATTATCGAAGTGATGATGTTTGAAGGGCGTCCCCTCGAGACCAAGAAGGCGTTCTATGCAGCGGTGCTGACCAATTTGCAGAGGATGTGTGGAGTAGAGGCACAGGATATCGAACTCGTGATCACGGAGTCTCCCCGTCATGATTGGTTGATTCGTAGCATGCCAGGAGACGAACTAACACTGAACTATCGGGTTGATCATCCTGTGAGCAGTGACAAGTGATTGATCGCAGACTGCGGAACACCGCGTTGCTGGTTGCCGCCTGTTACTTCATGGAAAACCTGGATGGCACGATCGTTACTACCGCCATCCCGCAAATGAGTGCATCCCTGAATGCGAGTACGAGCACGGTCAGCCTGGTCGTGACCGCCTATCTGCTGGCGCTAGCGACGCTTATTCCACTCAGCGGATGGTTGACCCAGCGCTATGGCAGTCGCGCTATCTTCCTCAGTGCCATCGTCATCTTCACACTCGCATCGTTGGGATGTGGGCTGTCACAGAACGTCGAGATGCTCATCTTCATGCGCGTGCTTCAGGGCGTGGGCGGTGCCATGATGGTGCCGGTCGGGCGTATGGTGGTGCTTGGGCATACCGACAAGGAAGACCTGATTCGGATTACGGCCTATATCATCTGGCCAGCCCTGATTGCACCGGTGATCGCGCCATTGCTTGGCGGTGTGATTACCGAATACCTTTCCTGGCACTGGATGTTCCTGATCAATATTCCCATTGGTATCATCTGTTTCGTCGCCGCCTGGATTCTGATCGATGAAGCGGACGCTCAGAAAACCGCGCCGTTGGATGTATTCGGTGCTGTCCTCACCACGGGCAGTTTGGGGGCCATTACCTGGGGTGCCCACATGATGGCGGAGGAATCGTACTCGACTGCCAAGGGTGTTGTGGTGTTGCTTGCTGGCGTAGGTGTGCTGACCCTGGCGGTGCGGCATCTGCTTCGCTCTGAGACCCCGCTATTAAACCTTCGTACGCTGCGTATCTATACCTTTCGGGTATCGACCTATGGGTTCTTCATGTACGCCATGATCGTCTGGAGCGTCCCGTTCATATTGCCGTTGCTGTTTCAGGAAGTGTTCGGTTGGACGCCGGTACAGTCTGGTGCTGCCGTGCTGTGGGTATTCGCCGGAAACATCTCCATCAAACCGGCCACAACCTGGATGCTGAATCGATTCGGTTTCAGATACAACCTCTTGTTCGCGACATTCGGCGTGTCCGCCAGTATCGCGATGTTCTCATTGTTGAACGCCAATACGCCGTTTGTACTGATCGCGATGATTGTGTTTGTCAGTGGCGTCTTCAGATCCATCGGGTTCACGGCATACAACACGCTTGCGTTTTGTGATGTACCCAAGGGCGGTACTACACGAGAAGCCAGCGCACTCTATGCAACCGTCCAGCAGGTCGCTGGTGCCATCGGCATTGTCGTCACCATGCTGGCGATCACGGCAGGATTCAACTGGGGCGCGTTCCTGCCGGGCAGTGATCTTGAGGGCGCATATGCGTTCGCCTTCCTGGCGATGGCGGTGATCGCGCTCGTCCCGTTCCTGATGGCCTTGCGACTCGATCCACACGCTGGTGACAGCCTGCGAGCGCGATAGAGTGATTTCTCAGTCTGCCCAGGCGAACCAACCATGCCGGTCGCTGTGTCACCTGGAACTCGTTCATATCTTCCTGCAGACTGCCCAGCACGCTACGCGTGGAGTACCTCCAGCACTGGTATCATGGCAAAGCGAGTTGTGAGGAGAAAGGACATCACGTGAGCAATCTGGTCTCTGTTGCCTGGTTGAAGGAAAACCTGTCCGATGACAGCATTGTGGTTGTGGACATTCGGGGCTCGGTTACGTCCGAGGACCTCGGTGGCGGTCGCCAGAAGGCGACCTACGCCGGTCATCCCGAAGCCTATGCCGCCGATCACATTCCCGGTTCGGTGTTTATCGACTGGACGAAGGATATCGTCGATGCCGATGCGGCCGTGAAGGCGCAGATTGCGCCACCGGATGAGTTCGCGCAAGTGATGGAGAGTCGCGGTATCGGTGACGACACTCACGTCGTTATCGTGGATGACACCGGCGGACACCTGGCCACGCGACTCTGGTGGGCATTGCGTTATATGGGGCATGAAGCGGTCTCGATTCTCGAGGGTGGCTACACTGCCTGGCTGGCCGCCGATGGTGCCATGACGATGAATGCTACCGATGTCCGCACTGACGCGGTTTTCACACCGAAGGTGCAGGAGGATTTGCGGGCCGAATGGAACGATGTCCTGGAGGTCGTTAACCATGGCGGTGCCCAGATTGTGGATGCGCGTGATGCTGACACATTCCACGGTCTCGTGCAGCGTGGGAGTAGGGGTGGACACATCCCCGGTGCTGTGAACCTGCCGGCGAAAGCGATGGTGAACGACGAGGGCAATTGGCGATCGGCCGAAGAGATTCGGCAGATGGCGATCGAAGCCGGTCTAGATTTGACTCAGCCGATTGTTGCCTATTGCAACGGTGGCGTCACTGCCACACAGGCCATGTTTGGTCTGGAGATCGCTGGTGCGACGACGATGACGAACTACGATGGCTCCTGGAACGAATGGGGCGAACGCGAGGATCTTCCGGCCGAAGAGAATCACGATCTCTTCGGTATAGGTCGTCCTGCGTAATACCTAAACGACGGTTCAACATCATTCCTCCTCAATCGCAGGGAGAAGAGGAGGAATGATGGTCGATTTCCGTGTTGAACCCTGCTCGGACTGGTCCATAGCTGATCCACTCTACGCTGCAATCACCTGGAAGCGAGGTTTAGTCGTCGATGCTGGGGCGCTGTTGTGATGGATGAGATTCTTCCATCCGCCACCATAACCGAGTAACCGCAGACCGTTCAGAATCACCAGCACGGTGCTGCCCTCATGTCCGATGACACCCATCGTCAGTGGAATCCCGATTGTCAGGTTGAGTACTGCCAGCACGGCGATAACCCCAAGAGCAAAGGTGAGATTCATCCGGATTATGCGTCTGGTCTTGCGGCTGAGTTCGATCGCATACCCCACCTTGGTAAGATCATCGGACATCAACACAACATCGGCCGTCTCAAGGGCGACATCGGTTCCTACACCGCCCATGGCGATACCAATGTGCGCCTTTGCCAGCGCCGGGGCGTCGTTCACACCATCACCCACCATCGCGACTGTACCGGTGCGCTTGAGTTCATCAATGGCAATCAGCTTATCTTGTGGCAGCAGGTCAGCGCGGACTTCGTCAATCCCGATGCGACGAGCCACTGTGGCCGCGACGTGATCGGTATCCCCGGAGAGCATCACCGTGCGCCCAACGCCCAGCTTGCGCAAGCGTGCGAGCGTTTCCGGGACGTGCGGTCGCAGTGCATCAGCCACCGCAATGATGGCAACGAGCTGTCTATTCACCGTCACGAAGATGGGTGTCTTGCCCTCCGCCCCGAGATTACGGTGGTAGTCCAGCGCTGTTTGGGGTAAAGCAATACCATCCAGACTCATCATCCGGCGGTTGCCGAGGGCAACACGATTATCCCCCACCTGAGCAGATACACCGTGACCGGGATAAGCTTGCAGGTTCTCGGCGATCGGTATGGCGATAGCCTGGGTCTGGGCTGCGGCCACGATCGCGGCCCCCAGTGGATGCTCGCTGAGTTGCTCGACCGCTGCGGCCGTTGCCAGAATGGATGCGGAATCCAGTCCGTCAAAGACCACGATATCGGTGACGCTCGGGCGACCATACGTGAGCGTGCCGGTTTTATCGAACGCGACCGTATCGATCATCCCCATCGTGTCCAGCGCCCGACCTCCCTTGATCAGGATGCCGCGCCGGGCCGCGTTTGCCAGTGCGCTCAATGTCGCCGCAGGTGTGCTGATCACCAGGGCACATGGACTCATGACGACGAGAAGCGTCATTCCGCGATAGAAGGCGTCACCACTCGATACGCCAAACATCATGGGGATGAGTGTGACCAGGGCGGAAACGGCAATGACGAAGACCGCATACTTGCCCTCGAACCCTTCGGCGAACTCCTGGAGGTCGGACTGATCGTTCTGGGCATCGGCGACGAGGGCGACGATCCGCGCCAGTGTGGTGTCTGAGGCTAATCTGGTCACCTCAACGATGAGGCTGCCATTACCATTGATGGTTCCCGCGAAGACATCATCGTTGATGTTTTTGTGAACAGGTGCGGATTCGCCCGTGATCGCGGCCTGGTCAACGGCTGACGATCCCTCGATAACACGCGCATCGACGGGAATGCGTTCGCCGGGTTGAATGAGTACCATGTCGCCAACGCGCACATCGTTGACATCCTTTACGAGGTATGTATCACCTACCTGAACGTGCGCCGTCGGTGGCGTCATGTCCATCAGAGCACGTACTGCGTTGCGCGTGCGTCGCATGGCATAGAACTCGAGAGCATTCGAGGTGGAGAAGAGCCCGAGCAGGATCGCGCCTTCCAACCAATGACCCAGCATCGCCGAACCCGCGGCAGCCAGCACCATCAGGAGATCAACATTGACGTGTCCTTCGAGCAGATCGCTGATAGCATCACGCGTTGCGAGTGTCCCGCCGAAGAGATACGCCAGCATGAACGCGCCCACAGCATAGGTGTCATCCACCCTTGAAAGCGCGAAACCAGTGATGGTCGCCATCCAGGTGAGGCTGGCTGCGATCGCCAGTGGTATCGTTTGTGGTTCTTTCCGTTGCGTCATGGCTCGACTCATCGACATCAAATCCGATCATTCTCATCATATATGAGAATGATTCCTATATAGGAATAAGTATAGAGTATGAATGTGTGGAGGTGGTGAGGAAGTACCCTATCCGGGACTATGCGGATGGGCCAGATGAACAAAAAAGAACCACCCGCGATTCGCGAGTGGTCCTATGGTGCCAAGGCCCGGGCTCGAACCGGGGACCGCACGATTTTCAGTCGTGAGCTCTACCAACTGAGCTACCTTGGCCGATATGCAGTTGATGGTCACGCTCTGGCCGGTGGGCGATGAGGGACTCGAACCCCCGACATCCACGGTGTAAACGTGGCGCTCTAACCAACTGAGCTAATCGCCCGAGAACGATCAACTGGTGCCCAGGAAAGGATTTGAACCTTCACGCCCTAAACGGGCACTAGCCCCTCAAGCTAGCGCGTCTGCCGATTCCGCCACCTGGGCTGGTGACTGCTGTGCAGCGAAGCCAAGTATAGGCGGGTTCTTCGCTCAGCGTCAATGCATTTTCGCAAGCATCAGGTTTGTGAAGAATTTCACGGGTGTGATGGTTTTGTGATGCTCGTGCGTGGAAATCCTGACGTGATTGTACCAATTGCAGCGCTACACTGTTGGTAGGTGCTGATCATGGCTCGCTGGATCTGGGTTAACGTAAACCAGCCAGAATTCAACCATGAATCAGATAGTTGGTTGGTCAGTCCGGCAAACCGGATGGAAGGAAAGCACTGCGATGGTTCACATGGAGAATCGACCAAAGGTTACCGTTGTTGGTACCGGTATGGTGGGTGGCACGGTCGCCCAGTTGATGGCGCAGCGCGATTACGTCGATATCGTGATGATCGATATTATCGAGGGTATGCCGCAGGGCAAAGCGCTTGATCTGCGTGAGACCGGCCCGGTCATGGGGTATGACAGCTACATACTTGGCTCGAACGACTACGCCGATGCTGCCGATTCCGATATCGTTGTTATCACCTCCGGTGTACCGCGTAAGCCAGGCATGAGTCGCGATGACCTGCTGAAGGTCAACAAGGGCATCCTCACTGCAGTCACCGGCGAGATCGCCAAGGTCGCGCCGAACGCGATCCTCATCGTCGTCTCGAATCCGCTTGATGCCATGTGCCATGTGGCGTTCGATGTCAGTGGCTTCCCCCGTGAGCGTGTGCTCGGTATGGCTGGTGTGCTCGATAGCGCTCGTTTCCGCAGCTTCATTGCCGAGGAGCTTGATGTCTCGATCGAGGATGTCAGCGCCTTCGTGCTCGGTGGCCACGGCGATACGATGGTGCCGCTGGCTCGCTACAGCACGGTTGCCGGTATCCCGCTACCTGATCTGATGGATGAGGAGACGATCGCCCGGCTCCAGACCCGCACCGCCAATGGTGGCGCAGAGGTCGTGGCCTTGCTCAAGACTGGTTCCGCATACTATGCACCGGCAGCCTCCGTTTGCGAGATGATCGATTCGATCCTGCTGGACAAGAAGCGCATTCTCCCGACCAGTGTCTATCTGCAGGGTGAATACGGCGTTGAGAATCTCTATGTTGGTGTTCCGGTCAAGCTTGGCAAGAACGGCCTGGAGAAGGTCATTGAGATCAAATTGACTGACGACGAGGCGGAAGCATTGAAGCGATCCGCAGATGCTGTCCAGGATTTGGTTACGGCAATGGCGAATCTCGAGTAGTTCTCTCTACCGGTTAACCGGAAATTTCAGCAGCGTGGGCGTGTAAACGTCCACGCTGTTTGTGTCAATCCGTTATTCTGACCATGTACATCCGCAAGCAAGGGTCGCAACACGCGTCAGGAGAACTGGCAGTCACATGAAGATGCTGAAGGGTGGACCGGTCGGCGCCGTTGGTACCGCTCGGTCGTTTATGAACGTGGTCAAGGATATCGATTTTCAGGAAACGCGGGATCGGGCCGAGGAGATGCCACGCATTCTCGTTGTTGCCAGTAGTGATCATCTGGCAGGAGAAGCCGCTACGCGGCTCTTTGGGCTTGATGATCGCAACGGTGTTCGATCCGAAGCATGGTCGACCATCCAACGGAACTTCGATCCCCATCGCCACGATGTTGTCATCGTTTACGATCCCGATGGCGAGGGATTGTTCGATGCGGTGCGTTTGCGAGTCGGTGAGACAAGGGATACGAGCAACGTTTTCTTCCTCTCGGCATCGATCGAGGGTGATGATGAGTCCGTGCGGGCGATTCGCTTGCAGGTACTTGAGATGATGCCGGAGATGGCGACGTCGTTCGGACGATTCCATCCCCATTGGCGGCGAGCCGCGGTCACCGCGATTGTCGAGCAAACCGCACGTGCCAACGGACAGTTCGCATTGGTTTCGAACGTACCCGCGATGATCCCGTTCCTGGGGTCTGTTATCGCGGCTGGTGCTGATCTGATTGTCCTCACCAAGAATCAGGTGATGATGTGCTACAAGATCGCTGCAGCGAACGGCGAGGATCTGAACGATCAGATGGCGATCATGCGTGAGCTGACACCGGTTGTTGGCGCGGGGTTCCTGTGGCGCACCGCAGCACGCGAGGCGGCATCGTTCGTGCCGTTTGCGGGTGGCACGATCCCGAAGGTTGCTATCGCATACGCCGGTACACTGGCGATGGGTAAGGCTGCCGATCTCTACTACCAGCATGGTGCCAAACCAAGTCGCCTCCAGCTCGCAAATCTGCGCGATCAGGCACTGAAGCTCGCCGAGGGTATTCCCTTCGTGGGTGAGTTGCTGGAAGGCGACAAGCCGATCGAAGCAACCACTCGTCCGAAGGTGGAAGACACCGTTGAGATCGATCCGGTGACAAAGGTACTGGATTAGCAAGAGTCTGGTAGCAGGGGAGCTTGTCTCCCCTCCAGCATAACGGCGGCCTACAGATCGAACGTCTTGGCGCGTTTATTGAACTCCGTCAGCGAGATTGTGAGCAGTGAGGCCGCTTCCTTGCGGTCTCCGCCTGCGATGTCCAATGCCTCCTCGATCGCGGTGCGCTCGATATCGGCCAGCATCTCCGGCAGATCGACACCCCTTCGAACACGCTCACCGATATCGATCAGTCGTCGCCCATCCGTACCCGCGAAGCTGATGTGTTGCTCGCTAATCACGCCACCTTGGGCCAGAACCAATGCCCGCTGCACCACATTCTCGAGTTCGCGTACATTTCCCGGCCAGCTATAGGTCTCGAGTTTCTCCAGCGCACCCTGGCTGATGCGGATCGGAGTCGTCCCCGGATTCGACCGGTGGCGATCAATCAATGCTTCCACCAGGAGTGGGATATCGCCCTCTCGCTCGCGCAAGGGTGGCAGATAGATATCGATGACATTGAGTCGGTAGTAGAGGTCCTCGCGGAAGCGACCGGCCTCAACCTCCTGTGTCAGTATCTTGTTGGTGGCCGCGATGACACGGGTATCGACCTTGACGGTGAGCTGGCCACCGACACGCTCAAACTCGCGTTCCTGGAGCACACGCAGCAGCTTCTTCTGCGTCGCCAGCGTCATCTCGCCGATCTCGTCGAGGAAAATAGTGCCTTTATCCGCCAGCTCGAACCGACCCTTGCGTTGAGCAACGGCTCCTGTGAATGCGCCTTTCTCGTGACCGAAGAGTTCGCTCTCCAGCAACGACTCTGGTAATGCGGCGCAGTTGACCTTTACCAATCGACCCCGACTATAGCGACTGGTGCGATGGAGGATGCTGGCGATCAGCTCCTTGCCAGTTCCGGTTTCACCCGTGATAAGCACCGTCGCATCGGATGCCGCAACGCGACCGATCTGCTTGTAGACCTCCTGCATGGCCGGGCTGTTGCCGACAAGCGGATCGGAGGGATCATTGCGGGTGATGGCTTCGGAGAGTTCGGCGACGTGCTGGGTGAGTTGGCGATGATCGAAGTAACGTTTTAGCACCTGACTTACATCATCCAGATCAAACGGTTTGGTGATGTAGTCATACGCGCCGAGGCGCATCGCCTCGATAGCGACACCCGATCCACCGAATGCGGTCATGACGATGACGGGCTTTTGTGGCCCCTTCAGTTCCTTGAGGACATCCAGACCACTCTTGTCTGGTAGACGGATATCCATCAGCACAAGCGCTGGATTCTGCTCGCTGATGGCCGACTCCACTGCCGATCCCGTTTCGACCTCAATCGTCTCGTAGCCTTCGTCGGCCAGGAATTCGCGCAGCATTGCTCGCATTGAGGCATCGTCATCGGCTATCAGAATTGTCTCGGTTGGCATGTGGTGCTCCTGCGGGGTTGGGATGAAAATCATGCGAGGTGCCTGGAAAAAGTATAGCCTTAGCGCATAGAGACGTTGGATTCTGCTGGAAGGTGATCGGGACAAACATGATTGAGCGACTGATGCTCACGGGAATGAGTGGTGCAGGGAAGAGCACCGTTGGTCGATTGGTGGCGGAGACCCTCGGCTGGGATTTCGTTGATATGGATGACGAGATCGAGGCGCGTGTCGGTCGCACTATTCCAACGATCTTCGCCGAGGATGGTGAACCAGCCTTCCGCGCACTCGAAGCTGATCTTCTGGCTGAACTGCTCCAGGTGAGGGATGCCGTTATCTCCACAGGCGGCGGAGCTGTCTGCAATGACATCGCCCGCTTGGCGATTCGTGATTCCGCGACCACGCTTTCTGCTTGGCTGACCGCCACACCCGAGGTGTTGCTGGCGCGGGTGCAAGCGCACGCAGACGAGACTCGCACGACCGACCGGCCGATGTTGGCCGCTGATGATCAGTTGGAGCGAATGCGCTCTCTGATCGAGCAGCGAGCTGGGTATTACGGCCTTGCCGATATCACGATTCCCGTTGGCAAGCGATCCGCCGAGCGGACGGCTGCGGATCTGGTCGAGCTCGTCAACCTGGCCAATGGACGACCATCGGAAGTCATTTTGCGCACGGACAGTGCCGAATCCTCGATTCGTGTGGGGCAGGTTGTTGCCGATACCGTTGCGGAAGTTGTTTCCGACCGGTGGCCGAAGGCACAGGCTGTCTGGGTTGGCGTTGATGCTCGTATGGCGGCGGCCAATCAGGAGTATCTGGACGCATTGGCCGAGTCCCTCGCTGTGCCGGTGCATGTCTACGACATTCCCGCTGGGGAGACCAGCAAGAGCCTGGAGCGATACGGTGAGATCCTGGACTGGATGCTCACTAACGGTGTGCGCCGCAGCGATGTCGTCATTGCGCTCGGCGGCGGTGTGGTCGGCGATCTCATGGGCTTCGCCGCTGCGACCGTACTGCGTGGCATAGGCCTGATCCAGATCCCGACAACGTTGCTTTCGATGGTTGATAGCAGTGTCGGTGGCAAGACCGGTATCAATCACGCCACCGGCAAGAACCTGATTGGTGCCTTCTACCAGCCGCCGGTAGTACTGGTCGATCCTCGATTCCTGCGAACACTACCTGACCGCGAGTTCCGCTCCGGATTCGGAGAAGTGATCAAGCATGGCGTGATCCAGGCGAGCACACCGGGCGGCGATCCCGGATTCCTGGCCGAGGTATTGCGACTGAATGCGGCTGGTTTGCTCTCGCTTTCGGAACCGCTGACCAGCTGGGTGATTCGGCAGAATATCAGCCTCAAGGCCAGTGTGGTTGCGGCGGATGAGCGTGAGGCAGGGATCCGTCAGATCCTGAACCTGGGCCACACGATCGGTCATGGCATCGAGGCCGCCGGATATCAGTTGCTTCACGGTGAGGCGATCGCGGTTGGCTTGGTGGCAGCGCTGACGGTCGCTGTTGCGCGAGGCGATATTGATGCATCAATGCGGACGGAACTAATGGAGACGTTACGTGCTTTCGGTTTGCCGGTCAGCACCAATGCGGATACCAGTGTCGTGCTCCAGAAGATGGGGGCAGACAAAAAGGTGTTTTCCGGAAAGCAGAACTGGGTGCTACCGCAGGCCGACGGTGGCGTGTTCGTGACGAACGAGGTCTCGGCGGAACATATCGATGTTGCCCTGGAGTTCGTGCTCGGGCAACCTGCCCACTACTAGTATTTCGGCGCGCTATGGTATGCTGATGCAGGTTGCCGACAATCGCACGATTGTCGGTGTCGCGTGCCCGCCGGGGCGCGCGGTCGATGAGTGACTCCTCGTCGCGCATTCGACCCACTCCAATTGTCACGGACAGGAGTTCCAACTCAGTGACTCGCTCAACCGGAGTCGTAGTCAGTGCGTCGATCGCATACGACTACATCATGCATTTTGACGGCTCGTTCGCCGATCACATTCTCCAGGACAAAGCCCATACGCTCTCGGTTAGCTTTCTGCTTGATTCGTTCAAGCGACAGCACGGCGGTGTGGCGGGCAATATGGTCTACAACATGGCGCTGCTGGGTGTCCCCACCACGCTGGTTGGTACCGTTGGTCAGGACTTCGGTCCCTACCGAGCCAAGTTGGAGAATCTGGGTGTCGATCTCGCGCTCCTCATTGAGGATGGCAACGATTTCACCGCCACCGCATTCATGAATGCGGACAATGTCGGCAATCAGATCGCCTCGTTCTATCCCGGACCGGGAAGTGAGGCCCAGAAGATTGATGTCTCCGAGGTCGCTCGCGATGCAGCCTACGGTATCGTCAGTGCCGGTGATCCGGGTGCGATGGTGAAGCACACCGAGCAGTTCGCTGCGGCGGAGGATTGCCAACTGATCTACGATCCGGCCTTCCAGATCGTCATCCTCAGCGGTGAGCAGATCGCGCGCGGTATTGACCTGGCTGACATCGTCATTGGCAATGACTACGAGTTCGGCATGATGACGAACAAGACGGGTCTGAGCGTCGATGACATCGCTGCGAGTAAGCCGATGACGGTGATCACGTACGGCAATCGCGGCAGCGAGATTCGGGCGAATGGGGAAAGCCACTTGATCCCGATCGCACCAACGAAGCAGTTCGGCGATCCAACGGGTGGCGGCGACGCCTATCGTGCCGGTCTTGTGGCTGGCCTGCTGATCGGTGCTGATCTGCCGGTGGCCGGTCGGATGGCGGCGCTGACCAGCACGCACGCTATCGAATACCACGGTCCGCAGGAACACATCTTTACCCCAGAGGGATTCATACAACGTTTCGATGAGTCGTTCCCGGATTTCGCGGGTGCGGTTTCGGTGGATGCGTTGCGGGGTCTGTCAGCGAACTAAATCGGTAGAAGGGGAGTTCCCCTCGGATGGCATTGTGCAGGGCAGACGAGCTGCCCTGCTACCGGGCTTCAGGCTCGGAAATACATAGATACGGAGAAGGAGCACATGGCAACAACGACTGATCGCGGATTCGATATCAAGGATTTGAGCCTGGCGGCGGCGGGCAAGCGACGCATCGAGTGGGCGGCGCGCGAGATGCCTGTGCTGACCCAGATCAAGGAGCGCTTCGCCGAGGAGCGGCCGTTCGAGGGCGTCAAGATCACCGCCTGCGCTCACGTCACCACCGAGACCGCCAACCTGGTGCTGGCGATGGTGGCTGGTGGTGCCGATACCGTCCTCTGTGCCAGCAATCCGCTGAGCACGCAGGATGATGTCGCCGCGGCGCTGGTGGAAGAGGGTGTGCGCGTCTATGCCATCAAGGGTGAGGACGACGAGACCTATCATCGCCACATTCACACCGCGATTCAGCACGCGCCGAACATCGTCATTGATGACGGTGCCGATGTCGTCACCATCATGCATCAGCAGTACCCCGAGTTGGCCGAGCAGGTGATCGGTGGCACGGAGGAGACCACCACCGGTGTCATCCGCGAACGTGCGATGGAGGCCGACGGCGTTCTCAAGTTCCCGATCGTTGCCGTCAATGACGCCGATACCAAGCACTTTTTCGATAACCGCTACGGTACTGGCCAGAGTTCGTTGGATGGTGTGCTTCGTGCCACCAATGTCCTCCTCGCTGGCAAGACACTTGTGGTTGCTGGCTATGGCTGGTGCGGTAAGGGTATCGCCATGCGCGCCAAGGGTATGGGCAGTCTGGTCATTGTGACCGAGGTCGATCCGATCCGCGCCCTTGAGGCCGCTATGGATGGCTTCCAGGTGATGACGATGGAGCAGGCGATGCCGCAGGCCGATATCATCATCACCGCCACTGGCAACATCAACGTCGTTGACCGCGAGCACTGGGAAGTCGCCAAGGATGGCGTCATGGTCGCGAATGCCGGTCACTTCAATAGCGAGTTGAACCTGAAGGCGCTGGCCGAGATGGCTGGCGAGGGGCGCCGACAACTACGACCGTTCGTTGAGGAGTTCATGATCGGCGAGAAGGCCGTGATCGTGCTCGGCGAAGGTCGGTTGATCAATCTCGCCTCCGCCGAGGGCCATCCGGCCAGCGTGATGGATATGAGCTTCGCGAACCAGGCGCTGGGCGCGGCCTTCATCGTGCGCGAAGGTAAGAACCTCGAGAACAAGGTCTATCGTATGCCGGAGGATATCGATCGCGAGATCGCCGCCCTCAAGCTGCAGGCGATGGGGATTGAGATCGATCAGCTCACCGCCGATCAGCAGAAGTATCTGGTTTCCTGGCAGTAATCGAACTCTCGGACGAACGTACTCTATCAGCCAAAGGACACGGTCATGGCGAACACGTTTGATGCTTCAGAGCGCCTGCTCTTCACCTCGGAATCCGTTACCGAAGGTCATCCGGACAAGGTCTGCGATCAGATCTCCGATGCGGTGTTGGACGCACTGCTAACTCAGGATCCGTTGTCGCGAGTTGCCTGCGAAACCAGCACGACCACCGGTTTGGTGTTGGTATTTGGGGAAATCACCACAGAGGGCTATGTCGATATCCAGTCCATCGTCCGCGATGTGATGAACGATATCGGTTACAACCATTCTGTGGCTGGCTTCGATGCCGCCCAGGCAGGCGTCATCGTGGCGATCAAGGAGCAGAGTCCGGATATCGCTGGTGGCGTCAACGTCGCCCTGGAAGAGCGTAGTGGTACCTCCGCCGATCCGTTTGATAACACCGGTGCTGGCGACCAGGGTATGATGATCGAAGGCGCCAGCACCGAGACACCGGAGTTGATGCCGTTGCCGATTAGCCTGGCTCATGAAGTGCGGCCAGTGCTGGCAGGTGTGCGCAAGAGCGGCGAACTTGATTACCTTCTGCCGGATGGCAAGGAGCCAGTGACGGTGTGGAGGTTCGAGGCGGTATTCGTTCGGGTGGACACCGTGGTCGTCTCCACCCAGCACCGCGAGGATGTCACGCTGGAGCAGATACAAGCGATACACCAGGTGCGTTCGCCCCGTTGTCCCGGCTGAGCTGATCGATGCCGAGACACGGTTCATCATCAATCCTTCCGGCCGCTTCGTCATCGGTGGACCGATGAGCGATGCCGGTTTGACTGGTCGCAAGATCATCGTCGATACCTACGGCGGTATGGCTCGCCACGGTGGTGGTGCGTTCAGTGGCAAGGATGCCACCAAGGTTGACCGTTCCGCGGCCTACGCTGCTCGTTACGTCGCCAAGAACGTGGTAGCAGCGGGGCTCGCCGATCGGTTCGAGTTGCAGATCTCCTATGCCATCGGTATGAGCCACCCGACTTCGGTGATGTGCGAGTCCTCGGTACCGGCAAGATCTCCGATGACCGAATTGAGGAGTTGGTGCTGGAGCACTTCGATCTTCGCCCGGCGGCGATCATTCATAATCTCGATCTCCGCCAGCCGATCTATCGACAGACGGCAGCATATGGACATTTCGGACGCGATGATCTGAATCTGCCCTGGGAGCAGACGGACAAGGCAGACATCCTGCGCGCGGCCGCCGGACTCTAGATTTTCTCTGCGAACGAAGGGTCATCGTGCTAACCGGTGACCCTTTCGCGTTTTCGTCGTAGACTATCGCAAGTGGTTTTTCTCGCGAGTATTTCGACTCCTACACGTCTGAGATTTCATGAAGTTTCTCGTCGCCATCGTGCAAGCCTATGACAGCGATCGATTGCTCCACGCATTGACGGACGCCGGTTATGGTGCCACCAAGATCAACAGTCTCGGTGGGTTTCTGCGTATGGCGAACTCCACGATCCTGATGGGTATGGAAGACGAGCGTGTTCCTGAAGCCATCAGCATCATCCGGTCCGTGGCGAGACGCCGGGTGGAAGTCAAGATGGACGCTGCCGAGGCTGAGTACTCGGAGTGGTTCGCGGCTGGTTATCACGAGGTACCGATCGGTGGCGGCGTGATCTTCGCTGTACCGCTCGACGAGATGTACAAGGTCTGGCCAGACCGAATCGAACGCCGACAGCAAACCCCGACGCATTGATCAACGCGTCGGGGTTCTGGTTTCCATATAGCTGATCTGCGTGTCCACCATGATCATCGGGTGGGTTCGCTGTCAGGCTCTTTAGAGTGGTTCGGCTCCGTCCTGGGTGCTATACCGATCATCATCGCTCAGCATTTTGCCCAACATCAACTGCATCGCCATCACATGGCTACAGGTTTCCAGGATGTGACTCTGGAACGTGTGGCAGGAGCAGGACCAACCGTCCGGTGAGAGTGTTACATGATACTCATCGTTGTCACCGCTAATGGTGGCTCCGAGTGAGTTGAACTTCACTCGCTCTGGTTCATGAGCGTAGCGATGGGCTTTCTCGATTTTGCCGATCATGCTTGAGTTCATGGCCGCTGCTCCTGCTTGCCAGACGCTTTCGCGTCAGATTCGAATAGCCGCCAGAGGGTGACACAAAAGCCGCTCGGGGTTATTCCCCTGCGGCTTGGCAGTGTCTCTTCGCGTAGCGATGTGCATCATCTGGTTTCATGACGACGTCACTCCTTGCAGTGCAATCACGTCGTTGCGATCGATCCTCTACAGCATGCAGTATACCCAAGTCGGTCGGATTGAACACCATCTGCGAGAGCCGTTGCGATTCTGTTGCATCAACCAAAGGAAAGCGGCATGAGACTGATCTCATGCCGCTCGTTATATAGTCTCGCTACTTAGGATGACGTCCTACTCTTCTGGAGCCTCTTCATCGGTGTCGATATCAGCGCTCAGGAACTCGTCCTCATCGTTCTCTTCTAGATCGTCCTCATCCTCGTCGATCTCGGCATCGTCCGCATCGTCGACATCGTCATTCTCATCACCGAAGTCGAAGTCGCCTTCCTCGCGTTGGGAGAGCTGTTCGCGTTCACGCAGTAAATCCTGGTGCGCCAGGTTCTGCGGTGGGAAAGTCATGAATCGCTCGGATTCCTCGGCCCGAACCGTCTCACGAATGATGATGCGGAGGCTATTCATGGACTGACCGAGGGCGTATGCCTCGAACTCATGGCCGATACCAATCAGGCGGGCCATCTTGCTGCCGATCACCTGATCGACCTGGCCGAGTTCGATACCCTCGGTGGAGCGCACGAAGACGCGTTCGCCCTCAACCACGAGCAGCAGCGCATCACCCGGGGCTACCTGAGCCAACACATCGTTATCGGCGGCATGAGCGAGGTCATCGATCCAGGTCTTGCCGATCTCTTCGACGAAGACATTCGCCCGGGGGATGCCCAGGGTACGAGGAGCGGCGGTCTCATCGGCACCATCGGCCTTGTAAATCGTCTCCAGGCGCTGCAAATTGCGACGGGCGATCATGTTGGCTGGATCTGCCTTCAAGGCTTCGGAGTAGCATTCGCGAGCCGTACCGAGCTGACCCAGCTCAATGTACGCGCGTCCCTTGCGGTTCAGCGCTTCGGCATCGCGCGGAAAGCGATCGAGATACTCATCGTTGAGGGCAATTGCGTCTTCCCAGCGACTATCCAGGCTGGCGTCGAGCGCATCCTGATAGAGCTGCTTCTTGGTCTTGAGCTTCTGGGGTGCTGGCGTCAAAGTCGTGTGTCCTTTCGTATTTCGCCACCGTTGGCGAAACGTTGATCCATTACCGGGGTGCCGATACGGCTTCGCCCATCAAAAACCACGGACTGGTGTGGTTGATGCGAACATCCACCATCTTGCCGAGAACATCCGTCTCACCATCGTCATCAAAGTGCACCAGTGTGTTACCACGAGTGCGGCCGGTCCACCGGCCCTTCTCTTTACTCTCCACCAGGACTTCGTACGTTTCGCCCATGCGGACGGCGTTGAGCTCGGTGCAGACGCGGAGTTGCAGTTTCTCCAGTTCCTGATGGCGGCGCCACTTCTCCTCATGCGGTACATCGTCTTCCCAGCGAGAACTGAGTGTGCCGGGTCGTGGCGAGTACATCGCAAGGTGCACTTTATCGCATTTGGTGTGCTCAAGCATGTCATAGGTCTGCATGAACTGTTCTTCGGTTTCACCCGGGAAGCCGACGATGATATCGGTGGCGACGGTGACACCGGCGATCTTCTCGCGGGTGGTGGCGATGCGCTCCATCCAGAGGTCACGTGTATAGGTGCGGCGCATGCGCTGCAGCACCTCGTTATCGCCCGCCTGAACGGGCAGATTCATATGCTCGCAGGCCGTTGGCAGATCCGCAATCGCATCAATGACGTCGTCGCCCATGTACTTCGGATGCGAGGTGAGGAAGCGAAGACGTTCGAGTCCGGGAATCTTGTCGACGGCGGTGAGGAGCCTTGAGAGCGAACTCTTTTCCTCGAGATCGTATCCGTAGGCATTCACCGTCTGGCCGAGGAGGGTCACCTCACGCACACCGTTATCTACCAAACGTTCGACTTCGGTGACGATATCGCTGAATGGTCGGCTGGTTTCCTTACCGCGACGATAGGGAACAATGCAGTAACTGCAGACGAAGTTGCATCCATAGATGATTGGTACAAACGCCGAGACACCGACCTTGTTGCCGCTGAGTTGTGGCTGATAGTAGTGGGGGAGACTGGCGAGATCATCTTCCAGCATCTCCAGTTCGGGTACCACGGCGACCAGCTTGTCGAAATCGCTGGGATTGAAGAACAGATCGACGTGTGGGAACCGCTGCTTCAGCTTCTCCTGTTGGCGCGTCACCATACAGCCGGTGAGCACCAGCGGCATCTCCGGCTTCTCGCGCTTGAGTCGGGCCAGATAGTCCAGCCGTCCGGCAACTTTGTCCTCGGCAGCCTGGCGTACGACGCAGGAGTTGAGAATGACGATGTCGGCATCGTTCTCGCTCTCGGCCTTGCGGTAGCCAACTTCCTGCAGCATCGCTGCCACCTTCTGGCTGTCCGCTTCATTCATCTGGCATCCCATGGTCCAGATGAAGAACTTCTTGCCGTTAGCAGGCATCGGATGGCTGGTCATCGGAGCCGGCTGGTGATCGTGAGGCACCAGCGGGATGACGGTTCGGGTTTGCACAGAAGCCTCCGGAATACGCACAACATAGGGACCCTGACGAACTGAACTCCGTCAAGGCCACCTTGATAACGTCTCAGTATACGGGATTCGTGCTGATTTTGCCGTTTCGTGATCCGACTAATGTCCGTACGGACGCATCGACCGCACCACCATGTTTCGGCTATCTTATGCGTAGATGACACCGATCGAGCCAGGTGTGCGTTCCAGAATTCAGGATAGACGGCTCGCGTCATCTTCCAGGAGGCTCTATGACATTTCGCAGGCCGCGAACTGCGCTCATCACTTCAATCGCCATCGCGTTCGCCATGCTCGCTGCATTCTTAAGTTCGCCACTTCAACGGGAAGAGGCTTCCGCTCAGAGTGTCAGTTGGCTCAGTGATAGTTCGGTGAGCTATCTCACGTCATCCGGAATCACCGTCTATATGCCATCGTGGGTACCTGGCCCCTTCTCCGGATCAGCGCCCGAGATATACGCAGGCAACGGAAATTACAGCGTTTACTTTGTCTCCGGTACGACATTTCTCTACATCACTGGTGTGTATGGGGGGGAGTTCCCGGGCGGCTCCGAGGCCGATCTGAATGTGCCCCTGTCAATCAACGCCAATGTGCTCGGGTACCCCGCCATTCAGGATATCGGTATCCCTGCGGGTTCTACCACTCCGATCTACGACAAGGTGATGTGGATTGCCGGTGGCGTCCTCTATACGGTTTGGGGAAATGGACTCGATACCGATTCGCTGACATTGGCGAACAGCTCTGTCGCTCTAAGCGAGCCTGCGCCGAGCACCGGTGGTAGTGATCAATCAACCTCCTCCGTTGATTCAGGTTCTACTTCCAGCAGCAGTTCCTCCTCCTCGAATACCAGTTCCTCGACATCTGGGTCGACATCCAGCACGGCATCGTCTTCCACTTCCACGAGCAGTGTCTCACCCACACCGACCGTCTCGTCCGATGGTACGGATGGAGCCCGATTCATTGACGATGCCGGCGATGGTACCGGTGGTCCCCGACCGCCGATCCTGCAGGATGATGGCACCGGCGGCGCATAATGCGATGGCGAGAGCCAGCCAGATAACAGAGCGTACCGAGTGAGAGGCAGCCGTCCAGGCTGCCTCTTCTGGTTTAGACCACCCATCATTTCCGGATATCCTCACCACGAATTGTCTGGTCTGTCTGCTCCCGTACGTCTCTCCGCGGAATCACACTCCTGGGTGTGAGGGCTCCACTGTATGAGCCGAAGGAGAGAACCATGCAAGCGAAATCAAACGTATTTGGACAACTTGGTCGGAGAAGTGCTGCGCATCCATGGATCACGGTTGCACTCTGGGTGGTGATGGCTGCCATCATCGTGATCGCGGGATCCAACGTGACCGCATTCGATCCGGACAGCGAATACACGATCAATGTCGAGTCCGAGATGGCAGCGACCGTCGCGAACGATGCATTCGGCAGCGATGGTGGCGCTGACGAGTTGATCGTCATCCATAGCGATGTCTACACGATCAATGATCCTGAGTTCCGGGCAGTGGCGGATCGATTTGTCGCCAACCTCGATCCGTTCCAGAACGATATCCTTGCCATCACCTACTACTACGATGCGCCGGAAGTCCCTGCCATGCAGCAACTGGTGAGTGCAGATCAGAATTCGTTGTTGATCCCGATCGCGCTCCACGGCGAATGGTCCGACTATGACAGTCGTTGGCCCGAGTTCGAGCGCATTCTGAACGCATCCGAGGCGGAGGGATTCTTCATCGGTGGTATCGGTGATATCACCTCAGGCGAGATCAGTGAGATCATCGCGGATGATATGGCCAGTGAACTTCGTGTCGGCATTCCGGCGGCGCTGATCGTGATGATCATCGTATTCGGAGCGCTGGTGGCGGCGGGCTTACCGCTCCTGCTGGGAATCGCGACGATTGGTATCGGCACCGCGATTGTGACGTTGCTGGGATCGCAGATCTTTATCTCCGATATCGCATTTACCATGGTCAGCATGATCGGCCTGGCGGTCGGTATCGATTACTCACTCGTATTGGTGGAACGCTATCGCCAGGAGCGCAACAGCGGTCACAGCAAACTCGACGCGATCGAGATCCTTTCCGCCTGCAGGCAAGGCGGTGTTCTTCAGTGGCATCACCACCACCATGGCGCTATTCGGTGTCTTCCTGGTACCGATGATGGAGTTCCAGGGGATGGGACTCGCGATGGCCGTCGCTGTTGTGGTGGCCGTCTGCGCAGCGTTGACGCTGCTCCCGGCGCTGGTGGCATTGGTTGGTAACTGGATCAACTTCCCACGATTTGACTCCATGCGCCGACTGCGTGAGCAGGATGCAGGTGTTCGCCTACCTCGCGAGATCGAAACCAGACATGGTGCCTGGGGCAAGGTCTCTCGCGCCGTGGTCAAGCGACCGATGCTGAGCTTTGTCGGTGTGACACTGACTCTCATTCTGGCTGCACTACCGACATTCACGATGGAGCTTGGCCAGTCGTCCGCCTTCCAGCTACCGGAGAGCCGCTTCGTTCACAGCTTCGAGATCGTGGCTGAGGACTTCGCCGCCGGTATGGAATCGCCGATCCGGATCGTGCTCCGAGGCGACGCCGCCACTGCTGACAATGCCGCTGAGATCGAGGCTGAGTTGGCCCAGAATCCGGTATTCGGACCTGCCACTGTCCTTATCAGCGAGGATGGCAGCGTGATCATGATCGAGTCGCCTCTGACCGTGGAGACAAGTAGTGCCGCGGCCCAGATTGCCGTCAGCGATCTCCGCTCGACGAGTACGTTTGCTCGCGCGGGCAACGATGTCCTCGTTGGTGGTGGCCCAGCCGAGGTGTACGACTTCGGTCAGGTACTCAGGGATTCGCTGCCGAAGGTGTTGCTCTTCGTTCTGTCCTTGAGCTTCGTCGTCATGATGCTGGCGTTCCGATCAATCACCGTGCCGTTGCTGTCAGTATTCCTGAACCTGCTCTCGGTCGGTGCCGCGTACGGTTCGGTGGTGCTCGTCTTCCAGCATGGATTCATGGCCGATCAGCTTGGATTGATCCAGGTCGAGAGCATCGTGAACTGGCTCCCGATCATCCTCTTCTGCATCCTGTTTGGTTTGAGCATGGACTATCACGTATTCGTGCTCAGCCGTATTCGGGAAGCCTGGGATCGTTCCCATAACGTGGATGAGTCGATTGTGGACGGTATCAATCACACCGGTCACATCATCACTGGCGCGGCGGTAATCATGATGGCGGTGTTTGGTAGCTTCGCGATCGGTCATCTGGCGGAAATGCAGCAGATGGGCTTCGGGCTGGCGCTGGCGGTCTTCATCGATGTGATGCTGGTGCGATCGATCCTGTTACCGGCCGGGCTGAAGCTTCTCGGGAAGTCGGCCTGGTGGTGGCCCGGCGCCCTGCATTGGGTCCCGAACCTCCAGATCGAGGGGCACGCGACCACGCAAGCCTAATCGCTTTACCGCAGAGCGCCGATCGAATCCCGATCGGCGCTCTGCCGTGTATGGTGCATTAGGAACGTGAACCCAGACTACTTCGGGGTTATCTTGGTAACTCGATATTGAACCGGGCACCGCCGCCGGGGGCGTCGTCGATATAGATGATGCCCCCGTGTGCGTGGACGAGTTCACGGACGATATACAACCCCAATCCCAGGCCAGGAACGGCACTCTCGTTGGCGTCACGTGTGCGGTAGAAGGCGCTGAACAGTGATTCCCGGTTGGCAACGGGGATACCACGTCCCTCGTCGCTGATCGTGAAATGAACGAGCTCCTCATCCGCGTGCAACCCCACACTCACGGTGCCTCCATCCGTGTATTTGATCGCATTGCCGATGAGGTTATCCAGCACCTGCATCATCCGATCCCGATCCATGCTGGCGGGTAGTGTCTGGAGATTCGTGTCCAGGATGATGCGGTGGGTGTTTTGGCTGGCTCGCCGACCCTCCACAACCGCGGCGGTCAGTTCTACCAGATCTACATCCTCGTGCAACACGCTCAGGCGTCCGGCCCGCATGCGGGAGACATCCAGCAGATCGTCCACGAGTCGTGTCAGGCGATCGGTGTGGATCTCCAGTGTCTTGAGCCACTTCACATGTTGATCATGGCCTCCCTCGCGGGTGAGATCGCGGGAGATCACCTGGGCGAATCCGCGAATCGGTGTTAACGGTGATCGCAGCTCGTGGGAGACGACCGAGATGAACTCGTCTCGCAATCTCTCCGCCTCCTTGAGTGGCGAGACATCCTGGAAGACGCAGACGACTGCGTCGATCTCGTTGTCCTCCGTGATAAGCGGAGCGGCGCTGGCAACGACCGGAACATCGCGACCATCCAATGTTTGTACGATCAGTTCGACGCTGGTGACGGTAGTGCCATCGTTCATTGCCTGAATCATCGGCAACTCAATATCGAGTTCTGGTGGATCAGGCACGATGCTTAACTGATCGATACGTCTGGGCGCGATCTGGGCTCCGCCGCGGTTCAATCCAAACAGGTTTTGAGCGGCGGCATTGCTGGTGATGATGGCTCCAGTTGGTGGTTTGATGACCATCACCGCCTCGGGCATTGTTTGGATCACAGCCTGGAGACGGCGGTGGCTATCCTGTACGCGGCCGAGCTCTTCCACCTGGAGATCGGCTAGTCGGGCTGATTCCATGAAGGCGATGGTGCGGTAAGCGAGCGCCTGCAACCGTGCCTGCGACGTTTGGGTGAAGCGATAGGGTACGTAGAGACCCACCCAGGCGACACCTGCCAGAGCATCCTGGCCATCGAAGATCGGTACACCGACGACCGATTGCACGTGTGGATTGGTCGCCAGCACATCGGCCACATCATCCTTCGGACCGATATTCGAGATCACGACCGGTCGTCGCTCCTGCGCCACCCGACCGACAAAGCCTTCGTTCAGCGGCACGATGCGAGATGGATCGTCGCCTTCCATCGGAGGTGCGTCTTCGTCGCCACCATAGGTGGCTGCTTGCACCAGGGATCGGTTCGGACCATCCATGAGGTAGATCGCGCCAGCGCTGGCGCGATTGACGCGCACCATGGCCGTCAGGATCATCTCCAGCACGCCAACGAAGGCCGCGCTATCTCCGGCGGGACGTTGGGCCGCTGCGATCTCCACCGAGTAGAAGGCCGTGTTGGCGGCACGGAGTGCGGACGCTTCGATCTTGGCAATCGCGAGCTCGTGCTTCAGGTGTTCCGTCATCGTCACCAAGGCACCCGCGGCCAGAAAATAGACGACGATGATCCAGGTTGAGGTGGTCGAATGCCAGGCATCGAGCGTATTGCGCTGCCCCAGAAAGAACATATCCAGCGCCAGGTACCCTGTGAGAATCGAGGAGAGCCCACCCACCCAATCGGCCGCGTAGGTGCTGAGCAGGATAAGCGCAAACAGGATGGCGATGAGGATGGCGGTCGGAATCGTCCACGGGAGCAAACTGAGGATCGTCATCGGTACGAGAATAACGACGATCGCGAAGACGAGTCGCCATGGTTCCAGACGGACCGTGCGGAACGAGGTCACGGTATCGCTGCCGATACCGATCCAATGGCGGACTTCTACGCCGGATCGCTTCGCACCGCGACCCGCGGCGGCGAACCCGGCTCCTATCCGGTTCCAGGATTCCGGCTCCATGCGAGCGCGGGCCCATTGCTTGATCTTGTTCTCGCTCACTAGGCTTCCTGCCTATAGGCGGGAAGGCGGCTTGTGCATACCGCCCATACGCCGGTCCGACGACCTACACTTCCACCATACCTGACTGACATGGTCGGATAGTATTCTTTGGTGACAATAGACAAGGGTGTCGCCGCTCGCACGAATCAGGAGTAACAACGTCTGTGTCTGATCTGGATTTTCTCACGTCACCGGAGTTCATCAACGAACCCGTGTTCGATCTCAATATAATCGGTGCGGGTCCTACGGGTCTGTTCGCCACGTTCTATGCCGGTTTGCGCGGAATGTCGGTGCAGATTATCGATTCGCTGGAAGAAGCGGGCGGTCAGTGTACTGCCATGTATCCGGAAAAGTACATCTACGATGTCATCGGGTATCCACGCGTGCTGGCGAAGGACTTCGCCGCTGCCTGTCTCGATCAGGCCATGAAGGCGGATCCCACCATTCGCCTTAGCGAGCAGGTTCAGGAGTTGATCAGGTTGGAGGACGGCACCTTTGCCCTCCGCACCAGCAAGGGGTTCCGTCGCAGCCGCGCCATCATCATCGCGGCTGGTGTCGGCGCCTTTGAGCCAACACGATTGACAGCTGAAGGTGTCGAGGAGCTAGAGGGCAAGGGCGTTCACTACTTTGCCAAGCATATCGAGGACTTCCGCGATAAGCATGTCGTTATCGTGGGTGGCGGCGATAGCGCCGTCGACTGGGCGTTGACGCTGGAGCCGATCGCCAGCAGTGTGCGGGTGATCCACCGCAGCAAGTTCCGTGCACATGAGAGCACGGTCGAGGAGCTACATGCTTCGAGCGTGATCCTGCATTATCCCGAATACGAGGTCACACATGTCCGTGCCGGTGACCACGGTCGTATCGCGAGCCTGACGTTCGTCCACAAGGACGGGACGACACAGGACGTTGAGGTCGACGAGCTTATCTGCGCGATCGGCTTTAAGGCCGATCCCGGACCGCTGAAGAGTTGGGGATTCGAGTTGCAGCGCAACTCGATCGTGGTTGATCCGAAGACGCTGGAAACCAGCATTCCTGGTATCTTCGCCGCTGGCGACATCGCTGCCTATCCGGACAAGTTCAAGCTGATCGCGACCGGTGCTGGTGAGGCGGTCTCGGCGGTGAATCACGCCCTGACATTCATCAATCCCGATGCGCGACTGGATGGTGGCCATAGCACCACCATCATGGAGAAGCGGGAGAAGGCTGCTGCGGTGTAGTTTGTGCTGTTGACAGTGTAGTCCCGGGCCGATCGGTCGCGATACAGAGGATAGTCTGTTATCAATCAGGTGCGACAGTGAGTTGCCCGGGAACCGCCCTCAGGCGGTATAAATGCGAAACCCGGGGCTTAACCCCGGGTCCACTCGTTCATTCCAGGTTGCGGAAATTCCTACCGGTGCAATTTGCCACCCACACCCGTTTTGCGATTGACATCGGACATCTTCGCCTCGGCCAGAACTCTTGCTTTGGCGGCGCCGTCTTCCAGTCGGCGTGTCACCTCGTCCGGGTTGGCCGCGAACATCCGTAGGTTCTCATGGATTGGTGCCAGGCTCTCCACGAGCAGATCGGTGAGCTCTGCCTTGAATGGACCGTAGCCTTTACCAGCAAAGTGATCCTCCACCTCAGACAGACTCATATCCGCCAGGATTCCATAGATCTGCATCAGGTTCGATACCGCTGGCTTGTCCGGTGAGGCCGCCACGCGGGCATCGCTGTCGGTCACCGCTCGCTTGATCTTGCGTTTGATCACATCCGATTCATCGGAAAGAGCGATGAAGCTATTCACGTTGGGATCGGTCTTGCTCATCTTCTTTGTCGGCTCTTGCAGGCTCATGATGCGCGCACCGACCTCTTTGATATCCGCTTTGGGAACAACAAATGTCTCGCCGTAGCGGGCGTTAAAGCGGTTGGCGATATCGCGCGTCAGTTCAACATGCTGGCGCTGATCGTCACCCACCGGCACCAGATCCGAGTCGTAGAGGAGGATGTCGGACGCCATCAGCACCGGATAGAAGAACATCGAGCTATTGATGGCAGCATCGCTCTTACCCGCGGTCTTGTCCTTGAACTGGGTCATGCGGCTGAGTTCGCCGAACTGGGTGACGGCGCTGAGCGTCCACGTAAGCTCAGCGTGCTGAGGCACATCCGACTGCGCGAAGAGGGGTGCGATTTCCGGATCGAGACCGGCAGCAAACATCGTTGCCGCCAATCCATGGATGTTGTCACGCATCTCGTTCGGATCCGTCAACGTGTCGAGTGCGTGCAGATCGACGATGCAAAAGAGATTGTCGTACTCAGCCTGCTGCGCCACCCAGTTGCGAATCGCACCGAGATAGTTGCCGATGGTGGCTGTGCCCGAAGGACGCATACCGCTGAAGACGCGGGGTTTACGGGGTGATGTGGACATTGGCGATGCTTGGTCCTTGCTTTGGGCAGATATCCCGCCCCGGTTCATTTACCGAAGCAAGGATAGCAAGAACTGGCCCATGTGACAGCACTTACTGGCAGCTTGGGTTTACTCGGTCAATGGCCATGGCTCACCGGCATCGATCGGCTCGGGCCATTCGTGGTGGGGTAAGAGTTCGCTGAGTTTGCGGGAGACGTTACGACCAAGAATGACATCGGTGTTGAGGTTGGCAGCGTCGATCTGGCGGATGAATTCCCGACAGCGTCCACATGGAGGGAGCACATAGAGTTTGTCGTCCCGTTCGTCTCGCCAGACGGCAACAATGCTGTCAATCACATATTCGCCAGCGGTAACCATGGCGGCAATGGCGCTATGTTCTGCACAGAACCCGGTGCCGGAGGCGGTATCGATGCAGACACCGGTATAGAGATTCCCCTGCGAGGTGAGGAGTGTGGAGGCAACGTCGCCAAACAGGCGACCATCCGAGGTGGTGTACGGGTTGAGCGCAGTGGCGGCACGCTCAATGAGTTGATCATTGGTCATAGCGTTTGGTGACTAGTCACAGTCCTCATCGGCCAGCCACTGCTTACCGAACTCACGCATGCTGTCGATCACCGGCAGGAGGGCGAAACCCTTCTCGGTGAGCTGGTACTCCACGCGCGGCGGAACCTCGGCGAAGCAGGTGCGCTGGATAACGGTGCTGTCTTCCAGCCGCTTCAGGCGCTCGCTGAGTGTCTTTGGGCTGATTCCCTTTAAGGATCGCTCCAACTCGCTGAAGCGCATCTCACGCTTGGCGAGATCGCGGATGATGAGTGGAGTCCATTTGTTGCTGATTAAGTCAGCCGTACGGGCTACGGGACAGCCATGGTCATTAACGATGCTGGTTTCGGTCATAATGCTGCCAGAATAAGATGCGGATACGATACTTCCCATAGGATAGCAGCTTTTTGACTCAAGGTGCATTGAGGTTGTACACGGTGGACATTTCTTCACATTCCTTAGGTGGCAGATTCCTGGGTCGCCGGTGCCTGTTCGCTTGCCAAAGCTGTGCGTCCGATCAGGAACGCCTGCGTGCCGAATAATGCCAGGGCGATGGCGAAGACCAGCGGATATCCTCCGAACTTGAACCCCAAATACCCGATACCTGCACCGATCGGTCTACCGCCAGCGGAGGCGAACATGATGGCAGCGGATACCCTGCCGAGGAGCGACGATGGAGTAACGGTCTGACGGATCGTGATTGTCGTAATCGTCCAGATAATCGGACCGGTGCCGATCAGGAAGAAGGCCACGAACAGGATCGACGGATCTCGAATGACCATGGTGAGCGCGATGAGTCCCGCAAAGGTAAATCCACACCATGGTCCTATTTGAACCAGCATTGTCTCCTTTATCGAGGTTCCGGTGCGCTTCATGAAGCTCGCACCTGCGATCATGCCGACACCATAGCAAGCAAACATGGTACCGATACCGATAGACGACATCCCGAGTTCACTACTCGCCCAGGCAACGATGACACCCAGGAGTACGTACCAACCCAGATTGAAGAACATGGAGACGAACAGGATCGGTCTCAACCATGGGTTCTTCAGGGTGAAGCGAATACCCTCCGAGAAATCATCGCGGATTCTTCGCTTTGCTGCTTGTGATTCCGCTATGACTGGCAACCGGATTGCCGCCAGAAGCGCGATGAGGACGAGTGTTGCGCCAACGGAGAGCGCGATACTGCCACCCGCAACACTCACCAACACACCGGCGAGGGGCGGTCCAGCGGTGATCGCGATACTTCTGGCGAGCTCGATGTTGCTGTTGAGTTGTTGCCGCAGTGCACCGGTCGTGGATTTGGCCACCAACGTCGGTGCCGCGACCTGAAACGCAACTGTTCCTGTACCGCCACCGATAGCCAGCAGGGCGATCAGCGCAAACGAGGGATCGGGCATTGCCAGCAGAATAATGAGACCTATCAGTGATGCAAGACGGATGCCTTCTCCGACGAGTAGCAGGCTGCGGGCCTGGACACGATCAGCCAGGGCGCCGAATGGCAGCGAGAAGAGAAGGAGTGGCAGCGTCGCTGCCATCGTGAGGATACTGGTGTCCCCTGCATCGCCCGCGAGTTTACTGACGTAAACGATCGGCAAGGCAACCGTGGCGATCTGATCGGCGGCGTTGGCGAACAGGTTAATCCAGCCCAGCGTCTGGATTTTAGGCGACGCTACGCCAGGGGTCGTGCTCATGGCAGATCCTTTCCTTGAGGTTCTATGGTTGATTGGCTGATTTAGCTTGTTTGCTCTCTGGCCAGAATCTCGCGTTTGCGCTCAGTTCCCCAGCGATATCCCGTCAATGAACCATCTTTGCCGATGACGCGATGGCAGGGGATGAGCACTGCCACATCGTTGCTGCCACAGGCAGTTGCGACCGCTCGTGAGGCTGTGGGCTGCCCGATCCGGCGGGCGAGCTCGCCGTAGCTGATTGTTTGGCCGAACGGAATCTGGCGCAGGGCATGCCAGACCTTGATCTGGAATGCTGTACCGCGCACATCCAGTGGCAGCTTGAGTGCTTCGGGTGAACCTAGTGCCGAGATAGCCTGATCGAGCAACTCCTTGAACCTGTCATCAGCCGGCAGAATGGTTGCGTTCGCGAAGTTTCGTTCGAATAACGCCATCATCTCCTGAATATCGTCCCCGAACTGAAGTCGACAGATGCCACGCTCCGTCGCTGCCACGAGTGTAGGACCGAGCCACGTATCGACGACGGCGTAGCGAATCGTTTCGCCTTCGCCCTTATTGCGAAATGCCCCGGGTGTCATTCCCAGCGCCTCCGGTGCCTCGGCGTAGAGTTGGGAGTTACTGGCGTAGCCTGCGTCCAATGCCGCTCCAAGGACGTTCTCGGCCATGGGAAGCTGCTGATGGAGGCGTTGCTCCCGCACGGCCCGAGAGAACTGCGCCGGAGAGAGTCCAACCACCTTGCGGAAGAGCTTCTGGAAGTGAGCCTCACTCATACCCGCATCTGCGGCGAGGTCTCCCAGTCTCACGGGGGTGTTTGCGGCGACAATCTTCTGACAGGCATCGCCGATAACGGCTGCTTGCTCGTCGGCAAGAGATGCCGCAAGTGGCTTGCACCGTTTGCACGGTCGGTAGCCAGAAACCAATGCCTCTCGCACCGTACCGAAGAACTGAACGTTCTCGCGCTGGGGTGTGCGGGCCGGGCAGCCGGGTCGGCAGAAGATTCTCGTCGTCGTGACGCCGAACCAGAATGTGTTTTCGGCCCGATGGTCGCGTTCCTGGACCGCCTGCCATCGTTCCTGATCTGTTGTTTCCTGCTCCATGTTTATCGCCCCTGGTCTTGTTTCGTTATCAGTGTCATCAGTTTGCGGCACGCAGATCAAGCCGACATCCGGATTCCTGAGGTCAAATCGCGTTCTTCTTCCACGTATACTCTTGGGAGCTTTGCCGCCTGTTGTTCAAGGGAGATCCGTTACTCCATGGTTCGCATACTTGCATACGCACTCGCCGCGATCGTGGCTGCCCTCGCCACGGCTACGATCTCCCGCGAGTGGTTTAGCTTCGATTCCCGCGAGAGCGTGCTGATCTTCGGGGCGGTGATGGGCGTGATCAATGCCTTCATCCGGCCCGTCGTCCGTCTGGTCAGTCTTCCGCTGACATGCCTCACCTTTGGATTGTTTGCTTTCGTGATCAACGCACTCCTGTTCGCGATGGGGGCGTATGTTGTTCCGGGAATAGAGTTAACCGCCGCAGGCGCGGTTCTGGGATCGCTGATTGCCAGCATCGCCGCCGGGCTCATGTTCTCGGTGTTCGATGAGTAGTCGTATTCTGCCGACGACCAGCAAACGCGCCTTCGATGCACCATTTACCATCGGCGTGATCAGTGACACCCATATCTACACCGGTAGTCGCCGCGAGATTGCACCCGGTGTGAAACGGTTATTTGAGCGCGCTCAGATCGATCTGATCGTGCATCTGGGTGACGCCAACAGCCGATCGGTGTTGGCAGAGGTCGCTGAGCTCGCACCGCTGATCGCAGTGGTTGGGAACAACGATGACGAGGATCTACAGTACCTGTTGCCGCAGACCACGCGATTCACTGTCGGCGAGTTCAGTTTCGCGGCGATTCATGGTCATGGTGGACGCTCGGCTCGGGATGTGGCCATCGAGCGCTGGGCCGGTAAGGTGAACTGTGTCCTCTTTGGTCACAGCCATGTTCCCCTCATCGAGCAGTATGAGGGAACGATCCTCTTCAATCCTGGCTCGCCGACGGATCGTCGCTGGCATCCACATTTCGGTGTCGGCGTGATCACCATTGACAAGATGGGCATTCACCCTGATCTTGTACTTTTCGATCAGCCTGATCATTTGGACAGCATTCAGTTTGAGGATAGGGGAGAAGCGTGATGGACGAACGATTGTCTCAAGGTCGCTGGTTGCGTATTCCGGGACCGACACCGCTGCACCCGTACGTGGTGGAAGCACTCACGCACGAGATGGTACCGCAGCGCGGCACCATCATCATGGAAACGATGGCGCGCGTGCAGACATCGCTGCGTAAGGTTCATGGTACCGAGAGTGGCCAGGTGCTGCTCTGGGCCAGCACCGGTACCGCTGGCTTTGAAGCGAGCATCGTCAATCTCTGTAACCCTGGCGACAAGGTGGTGGTGACCTGTGCGGGTGATTTTGGCAATCGCTACGCCGCCGCTGCTGAGACGTTGGGTCTCGATGTCCTGCGGGTGAACGCCGAGTGGGGGAGTGCCGTTACGCCCGAGCAGCTTGACGCAGCGATTCAGCAGCATGGCGATGTCGTTGCCGTCATGATCACTCACAACGAAACCAGCACCGGTGTCACTCAGGACCTGGCTGCGCTCGCGGCTGTCGCCAAGAGCCACGGTGCGCTCGTCAGCGTCGATGCGGTTTCCTCAGCTGCTGCACTGCCGATCAATATGGACGCCAATGACCTCGACTGGGTGCTGAGTGGCGCCCAGAAGGCGTGGATGTGTCCTCCGGGTCTGATGATTTCCGCCCTCAGCGAGCGCGCAGTTGCGCGCAGCAAGGAGACGAGTGGCTATCCGCGCTTCATCTGGGACGCGCCGACAATGGTTGAGGCCAGTCGCGACAACATCCATCCCGCTACTGCACCGGAGACATCGCTGTTCGCGCTGGATGCTGCCCTGCGGGCGATCGAAGAGGAGGGGATCGATGAGGTCTTCGCCCGTCACGCACGTCTCGGTGCACACTTCAGCGCCGGACTAGAGAAGCTTGGCGTTGAATTCCTTGCCGAGGAGCACCTGCGTAGCTACTCGGTGACAGCGTTCCGTGCACCCGGTGGCAGTGCCAAGGCATTCCAGGTCAAGGTCCGCGAGCAGTCGGGTGTCGAGCTGGCCGTCGGTCAGGCACAGTGGGCCGATGTCGCTATCCGCGTCGGTACGATGGGCTGGACCCACGAGCCAGAACTCGATGCCACGCTCGAGGCCATCGCCGCGGCGATATAGCGCCAGCATTGCGGTTTTGAGCCAAAAGTACTAGTATTTCTTCATATGTACTCCCAGGTGGGGGGTCTATTGTTGTGACCGGGAAACCGAATCCACGTTGCAACGGTGGTAGTTCTCGTTTTAGGTAGGTTTATGGACGGAACGGACGTTCAAGAGCAGGATGCGCAGGTCACCGAGACCACACCAGTGAATCTCGATGAGCTTGATGGCGCAGCCCTTATGGAGGCTTTCCTCAGCGATCCATCCCACGGGTACAAGACCCTGAAGTATGGTGACGTGCTGGAAGGCACCATTATGCATGTCGATCGGGATGAACTGCTGGTGGACATTGGATCCAAGGCAGAGGGAATTGTCCCATCGAAGGAGTATTCCAGCCTTACTTCGGAAGAAAAAGAGCAGCTCGAGGTTGGCGATACCCTGCTCGTGTTCGTGGTTCAGGCCGAGAACAACGAGGGTCACCCGGTTGTCAGTATCGACCGCGCCAAGCAGGAGAAGAGCTGGCGCAAGTTGCAGGAGATTCACGAAGCCAACGATATCATCGAGGCGGAAGTGGTCAACTACAACAAGGGCGGTCTGCTGGTCAATCTGGATGGTGTGCGCGGTTTCGTGCCCGCCAGCCAGGTGAGCGAGATCCGTGGTGGCGATGAGTCCTCCAAGCAGGCCGATATGGCTCGCTTGATTGGTACCAAGCTGCCGCTCAAGGTGATCGAGATCAACCGTCACCGCAATCGCCTTATCCTCTCTGAGCGCCAGGCTGTTCAGGAGCGACGCGATGCGATGAAGGAGAACCTTATCCAGGAACTCACCGAAGGTGAAGTTCGCACGGGTACTGTTTCGTCCATCTGCGACTTCGGTGCCTTTGTTGACATCGGCGGGGCTGACGGACTGGTTCACCTTTCCGAGCTCAGCTGGAGCCGCGTGCGCCATCCAAACGAACTGCTCAAGATCGGGCAGGAAGTTCAGGTGTACGTGCTCGGTATCAACCCGAACGAAAAGAAGATCGCGCTCTCCATCAAGCGTACCCAGGCAGAACCCTGGAGTCGCGTGGAGAACAGCTATGAGGTCGGTCAGCTCGTCAAGGGCACCGTGACCCAGCTCGCCAACTTCGGTGCGTTCGCTCGTATCGAAGATGGTATCGAGGGTCTGATTCACGTTTCCGAGCTTGCCGATGAGCGCATTCAGCATCCGAAGCAGGTTGTGCACGAGGGTCAGGACCTGATCCTGCGCATTATCCGCATCGACCCGCAGCGCCGCCGCATGGGTCTTTCCCTGCGCCGCGCACTCGATACACCGGATGAGGATCTCATCACCGTCTTCGGTGAGGCTGTTATTGAGGAGCGCGATGCGCTGAAGGCCGAGCTGGCCGCCCGCATTGAGGCTGAAGGCCTCGTCGGTACCCGCCAGGACGAGCCGGAAGGCGAGGATGGCGAAACCGCTGTCGCGACCGAAGTCAATCCGGAAGCCGCCGAAGTCGATATCAAGGAAGTCGGTGAGGCGCAGGTTGCCGCGTTCGAAGAGCGCGCCGCTCGAGCCGAGAAGGCCGCGACCAAGCGACCAAGCCGCGCTCGCAAGAAGGCCGAAGACGAGGTGGTTGATGCCACTCAGACCTTCGGTGACGAAAGTGGCATGAGCGCCATGGAGCTGGCTTTCGCCAAGCTCGGTGCCGATCTGCTGGAGTCCGACGAAGAAGAGAAGTAGTACCTTCGTCGTCATAATTCAGGTACACTGCACAATCCGGAGGATGTCCCATTGGGATATCCTCCGGATTGTGGTTTTCCATCGCTGGTTCCACAAATTTGCGTGACGGAGTACGATTAAGGAAACCAAACGCAATTATCGCGGAAACGCAGTTCTCGCCATGCGCGTTGGTGAAGGTAGCGCGAGACGTACGCACGAGGATTCGGGACACGCTCGAATCAAGATCATAGACGGGAGAGCCGGATGGCAGAGCAGTTCGAAAAGTTTACGGATCGCGCTCGCAAGGTCCTCACGCTCGCCCAGGAAGAAGCACAGCGGTTCAATCATAATTACATTGGCACCGAACACTTGCTTCTCGGGTTAGTGCGTGAAAACGATGGTGTTGCCGCAAAGGTATTGGCGAACATGGGCGTGCAGCTCAGTAAGGTTCGCTCGGCGGTAGAGTTCATCATCGGTCGCGGTGACAGCATGGTCACAAGTGAGCTTGGGCTCACACCACGGGCGAAGAAGGTACTCGAGCTTGCTATCGATGAAGCCCGGCGTCTGAATCACCATTACATCGGTACGGAACACCTCCTCCTGGGACTTGTCCGCGAGGGTGAAGGTATCGCCGCCGGTGTGCTCGAGAGCCTGGGAGTGAACCTGGAGCGTGTGCGTACCCAGGTGATGCAGGTTGTCAGCCAGGCACCACCGCAGCAGCTTTCAACGGGAGCGCAGAGTAAGGGTGGCGCTCCGCGTGAGAGCAAAACACCGTTCCTGGATTCCATGGGATTCGATCTTACCGAGGCGGCGCGAACCAATCGGCTTGGACCATTGGTCGGTCGTAGCCTCGAGATTGATCGAGTCATGCAGATTCTCTCGCGCCGTACCAAGAATAACCCCGCGTTGATCGGCGAACCCGGTGTCGGTAAGACAGCGATCGTCGAAGGATTGGCTCAGCGCATCGTCAACGACGATGTACCGGAGCAGCTCCAGGGTAAGCGATTGGTATCTCTGGATATCGGCGCACTTGTTGCCGGAACCAAGTACCGCGGCGAGTTCGAGGAGCGCCTCAAGAAGATCGTTGCCGAGGTCAAGGAGACCCACGCGATCCTCTTCATCGATGAGTTACACACACTCGTGGGTGCGGGTGCGGCCGAAGGTGCCGTGGATGCCGCCAATATCCTCAAACCAGCGTTGGCGCGAGGCGAAATGCAGACTATCGGCGCGACCACACTGGATGAATATCGCAAGTACATCGAGCGCGATGCTGCCCTCGAGCGTCGCTTCCAGCCGGTGCAGGTCGATGAGCCATCAATTGAAGACACGATCGAGATTCTTCGCGGTGTGCGCTCCCTCTATGAGGATCATCATCGACTCAAGATCTCCGACGAGGCGCTTACCGCCGCCGCCAATCTGGCGGCACGGTATGTCACCGATCGATTCATGCCGGATAAGGCGATCGATCTGGTGGATGAAGCCGCCAGTCGCGTGCGCATGCAACGCTCCGCCACACCGAGTGTGATTAAGGAATCGCTCTCGGCGCTGATGGAGGTGCAGGAGGAACTCGAACACGCGGTCAATGCCCGCGCCTTCGAGGAGGCCGCCGAACTCCGTGATCGCGAGCGCAAGCTGCGCGATCGCATTGAGAAGCAGCAGCGAGAACGCAAGGAAGCGCAGGACTCCGAAGAGGTCTATGTCACCGAGGAAGACATCGCCGAAGTCGTCGCGATGTGGACCGGCATTCCGATGGTGCGTATCGCTGGTCAGGAAAGCGAACGACTCCTCAAGATGGAGGACGAGCTGCACGAGAAGATCGTGGGGCAGTCCGAGGCTGTAACCACCATCGCCAAGGCAGTGCGACGTGCTCGTGCTGGCATCAAGGATCCGCGACGACCGATCGGTTCGTTCATCTTCCTTGGCCCCACGGGTGTCGGGAAGAGTTATCTGGCGCGAGCGTTGGCGGAGTTCATCTTCGGCAGCGAGGATCACCTGATCAAGATCGATATGAGCGAGTTTATGGAGCGCCACGCGGTTGCCCGTTTGGTCGGTGCACCTCCAGGCTACGTTGGTTACGAGGAGGGCGGCCAGCTGACCGAGGCTGTACGTCGTAAGCCGTACTCGGTGATCCTCCTGGACGAGATCGAGAAGGCGCATCCGGAAGCGTTCAATATGCTTCTCCAGATCATGGAGGATGGTTCCCTTGCTGATGCCAAGGGTCGTCGGGTCGACTTCCGCAATACCATCATTATCATGACGAGCAATGTCGGTGCCGACGAGATCAGCAAGGATATGACGCTCGGGTTCGTCTCTCGCGATGACGAACAGGAGGAGCAGCAGCGCGAGCATACGCTAATGCACGATAAGGTCATGCAGCGATTGAAGCAGACCTTCCGACCGGAGTTCCTGAACCGTATCGACACCACGATTGTGTTCCAGAGTTTGACCAAGCCAGAGATTCGCCAGATCGTTGATCTGGAGATGAGTCGGGTGCAGATGCAGCTGAAGGAACACGAGATCCTGATCGAGATCACGGATGAGGCGAAGGATCTGATCGGTAAGGAAGGCTACGACCACACCTATGGTGCTCGTCCTCTCCGCCGCGTCATCCAAAATCGGATCGAGGATCCTCTTGCGGAAGGTATGCTGCAGCAGCGATTCCTTCCGGGTAGCACCGTGCTCATCGATGACGAGGACGACCAGATCGTGCTCAAGGCGGTTGAGGCACCGCGGCAATCCGACGCAGAGGAGCTGGTAACGGTCTAGCGAATGCACGCGTAACCTCGGGGGTTTGTCCCCGGGGTTGGCGCTATTGATGGCACAATTTGGGCGGATACCGACTGCGGTCGGATCCGCCCCTCCGCGGTTAATTGGCTGGGTACGAGGAACACGATGGCGAAGAAGCGAACAACCTGGATCTGCCAACAATGTGGTGCCTCCAGTCCGGCGTTCTTGGGCCGCTGTCCGGGATGCGGCGAGTGGAACACGATGGTGGAGACATTGGGTGTTCGCGCCGAAAGTACCGGCAAAGGCAACCGCGTTCGACTCATAGACGCTGAATCTCGCCTCACGCCACTCAGCCAGATCGCACCGCAGGGGGAGTCTCGTATTCCGCTCGGTATCTCTGAGTTCAATCGCGTGCTCGGTGGTGGACTCGTGCCGGGTGCCCTGGTGCTGATCGGCGGCGATCCTGGTATTGGCAAATCCACCCTGATTCTCCAGGCAGCCGGTCAGTTGGCGAACGATGGAGCACATGTCATCTACGTCAGTGGTGAGGAGAGTGTGCAGCAGATCAAGCTGCGCGCAGATCGACTTGGCGTCGACTCCGCCAATGTTTTGCTGATGGCGGAGACCGATCTTGATACGATCCTCGGAGTCGCGGACGATGTCCGCCCCAGCCTGCTGGTTGTTGACTCGATTCAGACCGTGATGATCGATGAGCTCGATTCGACCGCTGGCAGCGTCTCTCAGGTACGCGAAAGCACCGGTCGGATCATGCAGTGGGCCAAGTCCTCTGGTGTACCGGTGTTCATCATCGGACACGTCACCAAAGAGGGGGCCATCGCTGGTCCGCGTGTGTTGGAGCATATGGTGGATGCCGTGCTCTATCTCGAGGGAGATCGTTTTCATCAGTACCGCATCATGCGGGCGGTGAAGAATCGATTTGGATCAACGGATGAGGTCGGTGTCTTCGAGATGGCTGGTTCGGGATTGCGGGAGGTGCGCAATCCGTCGGAGGCGTTCCTGGAGGAGCGAGCCTCGCGCGCTCCGGGCAGTACGGTGGCAGTGACGATGGAGGGTTCCCGACCGATTCTGGTGGAAGTTCAGGCGCTTGCGACGCCAACGAACTACTCTATGCCGCGCCGTTCCGCCAACGGACTGGATAACAGTCGCCTGCAACTGCTGGTGGCCGTGCTGCAGAAGCGGGTCGGACTTGGGCTGGGCACGCAGGATGTCTATGCCAATGTCGTCGGAGGTTTACGTATACAGGAGCCGGCCTCCGATCTGGCGGTCGCTGTCTCGATCGCCAGTAGTCTGCGCGATATCCCGGTTGATCCCGGTATCGTCTGCATCGGTGAGATCGGACTGTCCGGAGAGCTACGTACCGTTTCCCAGCTTGAGCGACGCATCCAGGAAGCATCGCGACTTGGTTTCCGTAAGGCTCTGGTTCCGGCACGTTCGGGCGTGACACCTGCACCGAGCACGTTGGGGATGGAGATCATCCAGGTTGGTACGGCCGCCGAAGCGATCGAAGCGTCACGTTCGTAGCGACGCATTTGACATGCGGCGATATGTTGTAGACTACGTTCGCCCGGCCAACTCCAGCAACTGATCCGCAACATTTGCGGCGGCGTCACCGCGACCCAATGCTTCGGCGTTCGCAGCCATCGCACCGAGTCGATCGGTGTCGCTTAATAGCTCGCGAATGGTAGATTCCAGTTTGGCAGCGGGCGTCTCTTCCTGCTCCAGTACCACCGCCGCATTGGCATTTGCGAGTAACGCGGCGTTCTTGCGCTGCTCGTCACCCCATGTGCCACCAAGCGGAATGAGGATCGCGGGCAGACCAAGATAGGACAGTTCTGCCACTGTGCCCGCACCGGACCGCCCGATGACCAGACTCGCCATGGCATAGATATCGGCCATTTCATCGGTGATCATCGCCCGCACCTGATAGCGGTCACGGATGTTCTCGGGGAGCGATTGACGCAGCGCACTCAATCGCGCGAAATCCGGGTTTGCATCCGCCGGTCCGGTTTGATGGATGATCTGAGTGACCTCGAGAATGCCAGGCAGCATTGCTTCAATGCGCTCGTTGATCGCGCTGGCACCGCGAGCACCCCCCGTGACGAAGAGCACCGGTAAATCCGCGGTGAAACCGAATCGTTCCAGCCCTCGCTGGCGGTCTCCGGTCGTCAGCGCCTTGCGTACCGGATTGCCGGTAACCACCACGTCCTTGTGCATCGTGCGGGCGATGACCGCGGTCTCCTCGTAGCTGCAGGCGAATCGATGGGCGAACCTCGCCGCCATGCGATTGCTGATACCAACCTGCGCGGTTTGCTCGTGAGTGAGCACGCGAGCCCGACGACTTCCCGCCCAGACGCTGGGGACGCTGACACTGCCGCCGGTACTGAAGATCACATCCGGACCGAAGTCCCGAATGATGTTCCATGCCTGGACGGTGCCGATGGGTACGCGCAGCGCGTCTTTGACGTTGTCCAGCGAGAGGTAACGACGTAGTTTGCCCGTCTTGATGGCCCGGAAGGGGATACCTTTCTGCTCCGCGAAGGTGCGTTCGACGCCTGCCTCGCTGCCGATCCAGAGCACATCCATCGCCACACCGCGACTATGCAGCTCATCCAGAACGGCAACCGCCGGGAGCACATGTCCACCGGTACCACCACCGGCGATGATGAGTTTGAGAGGGTTCGGTGTGTCTGGCATGGCATCCTCAACTGAGCGGCGCTACTCGTTTTCCATCGGCATTATAGAGCGCGTGCGATAATCGCATGAACGGATCAGGAGGATCGAGTGCCACGCGAACATCACCTGCGGCGATTTCTGTGGCTAGTCTCCCTGATACTGGGTATCGCACTGCTGGATCAACTGCTCAAGCGAGCGATGATCCGGTTGATTGGTCCCGATGCCGATCAGCATCGTATCGAGGTGTTGGGCAGGCTCTTCGCGTTGGAGTACCTCGAGAATCGGGGCGCAGCCTTCGGCTTGTTTCAGAGCGCAACCGCGCTCTTTGCCGCAGTGGCGATCATCGCTATCGGCGTAGGTCTCTTCTTCGTGTGGCGATTTGCCGGGCGCGATCTGCCGATGGCGGTGGCGATCTGCCTCATCGTTGGTGGTGCCATGGGCAATGCGGTCGATCGTATTGTGCGCGGATATGTCGTTGATTACGTCGCGGTAGGACGATTCTGGAAATTCAATCTGGCCGATGCCTGTATCAGCGTGGGAGCAGTGCTGTTGTTCATACTCCTCTGGCGCACGGGCGAGAGTTCATCATTACAGGAAGACGTTACATGATTTCGATTATCCCTCAGGGCGAGGATCAGCAAGAGCTGATCGAACTATTTCCTCAACGTGAGCATCTGGGAACGCGGCTGGACAAGTACGTTGCCGACGAACTGCCGGAACTCAGCCGCACCTACTTGCAGCAGTTGATCACCGATGGTTCAGTGCTGGTCGACGGTCTGGTGCGACGTCCCAGCTTCAAGGTGACACCTGGTGAAGTTGTGACCGTGGAGTTGCCGGAGGTCGAGGAAACGGAACTCCTCGCCGAAGATATTCCCCTGGATGTTGTCTATGAGGATGCCGACATTCTCATGATCAACAAACCTGCGGGTTTGGTTGTGCATCCGGCGGCCGGGCATTCTCACGGCACGCTGGTGAATGCCGTTCTCTACCATGCCCCCGAGATCTCCATTCAAGGCAGCACGCGACCCGGCATCATCCACCGCCTGGACAAGGACACGTCAGGCATCATGGTCATCGCCAAGTCGGATCGCGCCCAGACCACGCTGGTCGAGCAGTGGCAGGCCCGCCAGGTGGAGAAGAAATATCTTGCATTGGTCACGGGTGTGGTGGAAGAGGATTCCGCCACAATCGATGCCCCGATCGGTCGTAGCTCCGCCAATCGCCAACAGATGACGACCACCCGTTCCGGTCGCGATGCGGTCACGCACTTCATCGTGGTGGAGCGATTCTCGGATTGCACATTGCTCGATGTCACGATCGAGACCGGGCGCACCCATCAGATCCGTGTCCACCTGGCGTTCATCGGTCACCCGGTGGTGGCAGATGGACTCTACGGTAACAAGGTGAGTGCGCGCGTCGCTGAGCGACTCGATCTGCACCGCCAGTTCCTGCACGCGCAGTCGCTTTCGTTTGCGATGCCGGGTTCGGGGGAGAAGCGCACATTTGCTGCGCCGTTGCCAGCCGACCTGCAGCATGTGCTGGATCAGCTCCGTGAGGAGAGTGCCGATGCCAACAACGGCGTTTGATCTCATCAAACAGCTCTATGAACGTGGATTGGAGAGCGTCGAGCCAACCGCGGTGACGGCCGAGGCTCTGAGTTCGCTCGGTGGATTCCGCGGTACGGGCAGGATCGTTGTCGTCGCTATCGGTAAAGCCGCCGAGGCCATGGCGCTCGCTGCACAAGTGACACTTGGAGCGAGCATTGATCGCGGTGTTGTTGTAGCCAAGCAGTCGACAATGCGGGACGATCTCACCTGCTTCGATGTCTATGAAGCAGGGCATCCGATACCAACTGGAGCCAGCCTTCAGGCCGGTGAGGCGGTAGTCTCCGCAGTGAGTGGTTTGAAGAGCCACGATACCGTTATTGCGCTTATTTCTGGCGGTGGATCTGCGCTGCTGGAAGTCCCGGTCGATGGCGTTTCGCTCGCCGAGCTTCAAGTCACAACCGAATTGCTGATGTTCGCCGGTGCCGATATCCATCAGCTCAACACCGTTCGGAGAGCGCTTAGCGCCGTCAAAGGCGGTGGCTTGCGCCGGGCGATGGGTGATGCGCGCTGTATCACCTTGATACTGAGCGATGTGCTCGGCAACGATCCGGCAGTGATCGCCAGCGGACTCACGATTCCCACTCCACGCGATCTCAAGACTGCCTGGCAGATCATGCGGCACTTCCGGATTGAAGACCGCGTGCCGGAGTCGGTGCGACTGGCGTTGTTGGGTGATTCCGTTCCGGAAGACGAACTCGATGCCTCCCGGGATGAGATTCGCATCATCGCTGACAACGAGACGATGCTCACCGCGATTGCCAATGCGGCTACTGAAGAAGGGTACGCGGTCGAGTTTGCGTGGCGCGATTGGCGCGGCGATGCTCGTGCGCTCGGTGAGAGGATGGTCGCCGACTGCCAGGCTTCCCCGGCTGACATACTCATTGGCGGCGGCGAGGCCACGTGCAGAGTGCATGGGAGCGGTCGTGGTGGTCGCAACAGTGAAGCCGCGTTGATTGCCGCCCTGGCATTGCGCGGCGATGATGCCTGGACGATTGCCAGCCTCGCCTCGGATGGTGACGACGGCAACTCGGGTGCTGCTGGTGGAATCGTCGATGGCAAGACGATCGATGACGAGAATGCAGCCAGGGTAGCTCTGGCTGAGAGTAACTCAGCCGGATATCTAGGTGATCGCGGTGCGCTGTTTGTCACCGGCCAATCTGGGACTAATGTCAACGACATCTATGTTGCCGTGCGCAACAACGTATCTTTGAGGAATGAACCATGAGCTTTCAGCCGATCATGCTTGATGTTGATACTGGTGTTGATGATGCCGCCGCCATCGCCTATGCGCTTGGTCTGGAGGCGGATTTGGTCGCAGTCTCCACGGTGGCTGGCAACATCCACATCGATCTCACTACCGGCAATACGCTGAAAGTGCTGAGCCTGCTTGGTGCCGAGGATGTACCCGTATTTCGCGGTGCCAGTCGCCCGCTGATCAAGCCGTTCCAGGATGCCGCCCATATCCATGGTGGCAACGGACTAGGTGGCGCGACGATTCCAGATGCGTTGGCCGATGAGGCCGACCTGACGGCACCGGAGGCCATCATTGCCATGGCAGAGGAGTTCCAGGGTGATCTCACCTTCGTTGCCGCCGGTCCGCTCACGAATCTCGCGATCGCCTTGTCCTTGCGACCGCAGATCGCGCAGCAGATCGGCAAACTGGTGCTAATGGGCGGTGCCTTCTTCAATCCCGGCAACGTCACACCCTATGCCGAGTTCAACATCTGGGCCGACCCGGATGCGGCCGCGCAGGTATTTGCTACCGAGTGGAACGAGGTCATCGCGATCGGCTTGGATGTGACCCATCAGGTTGCCATTACCACCAGAATGTGGGAGGCGATCCCGGAGAAATTCAGTGGTGCTGCCGGGCTCATGAGGAAGATCGCCGCTCGCACGTTTACCGAGCGGGTGCGCAGCGGATTCTTCCTGCACGATCCTCTGGCCGTGGCGGTTGCGCTCGACGAGTCCCTGGTGACACTGGAACCGTATGCGGTTGAGGTGGTGACCGATGGCGAGGAGCGGGGCCGCACGATCGTCAGGGATGGCGGCAACGTTTTGATCGCCACCGAGGTAAAGGCCGAGGTGTTCCTGCGTCGGTTCTGCGATGCGCTGGGTATGCCGTACGTCCAGGATGATGCCGGTTTGGACGGAGCAGAGTAATGTGGTCCGGCAACGACGCCGGAGCCCATCTGTGATTCCTGGAGAGAATTCGCATTGTGCTGTCGTCTGGGGTTTGGTAGCAGCGGAGCACCGCAGGTGGCCGAGGCGCAACCGAGCAGCAAAGCGTGCCCTTGTTTCCCCTTTTGGCCGCATCTCGAGGGCAGTTTATCTGCCCTGCTACCGCTATTACGTTGGGAATCCGCGTTACACGCTCCGGATTGTGGCCAGGTCGAGCAACTGATTCAGCGAATCGCGAGTATCCTCGTCCGGGACCAACTCCACGCGCGCCCGTGCGGAGGCAACATAACCCTGCGCAATACGCTCGGCCTCGACCAAGGCACCCGAGTTCCGAATCTCTTGCACTAGCGCATCGATTGTCTGGTCGTTGGTCTCATCACCGGCGACGATACGCTCGATCAATGCCCGTTGCGGAGCGTCTGCTGGGAGATTGGCGATAAAGCTCATAACCGGCACAGTCACCACGCCCTGACGCAGGTCATTGCCTGCTGGTTTGCCGATCGTTTCGCTGGATTCGCGCAAATCAAGGACGTCGTCGATCACCTGGAACGCCATACCCAGATCGGTACCGATTTGGCGGAGATTCGCGACTTGCTCATCGCTGCCACCACCCAGGACTGCGCCCATCTCGGCGGCACCGGCGAAGAGCGCCGCTGTCTTGCCGAAGATGCGAACCTCGTACTCGGCCATCGACTGATCCAGTCGGTGCGCCTCCAGCGTCTCGCGGATTTGTCCATCGCAGATCTCGGCGAGCGTGGTCGCGAAGATCACCATCACGCGTGGATTCTCCGGTCGGGCGGCCAGGATGGCGCTCTGGGCGAAGAGATAATCGCCGATCAGAATCACGGCACCGGTGCTGAGTTCGGTATTAAGTGTCGGATTCCCGCGACGAAGCGCGGCTTTGTCGATACTATCGTCGTGAACGAGTGAGGCAGTGTGCAGCAGTTCAACGCCAGCAGCAACATCGACTGCCCGCTCGTTGAATGTGCCGAACGCCTTCGCTGCTAATAGCAGAAGTACCGGTCGAAGTCGTTTCCCGCCACCGCTGACAATCGCGTGGAGCATGGTGTTGACGATGGGGTAATCGATACTCGCCGCAGTGACCAGCACATCCTCGACGCGTTCGAGGTCTGGTTTCATGATCGTAAAGACATCTCGGGTGCTGGCGTTCAAGCGATCCTCCCTGTGGGTCAGCGCCTGACCCCCTCTCCCCGTAAGCTTCTGCACAGTATCATTGCTGCCAAACAGGCATGTCAACGCCAGAATGATTGATCGTATCCGCTTTTTCTGCGGTAGGGATAAGTATGACGACCGTCGCCATTTGGCTACGAACACTACGAGTCACCCAGTGGAGCAAGAACGCGGTCGTATTCGCGGCGCTTGTCTTCGGTCACCCGACCATCACTCACGCGATCTGGCGTTCGATCGCGGCATTCCTGGTTTTCTGCGCGATTAGTAGCAGCGTCTACATCCTCAACGACTGGATCGATCGCGATCGTGATCGCCTCCACCCAACCAAGCGAAACAGGCCGCTGGCAGCTGGCCAGGTGAGTTCGCCCGCGGCCATCACCGTCTCCATCGCCCTGGCAGCAGTGGCGTTTCTCGGATCATGGTTGATCACTCCGTTATTGACGCTGGTCATATTGGCGTATGCCACGCTCATGCTCGCCTATGGCATGAAGTTGAAGTCCGTTGTTTTGGTGGATGCGTTTGTGATTGCGGGCGGATTCGTCCTAAGGGCGGTCGCGGGTGCGACCGCGATTGAAGTCCCCGTGTCCTCATGGCTGATGCTCTGCACGATGTTGCTGGCCCTCTTCCTCGCCTTCGGCAAGCGACGCAGTGAGTTAGTTCGCTTGAGCGATGGTGCCGCGGCTCATCGACCGACGCTGGCGGAGTACTCGCTACCTATGCTGGATCAGTTCCTGATCATCACCGCGACCTGTTCGATCATGAGCTACGGCATCTATAGCTTTACCTCCGACTCCGTGCCCGAGAACGGCTCGATGATGTTGACCGTTCCCTTCGTGATCTTCGCGTTGTTCCGCTATTTGCTGCTGGTGATGGCCAAGGGCGAGGGCAGCACACCGGAAACGCTCCTGTGGAAAGACACCCCCTTGCTTCTGGCTGTGGTCGGTTGGTCGATCACCGTCCTGACCGTCATGATCATCGGCACCTGACGGAGATCATGTCTGAGACTAATCCACAGTAAGTTGATACGAATCGTGGCATATCAGTGCTACACGGTGTATAGTCTGTATTGCATGAACCCGGAAGACCTACGGTGTACTTCCTATTCCGGGTTCGGCCATGTATTGATTGTGAAAGGAGCCGTTTTGTGATTGTTGTTCGTAAGGTTCGTCCTCGACCGGATACGCGCCGCCAGCATGATCTGGATGCGATGTTCCTCTCCATGCTCGGCTCATCAGCCGCAACTGAGCGCAATCGTCGTCCGATGTGGCGGCCACCGGTTGAGGTATATGAAACAGAGGATTCGCTGGAGGTCGTCGCCGAGATTGCTGGTATGAATCCGGAGGAGATCGATATCGTCCTTGAGGGCGATGTGCTCACCATTCAAGGCGAGCGCCAGGATATGTGCGCGAGCAGTCATCGCAGTTACCATATCGCTCGCATTGGATACGGCCCATTCGGTGTCGAGATTCGACTTCCATTCCAGGTCGAGCAGGAAGGTGCCGAAGCTAGCTATGAGAACGGCTTCCTCCGCATCAGCCTCAAGCGCATTCAGGGTGTGACTATCGTGCCAAAGCGTGTCATTCCTCACACCGAGAACTAATCCAGGAGTAGCAACGTGACAGATAACGAGAAGAACATCGTGGATTCGGTGGAGGAGACCGATCAGCCAACGCCGATCGAGGAAGCCACCGTGGCAGAGAACGATGAAGTGCGCGATGAGACTATTGCCAGTGATGCGGACGATATCGCTATCGAACCTGTCGAGGAGATCATTCCCCTGTTGCCGCTAAAGGCAACGGTGATTCTCCCGCATACGCTAGTGCCGTTGGCGGCAGCGCAGGAGCGATCGTTGCGACTCATTGATGCGGTGATGCAAAGTGATCGCATGGTCGCCATGGTCATGCAGAAGGATGATGAGCAGGATAACGCTGGCCCTGAGGATATCCTCGAGATCGGTTCCGTCGCCACGATTCACCAGATGATGCGCGTGCCGGATGGCACTATGCGTCTGGCGGTGCAGGGGCTCGAGCGTATGGAGATCCTCGAGGTTGTTGAGGAGGAGCCTTTCCTGAAGGCACGCATTCGCCGTACGCCCGAGATCGCTCCGGAAACGGTGGAGATCGAGGCGCTTGCCCGCAATGCTCATGAGCTCTTCGAGCGCGCGGTTGGTTTGGTCCAGCATTTGCCAGATGAACTGCTGATCGCCTCCATGAATGCGCTCGATGACCCAGTGCATCTCACGTACCTCATCACGTCCAACCTTCGTATGGAACCGAGTGAGCGGCAGCATGTACTTGAACTGACCGACATCGCCGAGAAGCTGAAGTTCCTTATCGGCTACCTGACAAAGGAGCTGGAGGTGTTGGAGCTGGGTCGAAAGATCCAGTCCGATGTCCAGGAGGAGATGGGCAAGAGCCAGCGCGAATACTTCCTGCGCGAGCAGATGAAGGCGATTCAGCGCGAGCTCGGTGAAACCAGTGATCAGGAAGCCGAGATCAACGATCTGCGTGAGCAGATCGAGCAAAGCGGTATGTCTGACGAGGCCCGCAAGGAGGCTCAGCGTGAGTTGGATCGACTTTCCAAGCTGCCGCCGGCTGCCGCCGAATACGGTGTGATCAAGACCTATCTGGATTGGTTGGTGAGTCTGCCGTGGGGTAAGACGACCGAGCAGCCGATTGATATCCAGAAGGCGCGTGCCATTCTCGATGAGGATCACTACGGTCTGGAGAAGATCAAGGATCGTATCCTCGAGTACCTTGCGGTGCGTAAGCTGAAGCAGGATATCGCCGCGGAAACTGGTGACGAGAATGTCATCAATCGGGAACCGATCCTCGTCTTCGTCGGTCCGCCGGGCGTGGGGAAGACCAGTTTGGCGCAGAGCATCGCTCGCGCGCTCGGGCGGGAACTGACTCGTATGAGCCTCGGTGGTGTTCGTGACGAGAGCGAGATTCGCGGTCACCGCCGCACCTACGTTGGTGCCATGCCGGGTCGCATCATTCAGGCGATTCGTCGGGCTGGTACGTCTGACCCGGTCTTCGTGCTGGATGAGGTGGATAAGCTCGGCAACGACTGGCGCGGTGATCCGTCCTCGGCGCTGCTGGAAGTGCTTGATCCCGAGCAGAACGGCGACTTCCGCGATCACTATCTGGATGTTCCGTTTGACCTGAGTAAGGTGATGTTCATCGCCACCGCGAATATGTTGGACACGATACCGGCGCCGTTGCGAGATCGCATGGAGATCGTCGAACTCAGTAGCTACACGGATGAGGACAAGCTCGAGATCGCGAAGCGCTACCTTGTCCCGAAGCAGATGAAGGCGAACGGGTTGATCGGCCGCGAGATTGCGTGGGAGGATGACGCGTTGATGGCGATCATCCAGCACTACACGCGCGAAGCGGGCGTCCGGAATCTCGAGCGCGAGGTTGGTAGCGCCACGCGCAAGATCGCGACGCGTGTGGCTGAGGGTACCGAGGTACCTTCAACGATCACTACGGCCGAGATTCGCGAGTACCTTGGTCGACCGCGATTCTTCTATGAGGAGCTGGAGCAGCGTACATCGCAGCCGGGTGTGAGCATCGGTGTTGGTGTCAATGCGTTTGGTGGCGACATCATGTTCATCGAAGCAACGCGAATGCCTGGTAAGGGCGGCATGATCGTCACCGGTCAGCTTGGCGATGTGATGAAGGAATCCGCGCAGGCCGCGTTCTCCTTCGTCCGCTCACGGGCGGCAGAGCTGGGAATCGATCCGGACTTCTACAAGGACTCGGATATCCACATCCATGTACCTGCTGGTGCCGTGCCGAAGGATGGACCGTCCGCTGGGGTTGCGATCACGACCGCGTTGGTTTCATTGCTTTCCGGTGTTCCGGTTCGTGGCGATGTCGCGATGACGGGTGAGTTCACGTTGCGCGGCCAGGTGCTACCGGTTGGTGGCATCAAGGAGAAGGCGCTGGGCGCGCTTCGCGCCGGCTGCACTACATTCATCTTGCCGAAGAGGAATGAGGTTGATCTCGATGATCTGCCGGATGAAGTTCGTGACGAGATGACTTTCGTTCTGGCGGATACTTTGGATGATGCGCTTGCCGTAAGCATGCCGGTGGAGTTCCACGATCTGCGTAAAACTGAGCAAAAGCGGGAACCGGTGATCGATGCACCCGCTGAGGCGGTGACAGTCGCCTAACCAGATACGGCAAGAGGGGGAGTCGGCCAACCGACTTCCCCTCTTGTCGTCTCTCTTGATGTCCGCGATCTACCTGATGCTCTTACGAGCGGCCTCCACCAATCCATCGAACAGTCGCTGATGCTCCTCGTGCTGCGCAGCCAACCGCTCCGGATGCCATTGCGTGCCGATCGCGTAGCTTCTTCCTGGCGCATAGACGGCTTCGATAATGCCATCGTCGCCTTTCGCCACAACTTCGAGCACATCAGGCACCGTGCCCAGCGCCTGATGGTGGAATGAGTTGATATCGATCGATCCGGTGCCCAGTGCCTGGGTGACTGGATTGTCGCCGTCGTCCACGGTCGCGGTCTGGAAGAGATCGTGCTCGCCCACACCGACGGCGCGCTGTGCGTGTTCCTTCTCCGAGTCGGTTTGCGAGGGAATGTCCTGAATCAGATCTCCGCCTAAACCGACATTCATCACTTGAACACCGCGGCAGATCGCGAGGATCGGCACGTCGCGCTCGAATGCTGCCTGCATCAATGCGAGCTCGAAGGCATCGCGTTCCTCGTCGATATAGGTTGTGGTTTCGTGCTTGTCCTGATTGAACAGGCCGGGTTCGATATCGCCACCACCCGAGAAGACGAGGCCATCCACCAGGTACAAGATCGCATCGATATCGGTGATATGGAGAGGGAGTACAACCGGAAGTCCGCCAGCGCGTTGGATTGCCTGCGTATAGTCTGCGGCGATCGAATAGGTGCGTACGCCGAGTTCGTTCAATCCTGCGCTCGGTGTCACACCGATGATTGGCTGGCTCATGCGATCTCGACCCCCTCGTACGCGCGAGAGGCTTCCTGATATACCTCACAGGCCTTGACGAACATGCAGAAGATCGCTGCCTGGTCGCTGAAGTTGTGCGCCATCAACTCCGGATGCCACTGGACCGCTACGCCGTAACGCATTCCCGGGTGGTAGACGGCCTCCACGAGTCCATCTTCCGTTACGGCCATTGGTTCGAGGGCATCCGCGAGGCGATCGATCCCCTGATGATGGAAGGAGTTGATTTCCGTTGTCGGTGCCGCGACGGAGCCGTTCAGCGGATGCTCACCGGGAAGAATCGTGACCGTCTGGAACGACTCTTCGTGATGAACACCAAGGTTCTGCTGGCGATGCTGGACAGGATTCGGGTGCAGGGTGTCGATATCCTGATGGAGCGTGCCGCCGAGGGCGACGTTGAAGAGCTGGCAACCGCGGCAGATACCGAGTATTGGCAAATCGATCTCCATGGCTGCTTTAAGCAGGGCGAGTTCGAACGTATCGCGCTCGTCATCGATGCCGGCAGTGAGCTCGTTACGCTCTTGTCCATAAATGGCGGGATCGATATCGCCGCCACCGGTAATGACCACACCATCGAGTCGATCCAGCATCTCGGCAGGATTGAGATAGTTGGAGGGCAGCATCACCGGTATTCCACCCGCGGCGATGATCGCACGGGAGTAATGATCCGAAAGGGTATGGCGGCGGAAGGTTCCGTGCTCCATTACCTCGAGTTCAGGTGTTGGCGTAAGGCCAATCAGTGGTTTCAAATCGGTGCTCCTGTAGTTGGGACGATTGACTCTGCTGGCAGTATAGGAGAGTGTTTGGGCGATGCAAATATGCCGATACAGCAAGCACCATGGCGGACTGGCAAATTGGTGCTCACATTCCCTGTATAGGTTCAGAGACATATGACCCCTGAGGTGGG
>JAMLHR010000059.1 GCA_023957015.1 Thermomicrobiales bacterium | reverse complement strand
CGATTTCGGGTATTCTGCGCTGTCCACCCTGCGCGAGAACGATGATCCACGCCATCACCAGCACGACCGCCGTGTGGATGGCGGTACCGAGATTGGAATCGATATCCTCAATACCCACCTTCCCCAGTATCGCTGTGAGTGCAGCGAAGATGGCCGATCCCGCCGCGAAAACAAGCCATGTCCAGCCGGAATCACCGGACGGTTGGTCGGAGTGCACGCTCGGGACAGCTCGCATCTCGATCATCAACAATGTGCCGATCGCGATGAGTACCATCGCCAGGACGACCAGGACATTGAGCCGCTCTCCCAGGAACACAACGGCCAGTATCATCGCCAGCACCGTGCTGCTCTTATCAACGGGAACGACTTTGTTGAGATCGCCGATTTGCAGAGCCCGGAAATAGCACAGCCAGGAAGCACCCGTTGCCAGACCGGAGAGCACCAGGAAGAGCCATGTACGTTCACTGACGCTGCCCAGCGTGCCTTCCGAGCCCACCACAAATACCATCACCCAGGCCAGAACAAGAACTACACTCGTGCGCAGTGCCGTTGCCAGGTTGGTATCGATGTTGCGAATACCCAGCTTGGCCAGTACCGCCGTGACCCCTGCGAAGAATGCCGATCCGAACGCGAAGGCTATCCACATGATGTGTTCGCACTCCTCAGGTCTTCGTCAAACGTGTCAAGATGAACGATCGTATCGGCTCGTGACCGTGTTCTCTCGATTACCGCTGCGTTGGCTTCGTCCACGGTGTTCACCCAGAATGTCGCAGCGTCGAGAGTGTCTCCATACGATATGCGCCGTTGCACGAGCCTCTCTCGCCTGAGTTCGGCAGGAATATCCAGGTACCACACTTCGTCGAGTTCCGGTCGCACCATTTCCCACCCGCCATGATCGAGCAACAGATAATTGCCTTCGGTAATCACCAGTGGGGTGGTTGCACGAACCGGTATTGCACTCCCGATGGATTCCTCCAGACTGCGATCGAATAGGGGCGCATGGATGGTTCCTGCACGCTGGTTCCTGATTCGCCTCAACAGTGCTACGTAGCCGTCAGTATCGAAGGTATCGGGTGCGCCCTTGCGGTCTCGCCGACCGAGTCGCCGGAGCTCAACATTGGCGAGGTGGAAGCCATCCATGCCAACCAGCACTGCGGCATCGCCCAGCTGATCCAGCAATATGGAACTCAGTGTCGACTTACCGGCACCTGGTGCTCCGGTAATACCGAGAATGCGGCGCTCGCCACCGCCTGCCAACCTCCGGGCGCGATTCACGAGGTCAGTCATCGTAGATATCACCACCGGCGAAGCCGCTTCCGCATGGTTCGATGGCAAACTGCCCACGTGGACACTCCTTGCATCAGTAGACATGTCGTCAGAATGGGCGTGCTAGTGGCTCCTGTCATCACCTCGCCCAACGAGCGTGTCTCAGTGATAGTAGTCGACTTGCCGCACATGTACTCCATTCGTTTCACAACGATGCTATGGCCTGGTATACAGTTGCACCATAGTTGGGGGAGTCCCCTGGTTAGGTCTTCGTACATGGAAGAGGAAGATCACTATGCGCTTCCCGCAAGCAGGTATCTTTGCCGTTGGTACACCCGAGAACGATTATCTCGAACTGGATTTGCTGCCGGGTGCCGATCTCGCCAGTTTGGTCAAGGCGCTCGTCAATCTTGGGAGTTTCCGGACCGAGATCGGCGTCAATATCGTGTTGGCGTTCAAACCCAGCCTCTGGCGATATCTTCATCCGGATGATCTCCCCGTCGATGCCGCCGATTGGCAGGAGCCGATTGTTGGTGCCGATGGCTTCACCATGCCAACAACGCCCCATGATGCCTGGGTGTGGGTCTCGGGACCTGATCGCGCGACTGTCTTCGATACGATCCTGGAAATCCGCAACGTCATAGACAAGATTGCCAGCGTGGCGACTGAAGTTACGGGTTGGCACTATCGTGAAGGTCGCGACCTGACCGGTTTCATCGATGGCACCGAGAATCCACAGCTCATCCAGGCTCCCGCCATCGCCACCGTTCCCGCGGATCAACCGGGTGCCGGTTCGTGCATCCTCATCTTCCAGAAGTGGAGGCACGATATCGCTGCCTGGACTGGTCTCACAACGAAGGCTCAGGAGGATGTCATCGGACGATCCAAAGCCGATTCGGTTGAGATACCGGACGATGTAAAACCTCCGACTTCTCATGTTGCCCGCACGACCGTTGATCGCGATGGTGAGGAGCCCAAGATTTTCCGGCACAACGTTGCCTATGGCGATACCGGCGAGCATGGCACGTTGTTCGTAGGGTTTAGCTGCGATCAGTGGCGGCAGATGGAAATGCTGCGCCGTATGGCCGGGGTTGACGGTATCCGCGATGCGTTGACGCGTTTCACCACACCTGTATCCGGTGCTGCGTACGTAGTGCCATCGACTTCGGTATTGGCGCTCTATGTGCAGGATGACGATGACTGAGACTACCTACTACACCCTCACCAGTGGCAGCGGAAGCTGGAAGGTGAGCCTGCATTCGCCCGATGATCGACCGACAGGCGAGTTCGGGGGAGCCGAGGCCATCATTATGATCGACGATGTCACCACAGTGCTGGTCCGGGAGGATAGCGGTCGGCTGAATACGCCGGGCGCTCACCCTCATGATGGTGAGACGATCGAGGATGCGATGCATCGTGCGGTGCGAGAGAAAGCGTGCGCGGAGGTGGTCAGTAGCGCGCTGATCGCCTACACACGCACCGAGCGGCTCGATGGACCGAATGCTGGCAAGATCATGATTGGCAGTATGTCCGTCGCTCGCGCGACCATGCTGCCCTGGGAAGCGTCGGCTGGCGTTATCAAGCGTGTCGAGGTGCCGCTGGATGATCTGGTGACCATCATGTCTGCCGATTGGGCTGGCCTCGATGACTTCTCCGTGGAGCTGGTTGCGCGAGCGAAAAGATCCTTGTCAGTTCTTGGTTCCTAAGGGGTCCAGAAAGGCCTGGAGGTTGTCGCCACGTCGTGGTCTGGTATTTGCGATATATACGCGGGATATCGCCCACGTCGTGAGTGCGGAGAGACGAGATTAATTCCATGCGCAAATCCCTTCCGGCAATGCTGATCTGTGTAGCCGTTGCCTTTCTCCCTGCAATCAGTGGGTTGGCAGTGGAAACCAGCGGTTGGTATAACGAACTCAGCAAGCCCCCACTTACACCGCCGGGATGGGTGTTTGGGCCAGCGTGGACCACATTGTATTTGACTACTGGTATCGCTCTTTACCTCATCTGGCGGTCTCCGAATAGAGACAAACAAGGTGCCTATGGCTTATTCGGATTGCATCTCGTGCTGAACACCAGTTGGACATTGGTGTTCTTTGGGCTGGAGCAAATCGGACTTGCCCTGGTTGTCATCCTGACGTTACTGATAATCATCGGTCTCTGTATTTCCCGATTCAACAGTATCAATCCGTGGGCCAGTCGCCTGTTCATGCCTTACTTCGCCTGGGTAGCCTTTGCCACCTACCTCAACGCCGGAATCGCCTGGCTCAACTAATCCGACGTTGCGATCTGGTGGTGCATGATAGCGGACAAGGAAAGGTTTTCGGCTACCTGAAACCAACCACAAAGATCAACCAGGTAACGAGCGGAACCACCACCACCACTGTCATGCCCCAGCGGAACAACGTGCCGAACACCCGTTGCTGGAGATGTTCGGGTACATTTGCCGTCACCAATGCACCTGCGGTAGAGATTGGACAAGCATCCGATGCCACAACCGAGACCGCCAACGCGACGAAGAATCCCGTCACACCGATCTCTCCACCCAGAAGCAGCGGTGCTGCCAGTGGCGCAACGATCACGAACATCGCGTTTGACGAGGCGAAGGCGGTAATGAAACTCGAGATAAAGATGAGTACCAGCGCAGCAAGCAACGGCATTGAGAAGGCGGCCACGCGTTCTGCGATGTCCGTGATGATCCCGGCTGAGTTCAGGACATTGATATAGGTCACCATACCGCCAATCAGGAGCACAATCCCCCAGCCGATGCGTTTGAGACCCTCTTGCGCTTGATCTGGTCGAAAAGCTGCCAGGATGATGGCCCCCGTGATGGCCATATACCCTACATCCTGATCAAACAGGATCGTGGCGGTCATCACTCCCAGCATCGTCAGAATTGTGAGGATCTGTTCACGTTGCCAGGCTTGGGGCGAAGCCGAATCATCAACCTCCTTGAAGGTTTCCTCTGCGGTCTTGCCGACGAGGGAATATCCCCCGAACAGGAAGAACGCGATCACATTAATCAGGAGACTGCACACGAACGTGAGGATGAATATCGGTATTGGGTTGAGTGTGACGCCCTGTTGCTCTAGAACACCACTGATAATCAGATAGTACACGGCCACCGGAGAGAACCCACCAGCATTGGTCCCGTTGATGATAGAGAGGCCCATGAGGATCGGGTTGATTTTGTTCTTAATGGCAAATCCCATACCAATTGGGATTAGGATGGACAGTGTCGCGACGCTGAGCGCACCGGACGCCGTTATTCCCATCGCCAACACGAAGAACACCCAGGGAATCCAAACAACCCTTCCGCGGACCATCGCCACCAGGCTGGCGACAATCTGATCCACGGTACCGTTAACGTGTCCGATACCAAAGAGGTAGGTCACGCCGATGAGAGTGACAATCAGATGTGCCGGAAATCCTGAAGATATCTGCTGAGGTGTAAAGTCGAAATACTGTGTGCCCATGAAATAGGCGAAGGACAGCGCCACCGCTCCCATCGGTAGTTTTCGCCAGAAGGCGAGAACAAAGATGAGGACGAGACCGGCGAACGCGATGACCTGATCCATAGTCAGGGAGTCCTTCTCGGGGTGGATGACGCACCAGAGGAGCGCACATCCAGACAACACTTCCGTGAAGAAGTATGGCCGTTTGTGATAAACGTCACAAACATGCTTATCCCCACAACAAAAGCGAAATCGGGTGGATTCCGTCTCTGCTTAGCTGAGTTGTCAGGAGAATCTATATCCGAGACACCGAAACAGCCGCCACGAACACACCTGCCCACTGGCACAGAAATGCAGCCACCGTCAGCGAGTGAAAGATCTCATGGAATCCGAACCACTTGGGCGATGGATTCGGCTTCTTGAAACCATAAACCGCCGCACCCAGGCTATTAAGCACCCCACCGATGAGCACCAGTGTCATCGTGATCCAGCTGGCGCGGAAGAGATCGGTGACATAGATCATCGCGCTCCAACCCAGGAGCAGGTAGAGCACCACGTACAGCGCGCGAGGTGCGCTCAGCCAGAAGATACGGAAGAATACACCGGCTATGGCACCCGTCCAAACCAGCGCCAGCAGCACGATGGCCTTATCCCTCGGCAACAGCATGAGACTGAGTGGTGTGTAGGTTCCGGCGATGAGCAGGAAGATATTGGCGTGATCGATGCGGCGAAAAACCGCCTTCACATTCGGTGTCCAGCCGATCCGATGGTAGAGGGCGCTCACACCAAAGAGAAGGAGCGATGTCGCCATGAACACTGCGGCTCCAGTGATCGCCGCCGCGCCGCGTGCGAAGACGATCAGGACAACGCCGAGCGCGATCGCCACCGGGAAGGTGCCCGCGTGAATCCAGCCGCGCAGTTTGGGTTTGATATCAGTGATGTTGGGTACGATCTGTGGATTGGCCTGTGTGTCCAAAGTCCTTTGCCTCGTGTGTTGATTGAGAGTAGGGCAGGTTGTTTACCCTCAAAGTGGCGATGATGTTCCCGCTAATGCGTCGACGGACGACTATGCTTTCTAGCGAGCTCCCGCACCGTCAAGCAAGGTGGCGATACGACCGAATCCGCGCTGCTGCGCGTGTTGTAGCGGTGTAACACCATCCCTGTCCGCCAGATTGACGTCGGCACCGGCGTCGATGAGCTGTTTGGTGATCTGAAGGTACGGCTCCGAGCCATCACCGAGGATAACGGTTTCCAGCAAACCCGTCCAGCCGAGACGATTGATGTGATTGACATCGACGCCAGCGGCGATGAGCAGCTTCACGGTATCCACATGGCCGCGCTCGCAAGCAGGAATCAGGGCCGTACCACCGTAGCGATTGGTGCTGGTCAGATTTGCGCCATGCTCTAACGTCAGCTGCAGAATCTCGTTGTATCCTCGTGCGCCGGCCAGCAGGTAGGGTGAGTCCTGAATGTCGTCTTGGGCGTTCACATCCGCGCCAGCCTCCATCAGGATGCGAGCGATCTCGATGTTATTTGCGGTAACCGCGGCCAGCAACGGTGTGCGACCGTTCTCGTCCCGGAACTCCAAATCCACGCCGTTCGCGACCATATCGCGAACGCGATCATAGTCATCGGCAATCACAGCGTCGATCAGAGGTACGTGCATGGTGGCGGCTCCGGCGAATAGCGAACGTTCCGTCACAAGCAAGCATACAGTCTGAATTGCCAGCATGCATTGAGCGCAGGATACTTGATGCATGAATAGCGACCAAGGAGCCCGGCATGCCCACATCGCCATTGATTAACGATCTCATCCGCGTCTGCGGTGAACTCGGTGTCCGCTACCGCCCGGCCGATATCCTCGTGTTCGAGGCTGACGGTTCTCCGGATGGTGCCCCGGAGAAGGTGTTGCCCCTGGCTATCTGCCTGCCGACGACCACCGAGCAGGTGGCTGGCTGTGTCAGAGTCGCCCGTAAGCATGGCGTACCGGTCATTGCGCGTGGCGCAGGTACCGGTCTCAGTGGTGGTGCCGTGCCATTGGCGGCAGGCATCGTCATCTCACTGACTCGCATGGATCGCGTGCTGGAGGTCAATGCCGCCGAGCGCACCGCGCTGGTGGAACCGGGTGTGATCAATCTGGAACTCTCCACGTTCGTCAAGCCGCAGAAATTGTTCTTTGCCCCCGATCCGTCCAGCCAGAAGGCGAGCACCATCGGTGGCAATATCGCCGAGAACGCTGGCGGTCCTCATTGCCTCAAATATGGTGTCACTACCAACCACATCCTCGGTGTCGAGGTTGTATTGCCGGATGGTCGTGTGGTTTGGCTGGATGCGAATCAGGCTGGGTATGGCGGACTCGATCTGACGGCAGCGATTGTTGGTTCGGAGGGGATGTTCGGTATCGTCACGAGGGCGAAGGTTCTGCTGACACCTATTCCGGAATCGGTCAGTGTCATCCTGGCGGCGTTCGCCAGTATGGATGATGCGGCTCAGGCCGTGACGGAGATCATCGCATCCGGTACGATGCCTGCCTCGCTGGAGATCATGGATTCCCTGGCGATGAAGGCCGTTGAGGCCGCTTATCACGCTGGCTATCCGGTTGATGCCGCCGCGTGTTGTTGGTGGAGGTCGATGGGCATCCGCTTGAGGTGGCCGAGATCAGCGCCGATGTTGAGATGCTGTGTCGACGCATTGGTGTGCTCCAGTATCGCCAGAGTTACGATCCGGTTGAACAGGCCGCGCTCTGGATGGGACGGAAGATGAGCCTCGGCGCGATGGGTCGCCTGGCACCGGAACTACTACCTCCAGGATGCGGTAGTGCCACGATCAAACTCGTGCAGGCGCTCGATGAGGTTGATCGACTGTCGCAATCGAGCGGGTTGATGGTGAGTAATGTCTTCCATGCCGGCGATGGTAATCTCCACCCCCTGATCCTGTTCGATCGTCGGGAGACCGGAGCGATTGAGCGGGTGTTGGAATTGAATCACGATCTGGTCATCGCCTGTGTCGAACTTGGCGGCACGCTCAGCGGTGAACATGGCATTGGTACGGAGAAGCGTGATCACATGACGCTGATCTACACCGAAGAAGACCTTCGCGCGATGGCGGGACTCAAGCGATCATTTGATCCGGACGATGCCTTCAATCCGGGAAAGGTGCTTCCGAAGAGCACGATGTGTGGTGAAGTGAGTTGCACGTAACCGCATATGGCGCAGAAACACGGTATTGTGGCGTTCTAGGAGACACCTGTATGACAACGAACATCACTGATACCGTTCACATCGAATCTCCGCAGCATTTGTCCGAGGTCCTGCACGAGGCGTCTCAGCAGGATCAGCCTGTTCTCCCAATTGGTGGCGGCACCTGTCTCTCCACTGGTAATCGTACCGATCATGGGTTCCTCGCGCTTGATCTCACTGGTCTCTCCGGAATCGACGACTACATTCCGACTGACATGACGGCGTCGTTTCGCGCTGGAACATCGTTGACGGAGGTTCGTGTTGCTCTGGCTGAAAACGGCCAGGAGCTACCGATCGATCTCGCCGAGGATGATGGTGGCACGATCGGAGGCCTGGTGGCGACCGGTTTCTCCGGTCCGCGACGCCTGAATCAGGGCACACTCAAGGATCTGCTGATCGGCTGCGAGTATGTCCGCGGTGATGGGCTGATCGCCAAGGCAGGCGGCATGACGGTTAAGAACGTGAGTGGTTTCGAGATGAGTCGACTGCTGCACGGCAGTTGGGGATCGCTGGCAGTACTGACCAGGGTGAACCTGAAGGTTCTCCCCATCGCACGTGTGGATCGAACGATCAGTTGGCGAGACGACTCCGTCTCCGATGGACTTGGTCGGCAACGTACCCTCCTGGCTGCGCTGCCAATGGCAACCAGTGCCCAAACTGTCCGCGATAACGCGGGAGTTATCACCTCCATCCGGTTCGTCGGTCGGGGTGGGGCGGTCGATGACTATCTCGCGCGGGCCGAGGCAGCGGTGGGTGCGCCGGTGGCTGAGTCCGAGGGATCGCAGGATTGGGTGGTGCCCCAGCCCTCCGCTGATACGCCGGTCCTGATTTGCACAGCCGAGGGTAGCGAACTGGAGTCCGTAGCGGACTCATTGAATGGAACAGAAGGCGTTATCGAGGTTCGAATCTCCTTGGGAACCACCACGTTGTGGGCGAGCATTGATCCGCAGCGCCTGGCTATTGAACCTCTCACTGATCTGGCGACAGGTATGTGGAAGATCGAAGGTGGTTCCGATACCTGGAAGGGCGATCGGTCTGTGTGGGGATCGTCGCGGGAAGATTTCGCCGTCGCTCAATCCGTCAAGAACGGATTTGACCCGAACAATATCCTGAATCGCGGACGACTCTTCGTCTAGCTCCGGAGAAATCCCTATGGCAACCGTCAATCTCATCGATGAACTCCAGCGCCCGGTTCCGTTCTCCGGACAGGATGTCCCGGACGATGATCTTCTCCGCGCCTGCGTGCATTGCGGTATGTGTTTGCCCACCTGCCCGACCTACCGCGAGACGGGCGATGAGGCCTCGTCGCCGCGCGGACGACTCTGGCTGATGGGTGCGGTGGCGGAGGGACGCCTGAGTTTGCTGGATGAGGACTTCGGCGAGCAGATGTATCAATGCCTCAACTGCCGCGCCTGCGAGGCGGTGTGTCCGAGCGGTGTCCAGTACGGCCCCCTCGTCGAAGCGAGCCGCGCCCAGCTGGAGCAGCATCGCTCGCGACCATGGTGGCAGAACGTGCTGCGCTCATCGGTGATGAGCTGGCCGTTCAACAACGTCCGCCTCATGCGCGGTGGTGCCGTGGGCTTGCGGTTGTACCAACAGATCGGGCTTGGTTCGTTTCTGCGCAAGACGGGAATCCTCCGGCTGTTGCGGCTTGAGAACCTGGAGCGGATGGTGCCACCGATTGCCGAATCACCGATCTCACCGGGCCACGATACCTGGACACCTGACCACAGGCTTGCTGACGCTCATCTCTTCAATGGCTGCGTCATGAGTTCCGTTTTTCCGGATGTGAATCGTGCCACCGGTCGCGTGTTGGCACACAACGGCTACGCCACCGATGTACCTATAGGACAGGGGTGTTGCGGTGCGATTTACTCGCATACCGGTATGTTGGATGATGCTCGCCGTCTGGCGCGTGCCAATATCGACGCGTTCGAGCACGCGGGTTCCGGTCCGGTGGTCTGCAATGCCGCTGGATGTGGCAGTGCGTTGAAGGAGTACGGGCATCTCCTGAAGGATGATCCCATCTATGCTGATCGTGCCAGGACATTCGCCGAGCGGGTGGTCGATGTCAATGAACTACTGGATCAGCAGCCGTTGGTTCCGCCTACCAAAACGGTGGATCTCACCGTGACACTGCAGGAGCCATGTCATCTGGCTCACGCACAACGTATCTCCGCCCAACCACGATCTCTTCTGAGGCAGATTCCCGGTCTGAACCTGGTCGAGATGCACGAGAGTTCGCTTTGCTGCGGTAGTGCCGGTATCTACAACATCACCCGCCCGCAGATGGCCGATGTGCTTGGAGATCGCAAGGCCCGGAACGCGATGGCGACCGGTGCCGGGACTGTGATCACCAGCAATCCGGGTTGCCATATGCAACTACGAACGTCGCTGCTCCGAAATGGCTCGGAGCAGGAAGTCGAGCACATCGTTACGATTTTGGATGAAGCCTATGGTGGCAAGAAAGCAGAACGTTGGGCGATTGACGCCCGTTGATCTGGCCTACACCGTCTGATCCTGCTCCGCCGCAATCGGAAAACGGATGATCGCATAGGTGCCTTCGGCGTCCGAGGTGATCGTAAATGTGCCACGCAGATCGCTTGTCACCAGGCGATGGGTGATCTTCATACCGAGACCCTGGCTTTGGCTGGGGTCGAATCCCTCCGGCACCTTTTCGCCATCATTGAAGATCTCCACATTGGCGTGACCGTTATCCTCCCAGGCCCGGATACGAATGTAGCCCTGTGTCCGATCCTCGAACCCATGGCTGATGGCATTGGCCGCCAGTTCGTTGATCAACAGGCTCATGATCGTTGCCTGATTGCTGGGAATCCGCAGATCGCTGGGTTCGATATCGAAGGTGACCTTGAGGGTCGGCGGAATTAGGGTGCTGTGAGCATCCTCCGCCACAAGGCGGGCGATCTTGTCGACAGTCGCGCCAGTGAAGCGGCTGGGATCGCTGAGCAGATCGTGCACGGCGGCGATTGCCTGGATGCGACTGACGGCCTCACGAATCTCGACGGCCCAGGGTGCATTCTCATTGGCTCTGATCTGCAGGCTCAGGAGCGCGGCGACTGTCTGCAGGTTATTGCGCACACGATGATGCATCTCCTGCACCAGCGTTCGTTGCGTTCGTAGACCGTGCATCGCATTGGTATAGAGATCGGCGTTCTCAATCGCTATGGCGGCGGAATCAGCGAATGCCTGCAGGAGTTCGATACGCTCCGGCGGAATCTCGGTATCGGCTTCGAGCCGATAGACGATGGCACCAACGATATCCCTCGCCGTGCGCAAGGGCATGCAGTACATGTCCGCAGGTCCGTCCTCATACTGGAGGCGAGCGCGAGCAGCAGTACCGCTAATCAGGACCTTCTCGATGACGCTGTTCCGTTCCTGCACATCGAGGAGCAGCCGTATCGATCCGATGCGTGATTCGATGATGGGCTCCGTGGAGTTGCTGAGGCGATTCGGGCGAAAGACTGCCGCAGCCTCCGCATTGGCGATATCGATACCGTTCTGGGCGATGAGTCGGAGGACGTCCTTGAGCTGTAGGGTGCTGGTGAGCGAGCGCGAGATGCGCTGCAGGGTGCTCAACTCCTCGATCTTCTGATGCAGCTGCTCGTCAGTATTGGCGTAGATGCGGGCGTTATCGATGGCAATCGCGAGTTCGCCGGCCACCGTGCGCAGGAACTCGAGTTCCTCATGCTCCCATGTCCGCGGCTCAACTGAGTGGATATTCAGGATACCGACCAACCGATGTTGCGCCTGCAGCATCGGTACGGAGACCTGGCTGGCGTACTTGTCGTCGCCAATACCGGGGTGGGGGAGATAGCTCTCGTGCTCCCGGGCATTGGTGGCGGAGAGCAGGATGCCTTCGACAGCGGCACGGCCCACGATGCCTTCACCAGCGCGTAAAGTGATCGTGCCAACTGCATCCTGGTTCAATCCGTTCGTCGCGTCCAGCGTCAGCAAACCGGTGTCCTCGTGATAGAGGAAGATCGCGCTGGCATCGGCATCGGTGGCTTTCTTCACCGCATCGGCAACGATATCCAACATCTCATCGCTATGCAGATTGCTCGTGGCGGCTCGATTGATACGATGTAGTGCTGCCAGTCGTTCGTGCTGGGTGTTCGGGAAGCTGGCCGTCTCCGAGAGGATCGGTGTGGTCGTGCCACCTCGGTATGATTCGGCGACCATCGCCAGCGCGAGACCGGCTGCCCGCTCCCGATCACCGGGAGCAGCGGCCTTTCCGAATCGATCATAGACCGAGTTCAATGCCTCCAAAGCAACCGTCAGCGCGTCCGCCAAAGTGACATCGGCGGATGACATGCGTTCGCCAAAGCGACCGAAGCCTGAGAGTAAACCTTCTCCGCCGAGGATCGGTCCGGTTGCGCGCGGATCGAAACTGGCGGCGAGTTCGGCGCTGAGACGTTCGCTCAGACTCTGGAGTGACACGTTTGCGGGCATGGGTGGAGCTTCCTCTTACAGGTGTGAATCGAACCACCCAATAATGTGCGATAACCGTGCCTTGCGTCGACTTGGTGTACCGCTACGACTGAGCTCGTGACCCTCCTCCGGTATGCGCACGAAACCGACTTCACGCTGCAGGTACTTCAATGAGACGAACATCTGCTCAGCTTGTTCGATCGGGCAACGGAGATCGTTCTCGCTATGCACGATCAGCAGCGGAGTGTGGATAGCGTCCACATAACTGATCGGGCTGTACATCAGCAGTAGATCGGCATTCCGCCATGGCACACCGCCGAACTCGAACTCACCGAAGTATGGACCGATATCCGAAGTGCCAAAGAAAGAGTAGAAGTTGGAGACGCAGCGTTGCGTTACTGCTGCCTTGAAACGCTGATCGTGACCGACGATCCAGTTCGTGAGGTATCCACCATAGGACCCGCCCGTGACACCCATGCGATTGCTGTCGATCCAGTCGACTTCGGCGATGGCCGCTTCAAGCGCCGCCAGGACGTCTGGCATATCGGATTCGCCCCAACGCGCGCGGGTGCAGGCACAGAACTCCTCGCCATATCCGGCTGATCCACGCGGATTGCTGAACACAACTGCGTATCCCTTACCGGCCATCGCCTGCATTTCATGGAAGAAGTCGTACGCGTACATCGCGTGTGGACCGCCGTGAATCTGGAGAATGACCGGATACCTCTTCCCTTTTTGGCGGTTTGCTGGAGGCAGAAGCCAGGCCTGAATCTCTTTTCCGTCTGGTGCTGTCGCCTTGATATCGATGGCGTTGCTGAGAACGAAACCGGCGAGTGCATCGTCGTTCACGTGGCTGATCTGGATCTCGTCGGAGCCATCGAGCGCGTCAGCAAAGAGCTCCTTCGGTCGGTTGATCGTGCCGGAGACATAGGCAATGCCATCAGTCGTCAGCGCGAAACCACCGATGCGACGATTGCCGTTGGTAACCCGAACTGAATCGTCAGTATCCTGGGACGAAATACGGTAGACATGGGTGGAGCCCTGCCAGGATGCGAGGAAGTAGATGTCTTCGTCGCGCCAGATCGGTCGACCTTCACTCGTCCCGTGGATATCACTCATACCAGCATCGCCGACCGAGACTTCCCAGTGTGCGGTGTGATTTCTGACGTTGCTGCCGTCGGCATTCGCGGTCCAGAGCGTATCGTTCTTCGTCAATGCGTTGCCATCGCGATGTCCTACCCAGGCGATGCGGCTCCCGTCTTCGCTCCAGGACGGTGAGGCGAAGCTGGCGTCATCGGTATCGATCACTTGCACGTCGCCGCCATCGGCAGGCACCAGCAAGATCTGCTCCGGACCGATATTGAGCTTGCGATCGTCGCGTCGATTACTGCTAAACGCGATCATGTCTCCATCGGGTTGCCACTGAGGATCGCTGTCATACACGTCACCCCAGGTGATCTGGGAATGCTCGCCATTGCCAAGCGTGACCGTCCAGATGTGGCTGTACCGTTCGAGGTATCCAGCGCCATCGAAGCGGTAGCTCAGATCGCGAACAATCCGCTCATCGGCGACTCCGCCGTTCGTCATCGGTGCGGTATCGGGTTCCGGGTCGCTCTGGGCACTGAAGGTTATCGCTTTGCCATCGCTCTTCCAGCTTGCTGCACCAGCGCCGTATTTCAGGTTGGTCACCTGCTGTGCTTCGCCGCCATCAAGCCGTATAACCCAGATCTGATTCGGGTGTCGCGTCGGTTTGTCGGCGGATTTGGCTTTCGCATCCTTCTTGTCGTCGTTCTTGACCTCCTCCTTCGGTAATGTG